>NZ_JBTOQG010000003.1:0-231854 GCF_055283955.1 Pseudomonas sp. HP_12
TGTATGAGGAGCAGATCTATTTGAAAGCCTTGAGCAGGCACGGATCGCCTTTGTCAGAGCGCTTGGCTGAGCTGGCTGCAGATTGACGGATGACCTCAGGGTGTGAAGAGGGCATTCCAGGCGAAGGTGATTTAGCGGATTCACCGACGCCTTCGCGAGCAAACTCGCTCCCACAAGAGGCTCGCATCAAGCCTCAACACTTGCGGCAAACCGAGCGTCCTAGCGGCTCGTATACCCCCCATCAATCGGCAGCGACACGCCAGTGATCATCGACGCCGCGCTGCTCAGCAGGAACAGGATCGGCGCCGCGACCTCTGCGGTTTCGGCGAAGCGGCCGAGGGGAATCGCCGCCAGCGCCGGGTCGCGTTTGCTCGGCTCGCCCCACGCCATCTGCGCCATGGGCGTCAGCGTCACGGTGGGGTTGACGCTGTTGACGCGAATCCCGTAGCGGCCCCATTCGCCACACTGCACACGGGTCATGGCGTCCATCGCGCCCTTTGACGCGCAGTAGCTCAAGTGGTCGTCCAGCGCCACCAACGAAGCCTGGCTTGACACATTGACGATGCTCCCCGCCACGCCTTCGACAATCATCTTCTTCGCTATCGCTCCCGCGATCATCACCGCCGCCCGCACGTTGACCGCCATGACCTGATCGAATGCCGCAGCGCTGACCTCGGTCGCGGATTCCAGTATGGAAATCCCCGCGCAGTTGACCAGGCCGTGCATCACTGGCAAGTCCGCGAGCACTGCGGCCAATGACGGCTGATCGGCCACGTCCACGCGCAAGACCTGACAGCCCTGCCCCGCGAGTTTTTCCAGAGCCGCTGCATCGCGGCCCAGGGCATACACCTCCGCGCCGCTGGCCAGCACCTGCTGCGCGACCTCCCAGCCGATGCCGCTGCTGGCGCCGGTGACCAGAATGCGCTGGCCGCTGAAATCAAATTGAGCCGTGTTCACAGTCACGCTCCCTGCAAGCGATGCATGATCGGTTTCAGCGCCGGGTACAGCGCCACGTAATCGGCGAACAGTCGCGAGTACAGCGCGACGTTCTCGGCTTGAGGCTCGGCCCGTCGCTCGAGTTGAACCCAGCCTTTGTGGACCTGCGCCTCATCCACCAACCCGACCGCGTGGGCCGCCAGCAAGGCTGCACCGAGCGCCGCCTCGACCTCCTGAACGATGGTGTAGACCGGAAAGTTGGTGACGTCGGCGATGATTTGCATCCACAGGTCCGAATGGCTGGCACCGCCGACCACGATCAGACGAGGGTCCAGGGACTGCGCGCCTTTGGTGCCCGCTTCGATGTTGTGCCGAAGCGCGAACGTGACGCCTTCGAGCACCGCGCGGTACAGATGGATTCGGCTGTGATAAAGGCTCAGGCCGACAAAACTGCCGCTGGCTTTAGCGTCCCACACCGGACTGCGCTCGCCCATCAGGTACGGCTGGAACAGTACGCCGTCGCTGCCGGCCGGGATCTTCGTCGCCGCACGTTCGAGAATGACGTGGCTGTCTTCGCCGCTTTCCCTGCCTTGCTGCTCTTCAGCCTGACAGAACTGCTCGCGAAACCAGCTGACCGACGCACCGGCGGTGATCGCGCCGCCGAAAATGTAGAGGTCTTTGGCGCCGTTGAAGACGTGGGGAAAACTGACCAGACCGTGCCGAGCATCGACCTGCTGATTGAGGTAGCCCCAGCACATGCTGGTGCCGATCATCGCCACGTGATTGCCGGCCTGAGTAACGCCCGCGGCGAAGGTCGCCATGGCGGCATCGACGCCACCACCGAGCAGCGGAATGCCAGGAGCAAGCCCAAGGCGGTCGGCCCATTCGGGCAACAGGCCGCCGACGACATCACCGGAGTGAACCAGCCGCTCGGGCATCATCGACGCCGGAATACCCAGCGCGTCGAGCATCTCTGCCGACCAGCCCCGGGCCTTTACGTCGTAAACACCGCCGATGTTGCCGGCAGAGCTGTGGTCCACCGCGACCTCGCCGGTCAGGCAGTAATTGATGTAGCTGTTGGGCGGCAACAGGTAGCGCGTGTCGGCCCAGACCTGCGGCTGTTTGTCTTTGAGCCAGAGCATTTTGGTGAAGCCGTAATAGCTGTCCACCGAGTTGCCAGTGATCGCATACAGCCGCTCGAGATCGACGTGCTGATTGACCCACTCGACCTGTGCCTCGGCGCGGCGGTCCATCCAGATCAGGCACGGGTACAAGGGTTTGATCTGTGCATCGACCGCGATGCCGGAGCCGCCATACAGGCTGCTGACACACAGGGCTTTGACGCTGTCCCTCGGCAACGCGCTTTTGCGCATGCAGGCGGCGACGCAGATGTCCACGGCGTCGAGCCAGACCTGCGGCCATTGCTCGGCCCAGCGCGGTTTGGGGGTGTCGACCTTATAACTGTGGCTGTGCTGCGCGACGATCCGACCTTGGCCATCGACCAGCAATGCCTTGGTGCTTTGGGTGCCGATGTCGACACCGATGACGTAATCCATCTGGGTGCGCTCTCTTGTTATTGGTTTACTTGAGGCGTGCCACGGTTCCCTGTAGGAGCAATCGGAGGTTACGACGGTCGCGAAAGCGATTTGTCAGATAAAACCGCATCGCGACCTGCGATTGCTCCTACAGAAAGAGTTGTGTCAGTTAACGGGTTTGAGCAGCACCTTGATCGACTTGGTCGAGTCCGCCAGGGCAAACGCTTCGGCGTAGTCGTCCAGACCGAAGTCGTGGGTGACGATGCCTTTTGACGTCACCAACCCGCGCTCGAACAGGTCGATGGCAATCGGGTAGCAATACGGGCCCAGGTGAGCGCCACGCACGTCGAGTTCCTTGCGATCGCCGATGATTGACCAGTCAGCGCTGGTCTCTGCGCCGAACACGCTGAACTCCACGAAGCGGCCCAGCTTGCGGATCAGATCAAGGCCTTGGGTAACGCCGATCGGCACGCCCGTTGTCTCGATATAAACGTCGCAGCCGTAGCCGTCAGTGAGGCCGTTGATGATCTCTTTCGCATTGTCGCGGCTCGGGTTGATCACCACGTCGGCGCCGAATTTTTTCGCCAGTTCCAGGCGCTCGTCGACCATGTCGATGACCACCAGTTTCCTCGGCGTTTTCAGCGCAGCCACTTGCACCATGCACAGCCCCAGCGTGCCGGCGCCGGCGATCACCAGCACGTCGTCGAGCTGAACATCACCGCGGTTGACGGTGTGAATCGAGCAGGCCATCGGCTCGATCAACGCCGAATCCTCCAGCGAAACCGACTCGGGGATGTGATGCACTATCGCGGTCTTCGGGATGCGCATGTACTGCGCCATGCCGCCTTCGGCGACGTCTTTCTGGAAGCCGAAGATGTTGTGCACTTCGCACATCCAGTACTTGCCGGACTTGCAGAACTTGCACTTCTCGCAAGGGACGATCTGCTCGGCGATGACCTTGTCACCCACCTTTACGCCGAAGTGCTCTTCAGCACCCTCGCCCACCGAATCGACGTAGCCGAAGAACTCGTGGCCCGGCACGACGGGGGCCTTGACCCACGGGCTCTCGCCGCCCCAGAACATCGCAGCACCCGAATGGCATTTGCAGTCACTGGCGCAGATCCCGCAGGCACCGATGCGAATCACCAGTTCATTGGCCCGCGCAACGGGCTTGCTGATCTGCTCCAGACGGTAGTCTTTCGGCGCATGGCAGACGACGGCTTGCATGGTGGTTTTTGTGTTTTGTTCCATGTCGGGTTACCTGTTTTGATGTTTGGATGACGGCTGAGATAGCCGATATCGTTTCAAATTCATCAGTGACTGGACCGGCCCTATCGCGAGCAAGCTCACTCCTACAATGACCGCGTCGCCCTGTAGGAGTGAGCTTGCTCGCGATGAGGCCAAATCAGTCACCACCAAAATTATTTATGCCGCTGCCGACTGATGAAGATCGCCAGCAAAATGATTCCACCCTTGATCACGCTTTGCACATACGGCGAGACGCCCAGCATGTTCAGGCCGTTGTTAAGAACGCCCAACAGCATCGCGCCCACCAGCGTGCCAATGATCACGCCGCGACCGCCGGCAATCGACGCACCGCCCAGCACCACGGCCGCAATGGCGTCCAGCTCGAAACCGACGCCAGCGTTCGGTTGCCCGCTCATCAGCCGCGACGACAACACCAGCCCGGCAATCGCCGCCGTCAGCCCGCTGATCGAATACACCAGCAGCTTGAACCGCGAGGCGCGCACGCCGGACAGACGCACGGCTTCTTCATTACCGCCGATGGCATAAACGTAGCGACCGACACGCGTGTGTTGCAGCAGCACCCAGGCGAAAAAGTATGTCGCCAGCATGATCAGAATCGGCACCTGAATGCCGAACAGCGTGCCGCGTCCGAACCAGGCGAACCAGTCCGGCATGCCCGCAATCGGGTAGCCGTCGGTGTACATCAGGCCCAGCCCGCGCGCGATGCCCATGGTCGCCAGCGTCACGATGATCGGCGGCATTTTCAGGTACGCGACGAAGATGCCGTTGCCCACACCGAAGCCCACGCCAATCAGCAAACCGACAAGGATAGCGATCGGCGCCGGCACGCCTGCGACCATCAGGCCGGTGGTCAGCGTGCCGGACAAGGCCATCACCGGACCCACCGACAAATCGATGCCGCCGGTGAGGATCACGCAGGTCATGCCGACCGCGATGATTGCGTTGATCGACACCTGGCGGGCGATGTTTTCCAGGTTCGCGCCGGTGAGAAACTTGTCGCTGGCGAAGATCATGAAGACCGTCACCACCACCAGACCGACGAAGGGGTAAAACGCTGGCGAACGGATCAATCGAGCGAAGTTGAGCTGCATCCGGTTGGGCTGCGCGGTCATGGGTTTAATGGAGGTGTTCACTGTTCAGACTCCCGGTGGCGTGGCGCATCACTTCCTGCGGATTGATGGCCGAAGCCTCCAGCACGTTGACGATAGCGCCCTTGTTAAAAACGGCCACGCGGTCGCACATACCGATGATTTCCGGCAGTTCCGAAGAGATCATGATGATCGCGAAGCCTTGTTCGGTGAGTGTGCGCATCAGGGTGTAGATCTCCGCCTTCGCGCCGACGTCGATGCCTCGGGTCGGCTCGTCGAAGATCAGGATGTCGCAGTGGTGATTGATCCAGCGCGCGATGACCACCTTCTGCTGATTGCCGCCGCTGAGATTAATCACCCGGCTTTCACAGCTTGGCGCCTTGATCGACAGCTGCTTCATCAGGTGAGCGGTGGTGGTGTCTTCCTTGTGCCGATCAAGCAAGTGCGCCGCGCCTTCGTACTTGCCCAGATTGTTCAGGGAAATGTTCTCGCGAATGCTGAAATCCACGATCAGCCCTTCGCTCTTGCGGCTCTCCGGCAACAGGCCGATGCCACTGGCCAGCGCTTGCGCCGGATCATCAAGGTGCGCCGGCTGACCCCGCAGCAGCACATCCTTGCTGACCACCGGCAACGCGCCGATCACGCCCAGCGCCAGCTCCGTGCGCCCGGACCCCACCAGCCCGGCAAAGCCGAGAATCTCGCCCTTGTGCAGATTGAAACTGTTGTGCGGGCCGTTGCGGGTGAGCTGGATGTCACGCACTTGCAGCACCACTTCGCCCTGGGCGCGAGACTGCTTGGGCGGAAAGCTCGCTTCCAGACGCCGCCCCACCATCATCTCCACCAGCGTGTCGATGTCGCTGTTGGCGACGGTCAGGGCGCCGACATTGGCGCCATCACGCAGCACGCTGATGCGGTCGCAAACCTGAAAAATCTCTTCCAGATGGTGAGAGATGAAGATCACCGCCACACCCTGGCTTTTCAGTTCGCGCATGATGTCGAACAGCAGCTCGGCCTCGGATGGCGTCAGGGTGGCAGTCGGCTCGTCGAGAATCAGCAAGCGTGCTTCAAGGGCCAGGGCCTTGGCGATCTCGACAAACTGCTGCTCGGCAACGCTCAAGTGCTGCACCGAACAATCCAGATTGATCTTCACGCCGAGGCGGTCGAACAGCGCGATGGCTTTCTCGCGCATCTCGCCTTTGCGCAGCAAGCCGAAGCCGTTGACGATCTCGTGACCGAGGAAAATATTCTCCACGGCATTGAGATAGGGGATCAGGCTGAACTCCTGAAAGACAATGCCGATGCCGGCGGCAATGGCCTCGTTGTAGGTCGCGAAATGTTGCTCCGCGCCGTCAATGAGAATGCTGCCTTTGTCCTGATGTTCGACGCCCGCGAGGATCTTCATCAGGGTCGATTTGCCCGCGCCGTTTTCGCCGAGCAGCGCGTGAATTTCGCCGCGCTCGACCTGCAGGTTGATCGACTTGAGCGCCTGCACGCCGGGGTAGCTTTTACAGATGTTTTCCAATTGCAGAAGGCAGCTCATGGGCACCTCGTCGCAGCGGAACATCGCTGCGCAACTCACATCAATACGTGGCGCCCGCCTGGGCAAACAAGATTCAGGCGAGCGGCGCCACGCCCCTTACCAGGTGAAGGTCTTGGCCTTGGCCTGATCCACCAGCAGGATGTCGACCGGAATGGTCGCCGGGACTTGTGAGCCCCACTTCTTGGCGAGCGCCAGCCCGAGGGCCAGACGTACCTGGTCGCGAGGGTACTGAGCGGAAGTGGCGATGAACTTGCTGTTCGGCTTCTGGATTTCCTTGATGGCTTCGGGCGCACCATCGACGCTGGTCAGCTTGACGTCCATGCCGCTGGATTCGATAGCCGCCAGGGCGCCAAGGGAACCGTTGTCGTTAACGCTGAACAGGCCTTTGAGATTGGGCTGCGCCTGCAGCATGTTTTCAGTCACGGTCAGCGCTTGATCACGCTCTTGCTTGCCGTTCTGAATGCTGACGATCTTGATGTCTTTGTACTTGCCCAGGGCTTCCTTGCAGCCGCGCACGCGCTCAAGAATCGGCACCACCGCGATGCCGTCGAGAATTCCGACGTCGCCCTTCTCGCCGATGTTCTTGGCCAGGTAATCGCAAGCCTGCACGCCAGCGTCGAAGTTCTTCGAGCCGACGAACGAGTCCAGCGGGCCATTGGCTTGAGCGTCGACGGCAACCACGACCACGCCTTTGTCGTGGGCCTGTTTGACGGCGGACTGAACACCTACCGAGTCGGTCGGGTTGATGATCAGAATATCGATGCCCTTCTGCAGCATGTCTTCGATGTCGCTGATCTGCTTGGACACGTCATGGCGCGCGTCAGTGACCAGCAGCGTTGCACCGATGCTGGCAGTGGCGTCCTGAAGGGCGTCCTTCATGGTCACGAAATAGGGGTTGTTGATCTCTTGAAACGAAGCGCCGATTTTCAGCGGACCGAGCTTGGCGGCGTCGGCGGCTTGAACGTTGATGGCGGTGCCGCAGGCGACAGCCACAGCGAGGGAACAGAGAGCGGCGGAAAAGCCCTTCTTGAGGCGAGTTGTCATAGCGAAAAATCCCGTTGTTTTTATTGTTTAAGCGGAAATGTCATCGTTAACATTTTCGAAATTAGCAGAGAAACAAGGGGTCCGCAATATCCGCCAGCGACCGTTGGTAAGCCCGTGACGAGTACCGTTCGGGGAGTGCCCGGGACTGGCCCGGCGAGGACGACCCCATGGGATTGAAACCTTCGTCGCGTTGACAAAATTTGCGGGCCCTGTCGATAATCCTGCAAACGTCATACGACAACCGATGACACCATAAAAACAACATCAGAATCAGGGCTTCCCACGATGACTGAATTCAACGCCCAGGCCCCGCTCAACCGCATTTTGCTGACGGGCGCCGCTGGCGGCCTCGGTAAAGTCCTGCGCGAAAGCCTGCGTCCGTTTGCCAAGATCCTGCGCCTGTCCGATATCGCCGACATGGCACCGGCCGCCGGCCCCCACGAGGAAATCCAGATCTGCGACCTGGCCGACAGAAAGGCGGTTCACCAGTTGGTCGAAGGCGTTGACGCCATCGTTCACTTTGGCGGCGTCTCGGTCGAGCGATCCTTCGAAGAAATCCTCGGCCCGAACATCTGTGGCATCTTCCACATCTACGAAGCGGCACGCCGGCATGGCGTGAAGCGAGTGATTTTCGCCAGCTCCAACCACGTCATCGGTTTCTACCGTCAGGATGAAGTCATCGACGCCAGCGCTGTGCGTCGTCCGGACAGCTACTACGGCCTGTCGAAATCCTACGGTGAAGACATGGCCAGCTTCTATTTCGATCGCTACGGCATCGAGACCGTCAGCATCCGCATCGGCTCCTCATTCCCTGAAGCGCAGAACCGCCGCATGCTTTCCAGCTGGTTGAGCTACGACGACCTGACCCAGCTGATCGAGCGCGGGCTGTTCACCCCGAACGTCGGCCACACGATCGTTTACGGCGCGTCGGACAACAGCAAGGTCTGGTGGGATAACCGCCTGGCCAATCACCTGGGCTATCAGCCGAAAGACAATTCCGAGCCCTTTCGCGCCAAGGTCGAAGCGCAGCCGATGCCGGCGTCCGACGACCCCACCATGGTTTATCAGGGCGGCGCGTTCGTGGAGTCCGGGCCGTTTGGCGACGAGTAAGGATCGACGACGACCAGGCCGACTGCGAGGTCGGCCTTCCATAGTAAAAATCCGGGAATGATCGTCATGGACGCAGAGCTGATTCTCGATGCACGCAACGCCACGGGTGAATCGCCGGTCTGGAACGCTCAGGAACAGACACTCTACTGGGTCGACATTCCGGCCCGTCGCCTCCATCGCTGGAGCCCGCAAGACGGTCGCACCACGCACTGGGAAGCACCGGAAATGCTCGCCTGCATCGCTCGCTACGAAGACGACAGCTGGCTGGCCGGCATGAAAAGCGGCCTGTTCCGCCTTCATCCTCAGGACGATGGTACCGTCACCACGCAACTGCTCAGCGGCGTGAAACACGCCAGCGACAACATGCGCTTCAACGACGGTCGCTGCGATCGCCAGGGCCGTTTCTGGGCCGGCACCATGTTCATGGACATGGCAAAAGCGTTGCCAGTGGGTTCGCTGTATCGCTACAGCGCCGGCCAGGCCGAGCCGCTGACTGCGCAGCTCACCGACATGATTGTGCCCAATGGCCTGGGGTTCAGCCCGGACGGCCGCATCATGTACCTCTCCGATTCCCACCCTTCCGTGCAGAAAATCTGGGCCTTCGATTACGACATCGACACCGGCACGCCGCGCAACCGCCGACTGTTCGTCGACATGAATCACCACGCCGGTCGCCCCGATGGCGCAGCAGTCGACGCCGACGGCTGCTACTGGATCTGCGGCAACGATGAAGGCGTGATCCATCGTTTCACCCCCGAGGGCAAGCTGGATCGCTCGCTCAAGGTGCCCGTGAAAAAGCCCGCCATGTGCGCCTTCGGCGGATCGGGTCTGGACACCCTTTACGTCACCTCGATACGCCCCGGCGGCGACATCAGCGACCAGCCGCTGGCCGGCGGCGTGTTCGCGTTGCACCCTGGCGTCCAGGGCCTCGAAGAACCCCTGTTCAAGGGCTGAACCACACACTCGGCCCCGCTCTGCCGCTCAACCGGTCTGGACATCGTCGAGCGGGTAAAACGCACTGCCATCCAGATGGCCCGCCACGTGGCTTAAAGATCGCAAAGTGGCCCTGACATATCTCGCGACACAACAACGTTACACTCAGCACCCCCTCTGCTCGGGGCCTCTTGCGTCGATCTGTTTCATAAATGGACGAAAAAGTGAGCTTTTCCCGCGAAAATAAACATTTTGAAATATTCTTTCCGTGCACATGGATAAACCTGTGCTAGCTGCTAGGCTTCGGCCTCGCCCGGCTGAAACGGTACATCTCAAGCAGTAGGTCCGATGGGCTTCTCCGTTCCTCGGTCTACGTCATGAGATTGCCGCCAGATGCCCTACACCACTTTTTCGGAAGCTCAGGTCCAGAGCTTGATCAAGGCCATCGACAGCGACGGATACGCTGTCTTGCCCGGCTGGGCCAGCCCGTCCCAACTCGAAGCACTGCAAGCGCTGGTCGCCCGCACGGTTGCCGACTGCGGCAACGATTACGTCGCACTCTCGGGCCGACAGGCCGTGCAAGGCACGCCGCTTCATGAATGGGGTACATCTCGGGATTTCATCGATTTATGCCGGCGTATTGTGGCGGGCGCCACCGGTGATCGCTCCAGCGAAAACGGCATGACCCAGACATTACGCTGCCTGACCGGTAGCGGCGGTCGTCGCGAATCGCTGATCTTCCACTACGACTCGTTTGTGCTGACCACCATCCTGCCGGTCTGCATGCCCACCAGCGGCGAACGCGGCGACCTGCTGATGCTGCCGAACCGTCGGCCGATCCGCCGCACCTACTTCGCCAACCTGCTGGACAAGGTGCGAGTGGACAACGGCTGGGTGCAACGCCGTCTCAGGAGCAAAGTCGCCAGGGATGAAAAGGCGTTCACCCGCATCGCCATGCAACCCGGCCACCTGTACCTGTTCTGGGGCTATCGCTCGCTGCACACCAACATGCCCGTGGCCGAAGACGCCCTGCGCGCCACAGCGGTGTTTCACTACCACAACGTCCACGGCAGCAGCTCACTAGCCAGCCGACTGCGGAGATCCCTCGGCACCTGGAAGGGGCAGGGTCTGCAGGAGGATGCACCGCAGATGTGAGGTGATCCAATGGCGTAGGAATCTCTTGGGCTTATGACCTTCAGCCCATGACATTAACCTCACGCATAAACTCTCCTTCTATATTTATGCCAAATTGTGATTAGCGGACCGCCGATTTATATCCTTATGATCTGAGCCACAACAGCTCAGATCGAGGTTACGGACATGGCGATTCAGATCAAACCCGTTGCGGGGAAAATCGGTGCCGAGGTGAGCGGCATCAAACTCTCCGCCGATGTCTCCGCGCAGGATTTCGATTTCATCAATCAGGCGCTGCTCACGCACAAGGTGCTGTTCTTCCGTGAGCAGTTTCTCAACGACGAGCAGCACGAAGGCTTCTCCCGCCGTTTCGGCGATCAGGTGCCTCACCCCACCGTACGTTCCGCTGAGAAAAGCAGTGCCATCCTGCATCTGGACGCGAAGGAAACTCGCGCCAACTCCTGGCACACCGACGTCACCTTCGTCGCCAACTACCCGAAGATCTCGATCCTGCGCGGGGTGGTCATCCCGCCCTACGGCGGCGACACGGTATGGGCCAACACGGCAGCCGCCTACGCTGACCTTCCCGACAGCCTGAAAACCCTGGCCGACGGCCTTCGCGCGCTACACACCAATGTCTATGACTATGCGGCGCCCCGAGACACCGGCGAAGCGGGCGTGAAACGCTACCGCGAACAGTTCACCGCCGAAGTCTACGAAACCGAACACCCACTGGTGCGCGTGCACCCTGAAACCGGCGAGCGCAGCCTGCTGCTCGGCCACTTCGTCAAACAGATTCAGGGCGTCAGCAGTAATGACTCGAAACAGCTGATTCGCCTGTTCCACGATCGCATCACCCATCTGGACAACACCGTGCGCTGGCGCTGGAACGAAGGCGACGTGGTGATCTGGGACAACCGCGCCACCCAACACATTGCCGTCAACGACTACGGCCAGGCCGAGCGCGTGGTGCGTCGTACCACTGTGGCGGGCGACATTCCGGTCGGCGTCGACGGACGCGCCAGTCAGGCCATCAAACCCACACCCGAAACCCTCTCGCCCAAAACAGAAGCCGACAAGAAACACCTGGCTGCCTGATTGCGCGTCACCCACTTTCCAAGGAAGAACCGTCATGGCAAACGCCAAGCGAACATCTCTATTCAGCAAAACAAGCGTAGCTACCGCACTGGCGGCGCTGCTGATGATGCCCTTGGCCGAGGCCGACGTTCTGCGCATTGGCGTAGCCAGCGCCGGTGGCGGTGATCCGGTCACGTTCAGCGGCTCGCCGTTAGGCATCGTGCGCAACCAGCAGCTCCTCGAAAAAGCCTTCGCCGGCACCGACACCGAAGTGCAGTGGTTCTTCTTCAAGGGCGCCGGGCCGGCCGTCAACGAGGCGCTGTCCAATCAGCAACTGGACTTCGCTTACGAAGGCGACTTGCCCGCAGTAGTCGGCCGCTCCAATGGCCTGGACACCAAATTGCTTGCGGCCATCGGTGTGCGCTCGAATGTGTATCTGGCCGTGCCGAAAGGCTCCGATATCAAGACCGTGGAAGACCTCAAGGGCAAGAAGGTCGCTGTGTTCCGTGGTACCAACGGCCATCTGGTTTCGATCAAATTGCTTGCCGATCACGGCATGACCGAGCGCGACCTGAAAGTGATCAATCTGGACAGCGGCAGCAGCCAGGCCGCGCTGGCGTCCAAAGGCGTCGATGCCGCATTCGGCGGTCGCGAGCTGTTCAAGCTGCGCGATCAGGGGCTGGTCGACATCATCTTCGACAACCCTGACAACAACGTGCGCTACACGCGCCAGTGCGCCCTGGTGGTTCGTGGCGATTACGAAAAACAGCACGCCGACAACGTGCAAAAAGTCGTCAACGTACTGGTCGATGCCGCGCGATGGGAATCCGAAGCCGGCAACCGTGAAGCCGTGCTCAACGAGTGGGCGAAGACCAATGAACCGCTGGCCTCGCTGCAGGCTGACTTCAATCGACTGGATTTGCGCGACAGCGCGTCACCGCTGGTGGATGAATTCCTGCGCGACCGTTATCAAGCCGTCGCCGATCAGGCCAAGGACGAGAAAATGATCCGTCGGCCAGTGAGCGTCGACGGCTGGTTCGACACCCGCTATCTGGACAACGCGCTGAAAGCCAAAGGCCTCGAGCACTACTGGACCGCCTACGGCGCAGACGGCAAAGCCG
The DNA here is from genome assembly GCF_055283955.1 of Pseudomonas sp. HP_12. NCBI lineage: Bacteria > Pseudomonadati > Pseudomonadota > Gammaproteobacteria > Pseudomonadales > Pseudomonadaceae > Pseudomonas > Pseudomonas sp. HP_12. The sequence continues at coordinate 12,788 of NZ_JBTOQG010000003.1, forward strand.
CGAACACAGCGACGGCGTCTTCGGACAAACCCGTCAACAACGGAGGCTGACGCCATGGCCCGAGCCACCGCTGAAGCCCTTGATCGGCAGCACTTCCCGGCGAAAACCCTGGCGCCGGTCAAGCGCCTGCCCCGTTCACCGTCGCGTGCCCCTCGCCGCGTCCCGGTTGTCAAAACCGCCACGGCCTGGCGAACCCGCGCTGCCAACGTCGCGCTGGCCTGGCTGCTGCCCATCGCGCTGCTGGGCCTGTGGTACCTCGGCACTGAACGCGGCTGGTTGTCGGAGCAAGTGCTGCCGCCGCCCGCGTTCGTTTACCAGACGCTGGGCGATCTGGTCAGCAGCGGCGACTTGTGGCTGAACGCTTCCGCCAGTCTGCAGCGCGTGCTGGTGGGCTTTCTGATGGGCTCGGCGCTGGGCATCACCCTGGGACTGGCGATGGGTTTGTCGAAAACCGTGGAGGATTACCTGCTGCCGACCTTCAACGCGCTGGTGCAGATTCCGGTACTGGGCTGGATGCCGTTTGCGCTCTTGTTGTTCGGCATCGGCGAGCCACTGAAATACGTGCTGATTGCCCACGCCGCGCTGGTCCCGGTGACGCTGTGTACGCTGCAAGCCTTCCATGAAGTGCCCAAGCGCTTGCTGGAGGTGGGCCGCGCGTACGGGTTCAGCCAACGCCAGATCGTCACCGATATCGTCCTGCCCTCCGCCGTTGCGCCGATCTTCACCGGCCTGCGCCTGGGCTTCACCAAGGCCTGGCTGTCGCTGGTGGTGGTTGAGCTGTTGGCGTCCAGCGAAGGGCTGGGCTACCTGATTGCCTACGGTCGGCAGTTGTTCCAGCTGGATCTGGTCATGGCCGCCGTGGTGGTGGTCGGCGCGATTGGTCTGCTGATTGATCGCGGGTTCGAGTTCGTCGAGCGGCGCCTCAACCGGGGCCGCCCGAGCAAGACCGGGAGACTGGCATGAGCACACTGACAATCCCGCAAGCCGGCCAGACCCACCGCTATCGAGGGTGGGTCGTGCCGATCGTGGCGGTCGCCGTGTGGTGGCTGGCGTCGAGTCAGGGCTGGAGCAGCTCCGGCTTACTGGTCTCGCCGCAAAAGGTCGCGGTCACCGCCTGGGAGCAAGTGACGTCCGCGCAGTTCTGGCGCGCGATTTCCGCCAGCCTTGCGCGCGACGTGAGCGGCTTCTTCATCGGCACCACATTGGGCCTGGTGCTCGGTTGTCTGCTGGGGTTTTCACGGCTGTTTGAGCGCCTGGTGGGCCCGAGTTTCAACACCTTCAAACAGATCTCGTTGTTCGCCTGGATCCCGCTGATCTCAGTGTGGTTCGGACTGGGCGACGTCGCCAAAGTGGTGTTTCTGTCACTCGCCGCACTGGTGCCGGTGGTGGTCAACACGTGCGACGGCTTGCGCAGCGTCTCCCCCGCGCTGCTGGAAGTCGCGAAGGTCTACGGCTTCACCCGCTGGCAGACCATCATCGGCGTCATGCTGCCGGCAGCACTGCCTTCGATCTTCACCGGCATCTACCTGGCGCTGGTCTATTCGTGGCTGGCGACCATCGGCGCGGAATACCTGCTGGTGTCAGGCAGCGGCATCGGCAACACACTGATCGATGGCAGCGAGCACTTCATGATGGACCTCGTGCTGTTCGGCATGATCGTCATCGGGCTGGTCGGTTGGGGACTTAACGTCATGGCGCGCCTTCTTGAACGACGCCTGCAACGGCTGTACGGCATCGCCCCGCGCTAAAGCCATCGTGTTCAGCCTCAATCGACTCTCTCGCTTCGCAAAACCTTATTTCTGAAGGAAAGCCCATGCCCGCCACTCAACCGCTTACCGCACAGCCCGTCGCCCGGGCCATCTCCCCATCGCAGGGCAATGGCCTGCGTCTGGAAAACATCAGCAAGCGCTTCGCCAGCACAGGAGCCGACACCCAACTGCAGGTGCTGGATAACGTCCAGCTGGACATCGCACCGGGGGAGTTCATCACCATCGTCGGCGCCAGTGGTTGTGGCAAATCGACCCTGCTCAGGCTGATCCTCGGCCTGGACGAAGAATTTGACGGCCGCATCCTGCTGGACGACAAGCCGATCAGGGGCACGGGGCTGGAGCGCGGCATCGTGTTTCAGGATCACCGGCTTTTCCCGTGGCTCACGGTTGAGCAGAACGTCGCAGTCGGCCTGAAAAACGCGCCGCTGACTGCGGCGCAGAAAAATGAGACCGTGCGCGAACACATTCAGCTGGTGGGCCTGCAGGATTTCACAGGGTCGTACCCACACCAGATTTCCGGCGGGATGGCGCAACGGGTGGCGATCGCCCGAGGGCTGGTCAATCGGCCCAGCGTGCTGTTGCTCGACGAACCCTTCGGCGCGCTGGATGCGCTGACCCGTACGCGATTGCAGCGTGAGTTGCAGCACATCTGGCAGCAGGAAAAGATCACCATGGTTCACGTCACCCATGATGTGGATGAAGCGGTTTATCTCGGTGATCGGGTGGTGGTGATGCAACCGCATCCGGGGCGCATCCGGCGTATCGTCGACGTGGACCTGCCACGCCCGCGCAATCGCAGCGACGCGCGGTTTATCGAGCTGCGGGATGACGTGCTCAGCGATTTCGCGGAGTTGTCCTAGCGGGTGAAGACGACCTTGGATGCAGACGTTATCCGGAATTCAATCCGACGCATCCACCGACACACGATTGCGCCCGTTCTTCTTGGACTCGTACAGCGCCTGGTCCGCGCGTTCGATCAGCATCTTGTAGTCGTCCATGGGCGAGGTCATGTCAGCGACGCCCAGGCTGATCGTGCAATGAATGGCTTCGCCTTCCTGCATGACGTCCAGCGCCTCGACGGCGGCGCGCAGACGCTCGGCGAACATGGCGCCGCCTTGCTTGTCCGTATCGGGCAGCAGCACCGCGAACTCTTCGCCGCCGTAACGACCCGCGATGTCAGCGTCGCGGATGTGCTCACGCACCACGTCCGCCACCCGCTGAATCACCCGGTCGCCGCATTGATGCCCATAGGTATCGTTGACGCGTTTGAAGTGGTCGATGTCGAACATCACCAGTGACGCTGTGGTGCCGTAACGCACATGCCGTGCATGCTCCAGACGCAATGCTTCTTCCCAGTGGCCGCGGTTGTACAGGCTGGTCAGGCGGTCGGTGCTTGATAGCTTCTGCAGCTCGCGGTTGGCCGCCTGCAACTGCAGACGGTTTGTCGCCACATCGGTGACGTCGTAAATCACCAGACACACATGGGTGACCACGCCGGTCGTGGACCGCAGCGGAAACATCGTGGTGTTCTGGTACATGAAGTCTTCTTGCCCGGTGATGGGCTGATAGCTCTTGAAGCGAACCAGAAAAGGGCGCTGCTCCCAGATCGTGAACGCTGGGGTGCCGAGGGTAATCACGCTGTCGATCTTGTTTTTCAGCCAGCGCTCGTTGATCTCCGGGAACAACGAGAAGAAGGAGCGGGTCGCCGCCTCATACGACAGGATCCCGGAACGGTTCTCCATGAAGGTGTTCCAGACCTGCACCCGGTATTCCTGATCCAGCACCACCACGCCTACGTCGATGCTCTGCGTCACGGTGAGCAGCCAGTGCAATTCCTTGAAATCGATACGATCGTTCATGAATCAGCTCATCAGGTGGGCGAGTTTCCGCGACAGCAGCTCGACCGAATCTTCGGTGAACAACATCAACAGATCGAAATGGATGTTATGACCCTCCAGGCTGTAACTGATCTCCACAGCCAGGGTCTTCTTCCAGCGCCGCTCGTTGAGCCGGATCAGCTCTTCAATGCCGCTGTGCAATCCCAGCACTTGCGGGTGGCCCTGGGAAAAGGCGATGTCGAGCTGCTCCGCAATGCCGCTCAGACAGGCGCCGATCAGGATAGAGGACAGGTCCAGCAGCATTTCCATGTCGGAATAGTCGGCGTCATCGATCTTCATCAACTGCGCCATGTCGGCGATTTCCGAATCATGGAACAACAACAGCGCCTCGCCGGCTATGCCACCACCAATGTAGCCCTGACACACCGCCGTGAGCCGGTCGTTGGCCTGGGCATCGGCCAGCGCCATGTGCAACTCGCCCACTTCCAGCATGTTGACGTTAGGCACCGGCAGTTGCACAAATACGCCCAACACCCGCGCCAGCAGAGCGGCCGCGCGGCCCATCGCGACGTTCACGGTCTCGCGGAATGCGTCGTTAAAACTGATCTCCGCCTGATCGAGGCCGGATGCCGGGGCCAGCGACTGATCGGCGCCCTCCCCCAACAGGCCCAGCTGCCGCAGGGTTTCCTGCAACTGATCGGGATCGGCCGGTTTTTTCAGGAACGCCAGTGCGCCCAGTTCGAGGGTACGGCGCACCGCCTCCTCCTGAACGTCGCCGGAGACGACAATGACGCTGGTCTGCAGGCTTTCCGCGCGGATGGCCGCCAATGTCTGGTAGCCGTCCATGTCCGGCATTGTCAGATCCAGCAGCACAACGCGGCCCAGGCCCTGACGAATCGCCTCGATCCCTTCACGGCCATTGGTTGCCGTGGTCACTGAAACATCCCACTCGGGCGGCAGGGCCCTAATGAGTTGCTTCCGCGCCATGTTGGAGTCGTCGCAAATGAGCAAGGGAATCGTGGGCATCTACTTCTCACAGCAAAAGAGTTTCAGGCCTGGCCCGGTGTAAGGCAGCGTGACAAAGGGTGAGCAAAGCGTCATGCCAGACTGTAGCTGATGACACGTCATCAAAGCGTCAAACCTGTGGGTAGATTCTCTACCCATTCCACAATGGGCTGCGTGATATGCAATTAATGTGCACAGCTGATTCGATTCATTTCGGATGGATTGAAAAAATCCTTCCATTTGGATATCAAGAAGCGCAGAAGAGTAACGCAGCGGGTGTGGCGAGAATATGTCAAACGCTCTGGCGCTGGTGAAACAGCGAGGAGGATGAGCTGAAATCAGGGCATAAAAAAGCCCCGACGCGGGCGTCAGGGCTTTTGGTGGCCGCATTGCTGCGGCCCTTCGCATGAACCTGGATCAGTCAGCTGACGACTTTCAAACTGTCAGACAATTGTTCCGAAGGCTCTACCGAATGGAATTACTCAGCTTTCAGGCCGTCAGCCGAAACAGCCTTCACGCCTTTGATTTTCTTGGTGATCGCAACAGCGGTGGTTTTCTGTGCTTCGGTAACAGCGACAGTCGACGACAGGGATACCACGCCTTTGTTGGTCTCAACCTTGATGTCGGAGCCTGGAATGCCTTTTTCGGTCAGCAGATCAGATTTGACCTTGGTGGTGATCCAAGTGTCAGAAGTAGCTTCTTTGGTTTTGGCGACTTCGTTGGCAGCTACAGTCATTGGAGCTTGAGCAGAGGTCTGAGCCATGGCTACGTTGGCCATAGTCAGAGTCAGAGCAGTGGCGGTAGCAGCAGCAATAGCGAACTTCTTCATACGGGTAACTCCTGTTTTTCTCAGAATCTGCGCCAATCTGATTGGCTGCAGGGTTACCTATATGTCGCAAGCGGTGTGCCAACCTGCAGTCTGAAATATATTCTCTATAAATCAATGAGTTATGTTTTCATGGATCCACGGGTGTCGTGCAGATTGCCCGCTTTGGGAAAGTTCCGCTTGCAAGATGCATGTTCTGACCAGCTGCCAAGCGACGGTCTGCATCCCTAAGCCATTAATTGCATTCAAAAAAAAAGAGCCCCGAAGGGCTCTTTTTGATCAGCTGCGGTAGAGCGGGTTAAACCCCCGACGCCTTGGCAGCTGCTACGTCTTTGATCGACAGCTTGATGCGACCGCGATTGTCCACGTCCAGCACCAGAACTTCGACTTCCTGACCTTCTTTCAAGATGTCGGTGACTTTCTCTACGCGAGCGTCGCTCAACATGGAGATGTGCACCAGACCGTCTTTGCCCGGCAGGATGTTAACGAACGCACCGAAGTCGACGATGCGCTCAACCTTGCCGATGTAGATCTTGCCGATCTCGGCTTCAGCGGTGATACCCAGAACGCGCTGACGTGCAGCTTCAGCAGCTTCCTTGGTTTCGCCAAAGATCTTGATCGAGCCGTCGTCTTCGATGTCGATCGACGCTTTAGTCTCTTCACAGATGGCACGGATGGTCGCGCCGCCTTTGCCGATGACGTCACGGATCTTGTCGGTGTCAATCTCCATCGCGATCATGGTCGGCGCGTTTTCCGACAGCTCGGTACGCGACTGACCAATGATGGTGTTCATCTGGCCCAGGATGTTCAGACGCGCTTCCAGCGCCTGACCCAAAGCGATCTCCATGATCTCTTCGGTGATGCCTTTGATCTTGATGTCCATCTGCAGCGCGGTGACGCCTTTGGCGGTACCGGCTACCTTGAAGTCCATATCGCCCAGGTGGTCTTCGTCACCCAGAATGTCGGTCAGGATGGCAAACTTCTCGCCTTCTTTAACCAGACCCATGGCGATACCGGCAACCGGCGCCTTCATTGGAACACCAGCATCCATCAGGGCCAGCGAAGCACCACAGACCGAAGCCATGGAGCTGGAGCCGTTGGACTCGGTGATTTCCGATACGACACGGATGGTGTACGGGAACACGTCGGCAGCAGGCAGCATGGCCTGAACCGAACGGCGGGCCAGACGGCCGTGACCGATTTCACGACGACCTGCGCCACCCATGCGACCACACTCGCCCACCGAGAACGGAGGGAAGTTGTAGTGCAGCATGAACGGGTCTTTTTTCTCACCTTCGAGGGTGTCGAGCAGCTGAGCGTCACGCGCGGTACCCAGGGTGGCCACGACCAGCGCCTGCGTTTCGCCACGGGTGAACAGTGCCGAACCGTGAGTCTTCGGCAAAACGCCGACTTCGATGTTCAACGGGCGAACAGTCTTGGTGTCACGACCGTCGATACGTGGCTTACCGTTGACGATGTTTTCGCGAACGGTGCGGTATTCGATCTCGCCGAATGCCGCTTTGACTTCGCCGGCGGACGGGCTGCCGTCTTCAACAGCCAGCTTGGCAACAACCTGATCCTTCAGCTCACCCAGGCGAGCATAACGATCGGCCTTGACGGTGATGGTGTAGGCCTCGGAGATCGCTGCGCCGAACTCGGAGCGAATAGCGCCCAGCAGTTCAGTGGCTTCAGCTTTCGGCGCCCAGCTCCAGGTTGGCTTGGCAGCTTCGGCGGCCAGCTCTTTGACGGCCTTGATGACCGACTGGAATTCGTCGTGGGCGAACAGCACGGCGCCCAGCATCTGGTCTTCGGTCAGCTCTTTGGCTTCCGACTCAACCATCAGCACCGCTTCTTCGGTACCGGCAACGACCATGTCCAGGCTCGATGCTTTCAGTTGCTCGTAAGTCGGGTTCAGCAGGTAGCCGGTGCTCTCGTGGAAAGCAACGCGCGCGGCACCGATCGGGCCGTCGAACGGAATGCCGGAGATTGCCAGAGCAGCCGACGTACCGATCATCGCAGCGACGTCCGGATCGGTTTTCTTGCTGGTAGAGACGACGGTGCAGACAACCTGCACTTCGTTCATGAAGCCTTCTGGAAACAGTGGGCGGATCGGACGGTCGATCAAACGCGAGGTCAGTGTTTCTTTTTCGGAAGGGCGGCCTTCACGCTTGAAGAAACCACCAGGGATCTTGCCAGCGGCGTAGGTCTTTTCCTGGTAGTGAACGGAAAGAGGGAAAAAGCCTTTGCTTGCGTCTGCATGCTTGGCGCCGACCACAGTCACGAGAACGGTGACGTCGTCGTCAACGGTGACCAATACAGCACCAGAGGCTTGACGGGCAATACGGCCAGTCTCGAGGGTTACGGTCGATTGACCGAATTGAAATTTCTTGATTACCGGGTTCACGGTTTCCTACCTTCTTTGTGGCTCTTGGGGAACTGGTTTCTTGCGAATTCTTGGGCAGCGAGGGGAATCGGACCCTTCGGCAGTCCAGATACAACTAGAGGCTGGGAGGCCGCCACCCCACTGATAAAACCAGCGGAACATGACGACCAACCAACCTCTATCCGAGTCGTTATTAGCGACGCAGACCCAGACGACCGATCAGGGCGCTGTAACGGCTAACGTCCTTACCTTTCAGGTAATCCAGCAGCTTGCGACGCTGGTTTACCATACGGATCAGACCACGACGGGAGTGGTGATCCTTACCGTTGGCCTTGAAGTGGCCTTGCAGTTTGTTGATGTTGGCGGTCAGCAGTGCAACTTGCACTTCTGGCGAACCAGTATCACCAACAGCTTGCTGGTAGTCGGTTACGATCTGAGCTTTATCTTCAACGCTGAGTGCCATGTGGGCATTCCTTTTATCAAGAAACCGCTCCGGGGAGACGGTTTCAACAGGCCGAGAGCTGACTCTCGTATTTAAATGTGAGGAGTGACCATGCCTGTTAACAGCCACCCTCGTACCGCCGTGCCAGGAAACCCTGCCGCGACGGGTCCGGTCACTCTGACCGAATCAGTCGACGCGGCGCAATACGCCCGTCTTCACTCACTTCACCGATCCCGATGAAGCGTCCTTCATGATCCTGCACCCGCACCATGCCGAACTTCGGCGCGTCGGGGGCTCTCACTGGCTGACCATGCAGCCAGTAAAACGAACTGTGCTCTGAAAACTGCAGCAGCGGCCAATCCAGCAACCCGCTGTCCGATGGCATCAGGAAGCGATCAACCGCTTCATTCCCGCCTTCGGCATGCACCGCTTCGAGCTCTTCCAGCGTTACCGTCTGGGCCAGCGTAAAAGGACCGGCCTGGGTACGACGCAGCTGAGCAACGTAAGCACCGCAGCCCAGCTTTTCACCGATATCTTCCACGAGGGTACGAATATAGGTGCCTTTTGTGCAGTCGACCGCCAAACGAGCGGTCTCACCTTCGCACGCCAATAATTCCAGGCGCGCAATAGTAACAGAACGCGGTTCACGCTCCACCACTTCACCAGCCCGGGCCAGCTTGTATAACGGCTGACCGTCGCGCTTGAGGGCTGAGTACATCGGCGGTATCTGACTGATATTCCCGCGAAATGCCGGAAGCACCGCTTCGATATCCGAACGACCAACGGTCACAGGCCGCGTCTGCAGGACCTCACCCTCGGCATCGGCCGTGGTGGTGGTCTTGCCAAGCTGCATCAGGGTTTCATAACCCTTGTCGGAATCGAGCAGGTACTGGGAAAACTTGGTCGCTTCACCGAAGCACAGCGGCAGAACGCCGGTGGCAAGCGGATCCAGACTGCCCGTATGCCCTGCTTTTTCTGCGTTGAGCAACCAGCGCACTTTTTGCAGCGCGGCGTTGGATGTGAACCCCAGCGGCTTGTCGAGCAGGACGATCCCGCTGACGTTACGGCGAATACGCTTGACCTGAGCCACGCCTTATTCCTCCGAACCGTCTTGCTTGGGTGCGGTTTGGTGCTGACCATCTTCAGCCACTGCCCGCTCGATCAATGCCGACAAATGCGCGCCACGGGCAACGCTTTCGTCGTAATGGAAATGCAGTTGCGGCACGCTGCGCAGCTTCATCTCACGGGCCAGCTGCATACGCAGGAATCCTGCAGCAGCATTGAGCACCTTGATGGACTGTGCGATTTCTTCGGCGCTGTCCTGCCCCATCACGGTCATGAAGATTTTCGCGTGGCCCACGTCACGGCTGACGTCAACGGCGGTGATGGTGACCAGCCCTACGCGGGGGTCCTTGATTTCACGACGGATCAGCTGTGCCAGCTCGCGCTGCATCTGATCGCCGATACGTTGGGTACGGCTGTATTCTTTTGCCATGTCTTGTTACCTGTCACTGCTGACCCATGGCAAAAGCCATGTGGTCTGAAAGCGGCAAACGCCCGGCCTGGCGAGAGCCGGACCGGGCGTTGCGTTTAGAGTCCATGGCCGACGCCTGGCATTTTCATGCGGCGCAAGCCATGACTCCTGAAGCTCGCGATTTAGAGGCTGCGAGCCACTTGGACCTTCTCGAAGACTTCGATCTTGTCACCGACCTTGACGTCGTTGTAGCTCTTGACGCCGATACCGCATTCCATGCCGGCACGTACTTCGGAAGCGTCATCCTTGAAGCGGCGCAGGGATTCCAGCTCGCCTTCGAAGATAACGATGTCTTCACGCAGTACACGGATTGGACGGTTACGGAAGACAACGCCTTCAATGACCATGCAACCTGCGATCGCGCCGAATTTCGGCGAGCGGAACACGTCGCGGACTTCAGCGATACCCAGGATGTTCTCCCGAACGTCGCTGCCAAGCATGCCGGTGAGGGCCTTCTTGACGTCTTCGATGATGTCGTAGATGACGTTGTAGTAACGCATATCCAGACCTTCCTGCTCGACGATCTTGCGCGCGCCAGCATCGGCACGTACGTTGAAGCCGAACAGTACAGCGTTGGAGGCCAGTGCCAGGTTGGCGTCGCTTTCGGTGATACCACCGACACCGCCGCCCACTACACGCACTTGCACTTCGTCGTTACCCAGGCCATTCAAAGCACCCTGCAACGCTTCCAGAGAACCACGGACATCGGATTTGAGGACGATGTTGAGCGTCTTCTTCTCTTCCTGACCCATGTTCTCGAAGATGTTTTCCAGCTTGCCGGCGTGAGCACGGGCCAGCTTGACTTCGCGGAACTTGCCTTGACGGAACAGAGCCACTTCACGGGCTTTCTTCTCGTCGGCAACCACGCTCATCTCGTCGCCAGCGTCCGGCGTACCGTCGAGGCCGAGAATCTCGACTGGGATCGACGGGCCGGCTTCCTTGATTGGCTTGCCGTTCTCGTCGAGCATTGCCCGAACGCGACCGTAGTTGGAGCCAACCAGAACCATGTCGCCCTGACGCAGCGTACCGTCCTGAACCAGAACAGTAGCAACCGGGCCACGGCCCTTGTCCAGACGCGATTCGACAACAACACCGCGACCCGGAGCCGACGGCGTTGCCATCAATTCCAGAACTTCGGCCTGCAGCAGAACGGCTTCAAGCAGCTCGTCAACGCCAGTACCCATCTTCGCGGAGACCGAGACGAAAGGTGTCTCGCCGCCCCACTCTTCGGACGTTACGCCGTGAACGGACAGTTCACTGCGGATACGGTCCAGGTCAGCGCCCGGCTTGTCGATCTTGTTGACGGCAACGACCAGCGGAACACCGGCAGCCTTGGCGTGTTGCACGGCTTCGATGGTCTGTGGCATGACACCGTCGTCTGCAGCGACAACCAGAATCACGATGTCGGTCGCCTTGGCACCACGAGCACGCATTGCGGTAAACGCCGCGTGACCCGGGGTATCGAGGAACGTCACCATGCCACGCTCGGTTTCAACGTGGTACGCACCGATGTGCTGGGTGATACCGCCGGCTTCGCCCGCAGCAACCTTGGCACGACGGATGTAATCGAGCAGCGAGGTCTTACCGTGGTCAACGTGACCCATGACCGTTACAACCGGCGCACGGGAGAACGTCTCACCTTCGAACTTCAGGGACTCGGCCAGGGAATCTTCCAGCGCGGTGTCGCTGACCAGGGTCACTTTGTGGCCTAGTTCTTCAGCGACCAGCTGGGCAGTTTCCTGATCCAGAACCTGGTTGATGGTGGCCGGAGTACCCAGCTTGAACATGAACTTGATGATCTCGGCAGCTTTGACCGACATCTGCTGAGCGAGATCGCCCACGCTGATGGTTTCGCCGATCTTCACTTCACGAACGACAGGGCCGGTCGGGCTCTGGAAACCGTGCGCGTTGCGCTTCTTCAGCTTGGCCTTGCCGCGACCGCCGCGACGGAAGCCATCGCTTTCTTCGTCGGTAGTACGAGGAGCAACGCGTGGCGTTGGCGCCTTTTCCTTGACCGATGCACGATGCGGGGCGTTCTTGCGATCGCCGTCACCACCGCCGCTGCGACGATTGTTGTCGTCATTGCGTGGTTTGTCGGGGCGACGCTGTTCGTCTTTCTTGCGATCGGCGACAGGCGCAGGTGCCGCAGCCGGAGTTTCCCGGGCTGGCTCGGCAGCTTGCGGAGCCGGTGCCGGCGCTGCAACAGCCTCGGCAGCGGGGGCACCAGACGAAGGCTGACGGCGCGCTTCTTCTTCGGCACGCTGACGGGACTCTTCTTCAGCCTTTTGACGAGCGGCATTTTCTACCGCACGACGTTCGTCCAGCTCGCGCTTGCGTTCGGCTTCGATTTCTTCCGGGCTGCGCTGAACAAAGACTTTCTTTTTGCGTACTTCAACGCTGATGCTTTTGCTGCCAGCAACGCGAAGTGTACTGGTGGTCTTGCGCTGCAAGGTAATCTTGCGCGGCTCTTCCACCTTGGCCTTGTGACCGCTTTTCAGGTGGGTCAACAGGGCTTGTTTTTCAATATCGGTCACAACTTGTTCGGCGGCGTTGTGCGGCAAACCTGCCTCACGCATCTGCTGTAACAGGCGCTCTACCGGTGTGTCGACCGTCTTGGCCAGTTCTTTCACCGTGACTTGCGTCATGCACTTCTCTCCTCAGGCCGCATCTACTTACTCGAACCAATGGGCTCGGGCGGCCATGATCAACTTGCCGGCACGATCATCGTCAATGCCGTCGATGTCGAGCAGATCGTCAATAGACTGCTCGGCCAGGTCTTCGCGGGTAATTACGCCGCGCACCGCCAGTTCCATCGCCAAATCCTTGTCCATACCCTCAAGCGAGAGCAGGTCTTCGGCCGGATGGGCGTCTGCCAGCTTTTCCTCAGTAGCGATGGCTTTAGTCAACAAACGATCCTTGGCACGAGCGCGAAGCTCGTTGACGGTGTCTTCGTCAAAGCCGTCGATGTTGAGCATTTCTTCCAACGGTACGTAGGCAATCTCTTCCAGGCTGGTGAAGCCTTCGTCTACCAGAACCTGAGCGAGATCCTCATCGACTTCCAGCTCGTCGATAAAGTTGCGCAGGATGTCACCGGTTTCCGCTTGCTGCTTGGCCTGGATGTCCGATTCGGTCATCACGTTAAGGGTCCAGCCAGTCAACTGACTGGCCAGCCGCACGTTCTGGCCACCGCGGCCAATCGCCTGGGCGAGGTTATCTGCGCCTACAGCGATGTCCATGGCGTGGGCATCTTCATCAACGATGATCGCTGCCACTTCGGCAGGCGACATGGCGTTGATGACGAACTGCGCCGGGTTATCGTCCCAAAGCACGATATCCACACGCTCGCCGCCCAACTCGCCGGAAACAGCCTGCACGCGCGAACCGCGCATGCCGATGCACGCGCCTTGCGGGTCAATGCGTTTGTCCTTGGAGCGAACTGCGATCTTTGCACGCGAACCAGGATCACGAGAGGCAGCCATCACCTCGATGAGTCCTTCGGCGATTTCCGGAACTTCAATCCGGAACAGCTCGATCAGCATTTCCGGCGCGGTACGCGACAGGATCAGCTGAGGGCCACGATTTTCGGTGCGGATCTCTTTGAGCAATGCACGAACGCGGACACCTACGCGGAAAGTCTCCCGCGAAATGATGTCTTCACGCGCCAGCAGAGCTTCGGCATTGTTGCCAAGGTCGACGATGACATTGTCACGTGTAACTTTTTTAACAGTGCCGGAAATGATTTCGCCCAGACGCTCACGGTAGGCGTCCACGACTTGAGCTCGCTCGGCTTCGCGAACTTTCTGCACAATGACTTGCTTGGCAGTCTGCGCAGCGATGCGGCCGAACTCGATGGAATCGATCTTTTCTTCCACTACGTCGCCAACGTTGGCGCCTGGGTGGGTCAGGGCAACTTTGCTAGGCCATGTCTCGATGGCCGGGTCGTCGAGGTCGTCTTCTTCGACGACGGTCCAGCGACGGAAAGTCTCATATGCACCTGTTTGACGATTGATCTCGACACGCAGGTCTACTTCGTCTTCAAAACGCTTTTTGGTGGCCGTAGCCAGAGCTATTTCAAGCGCTTCAAAAATCACATCGGCCGGTACGCCTTTTTCATTGGATACCGATTCAACAACCAGCAGTACTTCTTTGCTCATCGTACGCCTCGCCTTTCGCAAGCCATTGGATCCGCGGGATCCGCTGTATCTGGCACGTCTTAGTCAAACGTGGGAATAATGTTGGCTTTGTCGATCAGATCGATCGGCAACAGAAACTCGTGATCTTCAACCTGGACCACGACGTCCTGCTCCTCCACCCCGCGGAGAAGGCCTTGAAAGTTGCGTCGTCCTTCAAACGGCGAACGCAGCTTTATCTTCACTTGTGCCCCGGCAAATTCCGCAAACTGTTCAATGGTAAACAGTGGGCGTTCCATGCCTGGAGAGGAAACTTCGAGCGTGTATTCGGAGCTGATCGGATCTTCTACATCCAGAATACCGCTGATCTGACGGCTGACGATCGCGCAATCGTCCACCAACACGCCGCCTTCTTTATCGATATAGACGCGCAACATCGAGTGACGCCCTTGAGACGAATACTCGATACCCCAGCATTCATAGCCTAGGGCCACGACCACCGGGGCCAACAAGGCCTGCAACTCTTCTAGCTTGCTCGACACCTGAACCCCCTCGTGCATGCTGCAAATAAAAAATGGGCAGAAGCCCAATCATGAAAACGCCTGCGAAAAGCGGCGTCATAAAGTGTCCAGCTAACAAAAAGCCCCTGAAAAGGGGCTCCGCTAAAACTGGTTGCGGGGGCTGGATTTGAACCAACGACCTTCGGGTTATGAGCCCGACGAGCTACCAGACTGCTCCACCCCGCGACAAAGCTGGGGCGGAAGTATACGACCGATCCAAATTTGGGTCAATCCGACACATCCACCTACAAGAAAGCCCGCTACTGCGGGCTTTCTTGTTAATTGGTACCGAGAAGGGGACTCGAACCCCTACACCCTATGGGCACAACCACCTCAAGGTTGCGTGTCTACCAATTCCACCACCTCGGCATTACAACTCTTTTGCAGCCCCAAAAACAGCTGCGAATCCGGTGTTACTTCTGCTCTGGAGTGGCAGGAACATCAGCAGGTACTGCAGCTGGTTTCTGTTGCCCTTCCAGAACCGGAACATCATCTGCTGCCGGCTTTTGCTTCACTTCCAGTACCGCTGGATTTGGCAAACCTACTTGAGTCAGCTGGTGAGCTTTCTCTTTAGCAAAGTAACCTAACCCTAAGCTAGTCATGAAGAAACAGGCGGCAAGTATAGCAGTAAGTTTACTGAGAAAGGTAGAGGAACCTTGTCCACCGAACACAGTATTTGATGCACCTGCTCCAAATGATGCGCCAGCGTCGGCACCTTTACCCTGCTGCAGCAAAACCAGAGCAACAACGCCCAGAGCACCCAGCAGATGAAGAACGACTACGACTGTTTCCAGCATTTTTTCAGTTTCCCGCGGCGCGAATGATCGCACCGAACTCATCTGCATTCAGGGAGGCGCCACCAATGAGGCCTCCATCGATATCCGGCATGCCGAACAGTTCGACCGCATTGGCCGCCTTCACGCTGCCGCCATATAGAAGACGCACACCTTGTGCGACTTCAGAATTCTCTTTCATCAACTGCGCACGAATCGCTGCGTGCACTTCCTGCGCCTGTTCCGGCGAGGCAGTCAATCCGGTGCCAATGGCCCAGACTGGCTCATAGGCAATTACCGCATTAACGAAAGCGCCGACGCCAAGTTCTTCGATGATGCTGCCAAGCTGCTGCCCGACAACTTCAAGGGTCTTGCCGGCTTCTCGCTCCTCGAGCGTCTCACCGATACACAGTATCGGCGTCAGACCTGCCGCCTGGACGGCCTCGAACTTGCGATTAAGCACCTCATTGCTCTCGCCCATTATCTGGCGACGCTCAGAGTGCCCGACAAGCACAAACTTGCAACCTGCATCCGCCAACTGAGTCGACGACACCTCTCCAGTCAACGCGCCCTGGCCTGCCTGATGAGCGCAATTCTGCGCACCGACAGAGATCGACTGCCCTTCCAGGCAATCAACCACAAGACTTACGTGCAGGCTAGGCGGGAAGACCGCCACATCAACGCCACCCGGAAGGGCGAGATTTGCAAGACCCTCGATCAGCTCAGCGACGCTGGCGCGGGTACCGTGCATCTTCCAGTTACCAGCTACCATAGGGCGACGCATGCTGTACCTCGTCGGTCAAAGTGGGCGCAGATGTTACCCAACAGTTCCAACACTGGCAAGCCGAAATCAGGCGCAAACTTCAGCAACCAGTTTTGCCAGTTCATCGGCATACCCGCGAACCAGGATTTCGTCCTCGCCCTCGACCATTACCCGCACAAGCGGCTCGGTACCGGACTTGCGCAGAAGCACACGTCCACGCCCGCCCATGGCGGCGGTCACGCGATCACACGCTTCAATAACGGCGGGATGTTTGACCGGATCAACGCCTCCACCCTCGAAGCGCACATTGACCAACACCTGAGGACATTTCTTCAAACCTGAACGCGATTGCGCGAGGCTCATGCCTGTACGCTTCATCGACAGCAGCACCTGCAAGGCGGCGATGATCGCATCCCCGGTTGTGGTGTGACGGAAGCACACGACATGTCCCGAGTTCTCGCCGCCCACTTGCCAGTCACGCTCCAGCAGCTCGGCGATGACGTAACGGTCGCCGACGTTGGCGCGCACGAACGGGATGTTTAGATCCGCAAGTGCCAGCTCCAGCCCGAGGTTGCTCATCAGGGTGCCAACGACACCTCCCTGCAACTGGCCGCGCTCTTGAAGGTCTCGCGCAATGATGTAAAGCAGTTCATCACCATCGACGATCGCGCCAGTGTGGTCGACCATCAGCACACGGTCGCCGTCGCCATCGAAACCGATGCCCAGGTCAGCGCCATGCTCGACAACGGCGGCCTGCAGCGCTCCCATGTGGGTGGAGCCGCAGTTGTCATTGATGTTGAGCCCGTTGGGGGCCGCCGACAGCACGGTTACCTCGGCGCCAAGCTCACGGAACACGTTTGGCGCCACTTTGTACGTGGCGCCATGGGCGCAATCGACAACGAGCTTCAACCCGTCAAAATCAGTACTGGTCGGAACACTGCTCTTACAGAATTCGATGTAACGGCCCGCGGCGTCATTGATTCGCGACACCTTGCCAAGCTTTTCGGACTCCTCGACGGTCATCGGTGAATCGAGCAGTTCCTCGATCATCAGTTCGATTTCATCAGGCAGCTTGGTGCCCTGCCCGGAGAAAAACTTGATGCCGTTATCGTAGTGCGGATTGTGCGACGCGCTGATCACGATGCCCGCCTCGGCATGAAACGTACGCGTCAGGTAGGCAATCGCAGGCGTCGGCATCGGGCCGAGCAGCATCACATCCGCACCCGCAGCGGATAACCCGGCTTCAAGCGCCGACTCGAACATGTAGCCCGAAATGCGAGTGTCCTTGCCAACCAGGATTCGGCACGCGCCCATTTTCCGGAACGCCATCCCTGCTGCCCATCCCAACTTCAGCATGAAATCAGGGGTGATAGGGAATTGGCCTACACGTCCGCGGATACCGTCGGTACCGAAGTATTTTTTAGTGGTCATGGGTGCTCCAGATTTCTTATTTTGCTGATTCAACAGCAGCAATCATACGCACGACGTCAACCGTCTCAGAGACGTCGTGCACACGTAGAATTTTTGCGCCTTTGACCATGGCCATGGCGGCAAGCGCGAGGGCGCCATGCAGACGCTGATCAACAGGCTTGTCGAGCACCTTGCCAATCATGCTTTTGCGAGAGACACCGACCAACAGCGGACGGCCCAGCGCATGAAGTGCTTCCATGTGCTTGAACAGACTTAGATTGTGCTCGACGGTCTTGGCAAAGCCGAATCCTGGATCGAGGATGATCATCTCGGCCGGAATTCCCGCCGCGACGCATTGCTCAAGGCGCTCGCGCAAGAAGGCACTGACCTCACCGATCAGGTCAGTGTAGTGGGGATCATTCTGCATGTCCGTAGGCTCGCCGCGCATGTGCATGAGGCAGACCGGCAAACCCGTCGCCACAGCGGCGTCCAGTGCACCGTCACGACGCAGCGAGCGAACATCATTAATGAGCCCTGCCCCCAAGCGCGCAGTCTCACGAATGACGGCCGGCGTGGAGGTATCTACCGAAATGATCACGTCCAGCTCGGCGCTGATCGCCTCGACGACAGGCGCCACACGCTCCAGCTCTTCGACAGGAGAAACAGATCGCGCACCGGGACGCGTTGACTCGCCCCCTACATCGATCAAGGTCGCACCCGCCAGCATCATCGCTTCGGCATGACGCAGCGCCAGGTCGCGCTGCGCGAAACGGCCGCCGTCCGAGAACGAATCAGGAGTGATATTGAGGATCCCCATCACGTGCGTGCGGGATAAATCAAGAACCCGGTTGCCGCAAGGCAACCGGGTCGGGTGAAGCGCAGAAGTCATGTCAGACCTTAGTGTTCAGCAGCTGGGCCGCCAATTGGCGATTCCGGACGCGGACCTACAGGTGCGATCGGGGTGCCGGAATCTCCGGAACCGCCTTCCCAATCGCGGGGCTCGCGGGGTGTGCGGCCTGCCATGATGTCATCGATTTGCTCGGCGTCGATGGTTTCGTACTTCATCAGCGCGTCGGCCATCGCTTCCAGCTTGTCACGATTATCCGTGAGGATCTGTCTGGCCGTGCCGTAGCACTGATCGATGATGCTGCGCACTTCAGAGTCGATGAGACGTGCCGTGTCACCCGACAGGCTGGAGCTTTGACCGCCACCGCCACGACCGAGGTACCCGCCTTCGTCTTCGTCCGAATACATCAACGGACCCAGCTTCTCGGACAGGCCCCACTTGGTGACCATGTTTCGAGCGATCTGGCTGGCCCGCATGATGTCGTTAGAGGCGCCGGTGGTCACGCCATCGAAGCCCAACGTCATTTCTTCCGCAATTCGACCGCCGTACAGCGAGCAGATCTGACTGATCAATGCACGCTTGGAAAGGCTGTAGCGATCTTCCTCGGGGAGGAACATGGTGACGCCCAACGCACGACCGCGCGGGATGATTGACACTTTGTAGACCGGATCATGCTCAGGTACGACGCGACCAACAATCGCATGACCGGCTTCGTGATAAGCGGTGTTGCGCTTCTCTTTGTCGGACATGACCATCGATTTGCGCTCGGCGCCCATCATGATTTTGTCTTTCGCCAATTCGAATTCTTTCATCTCGACGATGCGCTTACCGGTGCGAGCCGCGAACAGCGACGCCTCGTTGACCAGGTTTGCAAGATCAGCACCAGAGAAACCCGGAGTACCACGCGCAATCACGCCTGGCTGAACGTCGTCACCCATTGGCACTTTGCGCATGTGTACTTTGAGAATCTGTTCACGACCGCGGATGTCGGGCAAGCCCACGACCACCTGACGGTCGAAACGGCCCGGACGCAGCAGCGCAGGGTCGAGGACGTCCGGACGGTTAGTGGCAGCAATCACGATGATGCCGTCGTTCATTTCAAAGCCGTCCATCTCAACCAGCAACTGGTTGAGCGTCTGCTCACGCTCATCATGACCGCCGCCCATGCCGGCGCCACGGTGGCGACCTACAGCATCGATCTCGTCGATGAAGATGATGCAAGGCGCATGCTTCTTGGCCTGCTCAAACATGTCACGGACACGGCTTGCACCAACACCGACGAACATTTCAACGAAGTCGGAACCGGAAATCGTGAAGAACGGCACCTTGGCTTCACCCGCGATGGCCTTCGCCAACAAGGTTTTACCGGTACCCGGAGGACCTACCATCAGCACGCCGCGAGGAATGCGACCACCCAACCGCTGGAACTTGCCCGGATCGCGGAGGAACTCGACGAGCTCGCCGACTTCCTCTTTGGCTTCGTCGCAACCGGCAACGTCAGCCAGTGTCGTTTTCACCTGATCTTCAGACAGCAGACGTGCTTTGCTTTTACCAAAGCTCATCGGGCCGCCCTTGCCGCCTGCGCCACCTTGCATCTGGCGCATGAAGAACATGAAGACGGCAATGATCACGAGGATGGGGAAGCTGGCGACCAGAAGCTGAGTCCAGATGCTTTGCTGCTCAGGTTGCTTGCCTTCGATCACGACGTTGTTATCGACCAGATCGCCAATAAGGCCGTTATCCTGGATAGCCGGTCGGATGGTCTTGAAAGAGTCGCCATCGCTGCGTTTGCCGGTGATGACGTATCCGTCAACGGCAACTTTCTCGACCTTGCCGTCCTTCACCTGCTGGATGAATTCGGAATAGTTGAGGGTCTGCGGCTCGTTAGGACTGGAGAAGTTGTTCATCACGGTCACGAGAACCGCCGCGATGATCAACCACAGGATCAAATTCTTTGCCATATCGTTCAATTAGCTACCCTCTGAAGCAAGCTCCACGCTGGAGCGTGCCTCGCATGATATTTACCGGCCTAACGTACTACAGATCCTACAGGCGTGGCAGGCGGCGTCTGTAACCCTTTGTGAAACTTTGACTACGCGATGTTGGTTACGCTCCCTTGATTAAGCTATTTGAAAAAAGCTATCGCTTGATCAAAGGCGCTCATCGCTCGCCGATCCCTCTATGCCGCGAAACCCGCGACCCAACAAATACTGCTCCCTGGAACGGTCTCGTGACGACAACGGTTTGCGCATCTGCACCTTGTCGAACAGCTTGCGGATGTCCTTGTGGTACACATCAAAGCCCTCACCCTGGAAGACCTTGATCAGGAAATCGCCACCAGGACGCAGCACGCGGCCGGCCAGATCCAGCGCCAGCTCACAAAGGAACATTGCGCGCGGCATGTCCACGGCGCTCAATCCACTCATATTGGGGGCCATATCGGAAATCACAAGGTCGACCTGCGTATTACCAACAGCTTCGAGGATCTGAGCGAGCACTTCGTCCTGGGTGAAATCCCCCTGGATGAAGGTCACGTCGGGGATGCTGTCCATTTCCAGGATGTCCGATGCAATCAAACGGCCCTGACCACCAATCAGACGACTGGTCACCTGCGACCAGCCACCTGGCGCTGCACCCAGGTCGATCACCGTCATGCCAGGACGGATGATCTTGTCCTTCTCCTGAATCTCGAGAAGCTTGTAACTGGCGCGGGAACGGTAGCCGTCCCGCTGTGCCATTTTGACGTACTTGTCGTCGAAGTGTTCTTTAAGCCAGTTATGGCTGGTTTTGGAACGTGCCACGGAGCACCTCAAAAAATTAGGACGAGTCGCGATTAACCGGGCGGTCCCGGACTCGCTCGGGTAAACTGGCCGCCGCTTTTTACAAGATCAGACGCAGAGGTCAGATTATGCCGCTCACTCAAGAGCAGAAGAAACAATACAAATCCATTGGTCACCATCTGAAACCGGTGTTGATGGTGGCGGACAATGGTCTGACTGAAGGTGTGTTGGCCGAACTGGAGCGCGCGTTGGGCGATCACGAGTTGATCAAGATCAAACTCAACATCCTCGACCGCGAGAGCCGCCTGGCAGCCATCGCTGAACTGTGCAAACTCGGTAAGGCCGATCTGGTGCAGGTGATCGGCAAAATGGCGCTGATTTACCGCAAGAACCCGAAGGTAAACAAGCAGCTTTCCAACGTCCACCGCTTCAACTGATCCTGTCGGGTCAGGGCGAATAAGCGCTGACATTCCGACTCGGCGCTCACTTGGAAAGATGAGCGCAGAATCGGTCAGACCGGACATGCAACCGCCGGTTCGAAAAGTCAGTCAATGACCTTCGAACCCGCTGGCTGAATCACCACCCGCGCAAAGCGGGTGTCGATCATCAAACGTGACGCACTTCCACGATTTCGTACTCGATCACACCGCTCGGTGTTTTCACAGCGACGACATCGCCTTCTTCCTTGCCAATCAACGCGCGAGCAAGCGGCGAACCCACCGAGATCTTGCCCAATTTGAAGTCAGCTTCGTCCTCACCCACGATGTGGTAGGTGACGCGCTCGTCCGTCTCAACGTTCGCGATTTCGACAGTGGTGCCGAAGATCACTTTGCCGGTATGAGGGATCGTAGTGACGTCGATGATCACCTGATTCTGGATTCGGCCCTCGATATCGCGAATGCGCGCTTCGACCATGCCCTGCTGTTCGCGGGCGGCATGGTATTCGGCGTTTTCCTTGAGATCGCCCAGCTCACGCGCAGTCCCGATGTCCTGGCTGAGTTTGGGACGAACCACCTTGGTCAGGTGTGCGTGTTCTTCTTCCAGGGCGCGAGCGCCCTGAACGGTCATTGGGTACTTGATCATGCTTTGAGTCCTGCGTGTAGATCCTGCAAGCGGCGCACGGTTTTTTCAGGGCCGAACTTCAGCGCTTCACAGATGGCCTCGCCCGCGGCAATGGTCGTGGTGCAGTAAATCTTGTGCTGCAGGGCATTGCGGCGAATGGAGTAGGAGTCGGCGATCGACTGACGACCTTCGGTGGTGTTGATGATCAGCGTGACTTCGTCATTCTTGATCATGTCGACCACGTGTGGACGGCCCTCGGTCACCTTGTTGACGCGGCGAACTTTCAGCCCCGCCTCTTCGATAAGACGTGCAGTGCCGGCGGTTGCAACGATGTCGAAGCCCAGCTCGATCAAGCTGCGTGCAACACCTGCCACCAGGGGCTTGTCGTCGTCACGCACGCTGATGAACGCCGTGCCGCAAGTTGGCAGCACTTCGCTGGCGCCCATCTGGGCTTTCGCGAAAGCTTCGCCGAAGGTGTCGCCAACACCCATGACTTCGCCCGTCGACTTCATCTCTGGGCCGAGGATCGGGTCTACACCCGGGAATTTAGCGAATGGGAACACCGCCTCTTTCACGCTGTAGAAGTTCGGGATGATCTCTTTGGTGAAGCCGAGTTCTTTCAGGGTTTTGCCGGCCATGACACGAGCCGCAATCATCGCCAGCGAGACACCAATGCACTTCGAAACGAACGGTACCGTACGCGAGGCGCGCGGGTTCACTTCGATGACGTAGATGTCTTCACCCTGCAATGCCAACTGCACGTTCATCAAACCGACAACGCCGAGCTCGAGGGCCATTTTCTTGACCTGCTCACGCATTTCGTCCTGGATGTGGGCAGGCAGCGAATACGGTGGCAGCGAGCATGCCGAGTCACCCGAGTGAACGCCGGCCTGTTCGATGTGCTGCATGATTGCGCCGATCACTACGTCGGTACCGTCGCAGACCGCATCGACGTCCATCTCGATGGCGCAGTTGAGGAAGTGGTCAAGCAGCACCGGGCTGTCGTTGGACACTTGAACCGCTTCACGCAGGTAGCGCTTGAGTTCGTCTTCTTCGTAGACGATCTCCATCGCACGGCCGCCCAGTACGTAGGACGGACGAACCACCAGCGGGTAGCCGATCTTCGCCGCAGCCCGAATGGCTTCGTCTTCGCTGCGCACGGTAGCGTTTGGCGGCTGACGCAGGTTCAGTCGCTCGACCATTTGCTGGAAGCGCTCGCGGTCTTCTGCACGGTCAATGGCGTCCGGGCTGGTGCCGATGATCGGCACGCCTGCGGCTTCCAGTGCGCGCGCCAGTTTCAAAGGCGTCTGGCCGCCGTACTGAACGATCACGCCTTTCGGCTTCTCGACGCGGACGATTTCCAGCACGTCTTCCAGGGTCACCGGCTCGAAGTACAGACGGTCGGAGGTGTCGTAGTCGGTCGATACGGTTTCCGGGTTGCAGTTGACCATGATGGTCTCGTACCCGTCCTCACGCAGCGCCAGTGCAGCGTGGACGCAGCAGTAGTCGAACTCGATGCCCTGGCCAATGCGGTTCGGACCGCCACCCAGAATCATGATCTTGTCGCGATTCGTCGGGTTGGCTTCGCACTCTTCCTCGTACGTGGAGTACATGTACGCGGTGTCGGTCGCGAACTCGGCAGCGCAGGTGTCGACGCGCTTGTAGACCGGCAGCACATCCAACTTGTGACGGTGCGTGCGCAGGTTTTTCTCGGTCACACCGACCAGCTTGGCCAGGCGTGCATCGGAGAAGCCCTTGCGCTTGAGGCGATACATCAGGTCGCGATCAATTGCCGAAAGACCGAGGGTCTTGACCTTCTCTTCGTCCTTGATCAGATCTTCGATCTGCACCAGGAACCAAGGGTCGATCATGTTCATGCCGAAAATTTGTTCAACTGTCATGCCGGCACGGAAAGCGTCGGCGACGTACCAGATGCGCTCGGCACCCGGAACCGTCAGTTCGCGCTTGAGAATGCTCATGCTTTCCGGATTGCTCAGGTCCAGCTTCGGATCGAGACCGCTGACACCCACTTCAAGGCCCCGCAGTGCTTTCTGCAAGGATTCCTGGAACGTGCGGCCGATGGCCATGACTTCGCCGACCGACTTCATTTGTGTGGTCAGACGCGCGTCGGCCTTGGCAAACTTCTCGAACGCAAACCGTGGCAGCTTGGTGACGACGTAGTCGATCGATGGCTCGAACGACGCCGGGGTCTTGCCGCCGGTGATTTCGTTCTGCAACTCGTCCAGCGTGTAGCCGACAGCCAGCTTGGCTGCCACTCGCGCGATCGGGAAGCCGGTAGCCTTGGAGGCCAGCGCAGAGGAGCGAGAAACCCGTGGGTTCATCTCGATCACGACCATGCGGCCGGTGTCCGGGCAAATACCGAACTGAACGTTCGAGCCGCCTGTTTCGACGCCGATCTCGCGCAGGACCGCCAGCGAGGCGTTGCGCAGAATCTGGTATTCCTTGTCGGTGAGCGTCTGCGCCGGCGCGACCGTGATGGAGTCGCCGGTGTGGACACCCATCGGGTCGAAGTTTTCGATGGAGCAGACGATGATGCAGTTGTCCTTTTTGTCGCGGACAACTTCCATTTCGTATTCTTTCCAACCGATCAGCGACTCGTCGATCAGCAACTCTTTGGTCGGCGACAGGTCGAGACCGCGGGCGCAGATTTCTTCGAACTCTTCACGGTTGTACGCGATGCCACCACCGGTGCCGCCCATGGTGAAGGACGGACGAATGATGCAGGGGAAGCCCAGCTTTTCGAGGACCGCATTGGCCTCTTCCATGCTGTGGGCGATACCGGAACGCGGGCACGCCAGGCCGATGGATTTCATGGCCTTGTCGAAACGCGAGCGGTCTTCAGCCTTGTCGATGGTGTCGGCATTGGCGCCGATCATTTCAACGCCGAACTTCTCCAGAACGCCTTCGCGCTCCAGATCCAGCGCGCAGTTCAGTGCGGTCTGGCCGCCCATGGTTGGCAGCAGCGCATCAGGGCGTTCTTTTTCGATGATCTTGGCGACGGTCGCCCATTTGATCGGCTCGATGTAGGTCGCGTCCGCCATGGCCGGGTCGGTCATGATGGTGGCCGGGTTCGAGTTGACCAGAATGACGCGGTAACCCTCTTCGCGCAGGGCCTTGCAGGCCTGGGCGCCGGAGTAGTCGAATTCGCAGGCCTGGCCGATCACGATCGGGCCAGCACCAAGAATCAGGATGCTTTTAATGTCTGTACGTTTTGGCATGGGTTGTCACTCGAATCCTGTGTCAGTCGGCAAGCCGTCTTGAACATCTCAGGTGCCGGGCGGGCTGTCGGATCTGATCCGGCCCGCCGCGGTCACCTGCTCGCTACAGTCGCAAGGCAGCCTTAGCGGCGCTTGTCCATGGCTGTGATGAAGCGATCAAACAGCGGCGCGACGTCAGTCGGGCCCGGGCTCGCTTCAGGGTGACCCTGGAAGCTGAACGCGTCTTTGTCGGTGCGCTCGATGCCCTGCAGGCTGCCATCGAACAGCGACTTGTGAATCGCGCGAACGTTGCTTGGCAA
This sequence comes from Pseudomonas sp. HP_12, assembly GCF_055283955.1. Taxonomy (NCBI): domain Bacteria; kingdom Pseudomonadati; phylum Pseudomonadota; class Gammaproteobacteria; order Pseudomonadales; family Pseudomonadaceae; genus Pseudomonas; species Pseudomonas sp. HP_12. The sequence goes on from NZ_JBTOQG010000003.1 coordinate 38,448, forward strand.
GGTCGCTTCGTCCACCGCAAACCCGTGGTTCTGGCTGGTGATCATGACAACGCCGGTGTCCAGGTCCTGGACCGGGTGGTTGGCGCCATGGTGGCCCAGATCCATCTTGATGGTCCGAGCGCCGGAAGCGAGCGCCAACAGCTGGTGGCCCAGACAGATACCGAACACCGGAATGTCGGTCTCGAGCACATCCTTGATCGCTTGAATGGCGTAGTCGCACGGTTCGGGATCGCCAGGGCCGTTGGAGAGGAAGATGCCGTCAGGCTTGAGCGCCAGCACTTCACTGGCAGGGGTTTGCGCAGGTACGACCGTCACACGGCAACCGCGCTCGACCAGCATGCGCAGGATGTTCAGTTTGACGCCGTAGTCCCAGGCAACCACGTGGTACTTCAAGTCCGCTGCGGCGACTTCGGGACTGCTGTCGGACTGCAGGTTCCAGACCGTGGAGCGCCATTCGTAGGTCTCTTTGGTGCTGACTTCCTTGGCGAGGTCCATGCCCTTCAAGCCAGGGAATGCTCGCGCTGCTGCAATAGCGGCTTCTTCGGAGATGTTGTCGCCGGCCATGATGCAGCCGTTCTGAGCGCCCTTCTCGCGAAGAATGCGCGTCAGGCGGCGGGTATCGATGCCCGCGATCGCAACGGTTTTATTGGCCTTCAGATACTCGGCCAGTGGCATCTTGTTGCGCCAGTTGCTGGCAACCAGCGGCAGGTCGCGAATCACCAGGCCCGCCGACCAGACGCGGTCAGACTCGGCATCTTCCGGCGTTGTGCCGGTGTTGCCGATGTGCGGGTAAGTCAGGGTGACGATTTGCTGGGCATAGGAAGGATCGGTAAGAATTTCCTGATAGCCGGTCATTGCGGTGTTAAACACCACTTCACCAACGGTTTGACCGTCGGCACCAATGGCTTCGCCGCGAAAAATGCTGCCATCAGCAAGGGCGAGTATGGCTGGCTTAGTCAAGAAGACCTCCCGTAATAAAGCCTGAAAGGGCGATCGCAGGTTGTAAAAAAGCGGAATGACGTATAGACACGTCACCCCGCTTTTTTCGTAGAATTATCTGCGCGCTTTTAGTGGACACACTAAAGCTGTAGCTTACAGAAAGAGGTCTTTTTAATCCACCGCTAAAATTGCCCTGAGGGCTGGGGAGTGCGACGGACGTCGCGTAGCGGGTGCGTACGGCTAATAACTGCGGGCAGGATACAGGTAAAGCCCTTCTCCTGCCCGCATTGTCGCTTTTCACATCTCGGACGCCGAAAGACTCAGCGCAGATCAAGTACATCCTGCATGTCGTAAAGACCCGGCGCCTTGCCATCTAGCCACAGCGCGGCACGCACTGCGCCCTTGGCGAAGGTCATGCGACTGGACGCCTTGTGCGTAATCTCCAGACGCTCACCCTCGGCGGCGAACAGCACAGTGTGATCACCTACGACGTCACCGCCGCGGACCGTGGCGAAGCCGATCGTCTCGCGCTCACGAACACCTGTGTAGCCCTCACGACCGTAGACGGCAACCTTGCTCAAGTCACGCCCAAGGGCATTGGCAACCACCTCACCCATGCTGACTGCCGTACCCGACGGCGCGTCGACCTTGTTGCGGTGATGAGCTTCGATGATCTCGATGTCCGAATCTTCACCCATCACTCGCGCCGCCAGATCCAGCAGCTTGAACGACAGGTTCACACCCACACTGAAGTTGGACGCGAAAACCACGGGAATTTCCCGACTCGCTTCCACCAGTAGGTGCTTTTGTTCGACGCTCAAGCCGGTGGTACCAATGACCATCGCCTTGCCCGCCTTACGGCAGAACGCCAGGTTTTTCAGCATGACGTCCGGCAATGTGAAGTCGATCAAGACGTCGAACTCGTCAGCAACCTGCTCCAGATTACCGGTCAACTGAACACCGATGCGCCCCAGCGATGCGAGTTCGCCGGCGTCGGCACCAATCATCGTGCTGCCGGGACGAACGATTGCCGCTGTCAGTCCGGTGAGCGGCGCACGGTCCTGCACCGCCTCGATCAGGTTCTTGCCCATGCGCCCGGCGGCGCCCATCACAGCAATGCGTCGCATGCCCTGCCCCTTAGAGATCGCCGAAGAAGCGCTTCACGCCTTCGAACCAGCCGCTGGCCTTGGGCGAATGAGAACTGTCGCCTTCAAGGGTGGCGCGGAACTCTTCGAGCAGCTCGCGCTGGCGACGACCCAGGTTCACCGGGGTCTCGACGGCCACACGGCACATCAGGTCGCCGGCGCCGCCACCACGCACAGGGGCTACGCCCTTGCCGCGCAGACGGAACTGCTTACCGGTTTGCGTGCCTTCCGGGATCTTCAGCTTGACGCGACCGTCCAGCGTCGGCACTTCCAGCTCGCCGCCCAGTGCAGCGTCGGTGAAGCTGATCGGCACTTCGCAATACAGATGCTTGCCGTCGCGCTGGAAAATCGCGTGTTCGCGTACATTGATCACAACGTACAGGTCGCCCGTTGGACCACCTTGCGTCCCTGCCTCGCCTTCGCCCGACAGACGAATACGGTCGCCGGTATCGACACCTGGCGGCACCTTGACCGACAGCGTCTTGGACTCTTCGACACGGCCTTCGCCATGGCAGGAGTCACAAGGGTCGGAAATGATCTTGCCGTTGCCGTGGCAACGCGGGCAGGTCTGCTGAACAGAGAAGAAACCCTGCTGCATGCGCACCTGGCCGATGCCGCCGCATGTCGGGCAGGTCACCGGGGACGAGCCCTTTTTAGCGCCGCTGCCATCGCACGGCTTGCAGTTGACCAGTGTCGGTACACGGATGCTGACAGTCGTGCCGCGCACTGCTTCTTCAAGATTCAATTCGAGGGTATAGCGAAGGTCGCTGCCACGCTGGGCACCACCGCGACCACCGCCGCCGGCGCGACCGCCGCCGAAGAAGTCGCTGAAAACATCACCGAAGATGTCGGAGAAGTTGGCGCCACCGCCGCCGAAACCGCCGCCGCCCATGCCCTGATCGACACCGGCATGGCCGTATTGGTCGTAGGCCGCGCGCTTGCTGGCATCGGAAAGCACTTCGTACGCTTCGTTGGCTTCTTTGAAGGCGTCTTCCGAAGCCTTGTCACCCGGGTTGCGGTCAGGGTGATATTTCATGGCGAGACGGCGATACGCCTTTTTCAGGTCCGCTTCGCTGGAGCCACGCTCCACGCCCAGTACTTCGTAATAATCACGCTTTGACATAAATTTTCCGCACTCTTGAGGACGTCCGGCATGACCCTCCTGAGTCTGCCGAACTCGTTGAGCCCCTTTCAGGCCCGGACCCAACTCACGTCAATTCAACGATCCTGGTCTTGGTTCAACGGCCTTTGATCGACCGAGGAAAGCGGCTGAACAAGCCGGAGTGCAGGAGCATCCGGCTTTGCCACAAAGCCCGCGATACGGGATCGCGCGCTTGAAAATTTTGGGTGTTCCAGACACGCCAACGCGGGAGCAAGCTCCCGCGCGGCGACATCCTACCAGCGACCACCAGAAAGCGGTCAACCGGCGATCAAGTGAGCCTGCGCTTACTTGTGGTCTTTTACTTCTTCGAACTCGGCGTCAACGACGTCGTCTGCAGGCTTGCTTTCTTCCTGAGCGGCCTGAGCACCGCCTTCAGGTTTTTCGGCCTGCTCGGCGTACATCTTCTGAGCAACCGGCGCGGAGACCTTCGACAGCTCTTCGATCTTGGCGTCGATGGCAGCCTTGTCGTCGCCTTTAACGGCGGCTTCAAGGGCAACCAGTGCAGCTTCGATAGCGGTCTTTTCTTCCGCGGTGACTTTGTCGCCAGCGTCGGAGATCATTTTGCGAGTCGAGTGAACCAGCGCATCGCCCTGGTTGCGGGCAGAGGCCAGCTCTTCAAACTTGCGGTCTTCGTCCGAGTTCGCTTCAGCGTCGCGAATCATCTGCTGGATTTCTTCGTCCGACAGACCGGAGTTGGCCTTGATCACGATCGACTGAGTCTTGCCAGTCGCCTTGTCTTTCGCGCCGACATGCAGAATGCCGTTGGCGTCGATGTCGAAGGTCACTTCGATCTGAGGCACGCCGCGTGGTGCTGGTGGAATCTCGGCCAGGTCGAACTTGCCCAGGGACTTGTTCTGAGCCGCTTGCTTACGCTCGCCCTGCAGCACGTGAATGGTCACTGCGCCCTGGTTGTCGTCGGCAGTCGAGAACACCTGCGATTTCTTGGTAGGAATCGTGGTGTTTTTCTCGATCAGCGCGGTCATCACGCCACCCATGGTTTCGATACCCAGCGTCAGCGGGCTGACGTCCAGCAGCAGAACGTCTTTCACGTCGCCCGCCAGTACTGCACCCTGGATAGCTGCACCCATGGCAACGGCTTCGTCAGGGTTGACGTCTTTACGCGCTTCTTTACCGAAGAACTCGGTGACCTTCTGCTGAACCAGTGGCATGCGGGTCTGACCGCCGACCAGGATCACGTCGTTGATCGCGCCGATGTCGATACCGGAGTCTTTCAGCGCAATGCGGCAAGGCTCGATGGTGCGCTGAACCAGGTCTTCAACCAGCGATTCCAGCTTGGCGCGCGAGATCTTCACGTTCAAGTGCTTAGGACCGGTGGCATCTGCAGTGATGTAAGGCAGGTTCACGTCGGTCGAATTGCTCGAAGACAGCTCGATCTTCGCTTTCTCGGCAGCTTCTTTCAGACGCTGCATCGCCAGCGGATCACCTTTCAGGTTCATGCCGGATTCTTTCTTGAATTCGTCAACCAGGTAATCGATCAGGCGGATGTCGAAGTCTTCACCACCCAGGAAGGTATCGCCGTTGGTGGCCAATACTTCGAACTGGTGCTCGCCATCAACTTCAGCGATTTCGATGACCGAAACGTCGAAAGTACCGCCACCCAGGTCATAAACGATGACGGTGTGATCGCCCTTCGCTTTGTCCATACCGTAAGCCAGCGCAGCTGCGGTTGGTTCGTTGATGATGCGCTTCACGTCCAGACCGGCAATACGACCGGCGTCTTTGGTGGCCTGACGCTGGCTGTCGTTGAAGTATGCAGGGACAGTGATGACCGCCTCTGTAACAGCCTCGCCGAGGTAGTCTTCGGCGGTTTTCTTCATCTTCTTCAGGATTTCAGCCGAAATCTGAGGAGGGGACATTTTCTTGTCGTTGACTTCAACCCATGCATCGCCGTTGTCAGCCTTGGCGATTTTGTAAGGCACCATCTTGATGTCTTTCTGCACGACTTCTTCGTCGAACTTACGGCCGATCAGACGCTTAACCGCGTACAGGGTGTTGTGCGGGTTGGTCACTGCCTGACGCTTGGCCGATTGACCCACAAGGATCTCGCCGTCGTTGGCATACGCGATGATCGAAGGGGTGGTACGAGCGCCTTCGGCGTTCTCGATCACCTTGGCTTTACCGTTTTCCAGAACCGAGACGCAGGAGTTGGTGGTCCCCAGGTCGATACCGATAATCTTGCCCATTTTTGACTCTCCCGAAACTTAAATTTGGTTGCCGCAACTGCATTTACAAATTGCGGTAATTCTTAAACGCTTGGCCTGTAAATGGGGGCCGCTCAGCTAATTTCAAGCCTGCTCGTCAATAGACGGCGAAACAGGCGATGGCGCCTTGCTGACCACGACCATGGCCGGGCGCAGCAAACGGCCATTGAGCTGATATCCCTTCTGGAACACCTTGAGCACGCTGTTCGGCTCCACATCCGCGCTTTCCTGCATCGCCATCGCCTGATGGTGCTCGGCGTTGAACGGCTGGCCATGAGGGTCAATGGCTTCAAGGTTGTAGCGCTTGAGCGTGTCGTAGAACATTTTCAGCGTCAGTTCGATGCCTTCACGCATCGGCCGGATGCTCTCGTCATCCGAGTTGGACAAGTCAAGGCCCCGCTCAAGGCTGTCAACGATCGGCAGCAGATCGCTGGCAAACTTCTCAAGCGCAAATTTGTGCGCCTTCTCGACGTCTTGCTCGGCACGGCGGCGGACGTTCTGCAGATCCGCAGCCACACGCAGAGACTGGTCCTGCGCCGCTTTCAGCTGCTCTTCAAGCACTTGCACACGCGTTGCCAGATCATCTTGAGAAGTCGCCGTGTCGGCAGCCTGATCCTGAGCCTGCATGTCCGGGTTCTGTTCGTCAGCCATAAATTCTCTCCTTCTAATTACATCCGTGAGCTCAACTCACGCCTCTGCCCGGCTATATGGGGTCGTAATTCTCGGGTTCAAGGGTTTAGGCGCAGGATCGGCTCAATAACCCTACAAATGTTCTGACATGGGTTCGGCGGCCACGCGCGATGGCGAAAAGCAGGATTGATGCTAAAAATGGGCGATGACCTTTCAAATCGAGCTAAGGCCGGGCATTGTCAGCCCAAAGCAAAACACTGTATAAATAACCAGACAAATTGTTTGGGAGCCGCTCTGATGCTGGTCCACCTGTCCATACATAACTACGCCATCGTTGAACATCTCGATCTCGAACTTGATCGCGGCATGAGTGTGATCACCGGGGAAACCGGGGCCGGCAAGTCGATCATGCTCGACGCGCTCGGCCTCACGCTGGGCGATCGCGCCGACAGTGGCGTGGTAAGGCCAGGTGCTGACAAGGCAGACATTCTGGCGACCTTCGACGTGTCGGATATTCCTGAAGCCAGCGCATGGCTAAAGGAGCGAGACCTCGAAACCGACGGTCCCTGCATTCTGCGCCGCGTCATTACTGCCGAAGGCCGATCACGCGCCTATATAAACGGGACGCCTTGCCCCCAGGGGGACCTGAAAGCCCTTGGCGAGCTGGTGATCGATATTCACAGCCAGCACGAGCATCAGTCGCTGCTGAAGACCGATACCCATAGGCGCTTGCTGGACGAATACGCGGGCGCCACCGACCTTGCACGTCAAGTGCAACTGGCCTCCCAGCGCTGGCGGCAAACGCGCCAGGAGCTTGAGCGCCTTTCCAACTCCGGCGACGAGCAGCGTGCCAAGCATCAGTTGCTGAGCTATCAGCTTGAAGAGCTGGAAAGCCTGAGCCTCGGCGAAAACGAGCTCGAACGGCTGGAACAGGAACACACCACGCTGACCAATGCCGAAAGCCTGCTGGGCATCTGCCGGCAAGTTGTGGAGCTGTGCAGTGAAAGTGACTCCGGCAATGCGCTGAACGCACTGACCGCCAGCCTTAATCGACTCAGCAGCGTGAACAACACGCCAGATGCGTTGAATGAAGCGACCAACCTGCTCTCGAGTGCGCAGATTCAGGTCGAAGAGGCCGTCGGCGAGATCAACCGTTTCCTCGATCGCTTCGAAGCGGACCCCGCCCGCCTGCAGCAAATTGAAGAACGCCTCGACACCATCTATACGCTGGCACGCAAACACCGCGTGCAGCCTACTGAAGTTGCAGCGCTGCACCAGAAGTTGCTCGACGAGATCGAAACCCTCAACGCCAACGACGAAGCAATCGAGAGACTGGAACACGAGGTAGGCTCCTATGCGCGGCATTATCAAGAGAAGGCGCGCGAGCTGAGCGACCTGCGTCACCGTGCTGCGCCGGAACTGGCCCACAAGGTCGAGCACGAAATTCAGCGGCTGGGTATGCCGGGCGGACGCTTCAATATCGAGCTGCGCGAGAACGTAGACAAAGAGCTGTCACCCAACGGGCTGGAGCAGGTTGAGCTGCTGGTCAGCGCCAACCCGGGTCAGCCGCTCAAGGCGCTGGCGAAGGTGGCGTCGGGTGGGGAACTCTCTCGGATCAGTCTGGCGATTCAAGTGATCACCGCACAGACATCTCGGGTTCCGACGCTGGTGTTTGACGAAGTGGACGTCGGTATCGGCGGCCCTACCGCTGAAATCGTCGGCCAATTGCTGCGTCGTCTTGGCGAACGCGGCCAGGTCATGACCGTTACGCACTTGCCGCAAGTCGCCGCTCAAGGGCATCAACACCTTTTTGTACATAAAGTCCGGGAAGCAGACGTGACGCGTACAGCGGTGTCCAAGCTGAGCAAGAACGAGCGAGTGGAGGAAGTGGCGCGAATGCTGGGCGGTATCGATCTGACCAAAGAGTCGCTCGCACACGCCAAGAAGATGGTGGTCGCGTCCAAATCTTGATGATCTTTACGGCTTAACCCGGGCGGCGCGGATCTGGCAGCATCCCCTGATCGCAAACTGCAGAAACAACAAAGGCGACCCGAGGGTCGCCTTTGCCGTACTTCACAAAAGGCTTACACCTTTTGCTTGCGTACGTAGAGCACCAGATTGTGGTCAACCAGCTCGAAGCCGTGCTTGCTCACAATGGCTTTTTGCAGCTTTTCGATTTCTTCGTCGAAGAACTCGATGACCTCACCGGATTCCACGTTGACCATGTGGTCGTGGTGACCTCCGTCAGCCAGTTCGAATACCGCGTGGCCGCCGTCGAAATTGTGGCGAACCACCAACCCGGCTGCTTCGAACTGAGTCAGAACTCGGTAAACCGTTGCCAGACCGACGTCTTCGTTGGCCTCCATCAGCGCCTTGTAGACGTCCTCCGCGCTCATGTGACGCTGCTGCGCAGAATCGAGCATTTGAAGGATCTTGACCCGCGGCAGGGTCACTTTAAGTCCGGCTTTGCGTAGTTCGCTATTTTCAACCATGGTCAGCTTTCTCGCAGACGCTGCTTCGCAGCTTCTCTTAATGCAGGTATGATCGGGGTTTACGTTGTCCCAGCCAAGATAGTGGAAGTCGCCCACCGATGCAAAACACCAAGCTCTTGCTAACCAGTTTCACCTTCGTGGGACTGCTCGCACTCGCCGGTTGTTCATTCCCCGGGGTTTATAAAATCGACATCCAACAGGGCAATGTCGTCACGCAGGACATGATAGACCAGTTGCGCCCGGGAATGACCCGTCGGCAAGTAAGGTTTATCATGGGCAACCCTTTGTTGACCGACACCTTTCACCCTGAACGCTGGGACTATCTGTACAGCCTGCAGCCTGGTGGTGGCGAACGCCAGCAGGAACGCGTCAGCCTGATCTTCAATGGCAATGACCAGCTGGCGAGCCTGTCCGGTGACTTCAAGCCGGGTGTCAGCCGCGACGAGGCCATTCTCGGGAAGAGCAGCGACACGACTGTCACCCCCGAAAACCAAGGGACGCAGCCGCCGAAGGAAGAGCCGCCGAAGCCTGGCTCGTTGCTTGAGCAGATTCAGAACGACGTCGACAAGGTCGAAACCGTTCCCGTTCCTTCCCAGGAGCCGCTGGACACAAACCCGCGCTGATCCCCCTTTTCCTTCTGGAATCAGCCGCACAAAAAAGCCCGGGTATACCGGGCTTTTTTACGTTTTTCAATCGAGCCGATGAGAAAATTAAATCGGTTTTCGCACCTTTCTCGACTCCACTGCCTTTAAAGCGCGCAGACGGCGCACCTCTTTCGGATCAGCCAGCAATGGGCGATAGATCTCAACCCTGTCGCCGGCTTCCACCTCACGCTGCTCCGGGTCGCCCACGAGCTTGCCGAAGATGCCCAACGGGCACTGCGCGATGTCCAGCTCAGGAAAGTGCTCGGCCATGCCCGATACAATAGCCGCAGCGCGTACCGATGTTCCGACGGGCACGTCCAGCGCCAGCAACTCCTGGCGGTCGACGGCGGCATAGACCACCTCGACGCGGATCGTTAGCTCAGCCATGCAGCTCTTTGGCTCGCTGGCAGAAAGCATCAACCAAGGTGTTGGCGGCCTGATTGAACAGCGGACCCAGGGTCGCACGGACAATCGAACCGCTGTAGTCGAACGACAGGTCGAGGCTGATCTTGCAGGCCTTTTCATTCAGGGCCTTGAAGGTCCAGACGCCGTGAAGCTGACTGAAAGGCCCCTCCTCCAGATTCATCTCGATGGTTTGCCCCGGCGTCAGCGTGTTGCGAGTAACGAAGTGCTGGCTCAGGCCGCCTTTTGCGATCTCGACACGCGCACGCATTGAGGTATCACTCTGCTCAAGCACGGTACCGGCAGAACACCACGGCAGAAACTCGGAGTAGCGACTCACGTCGTTGACCAGGTCGTACAGCGCCTGGGCGGGATATGGCAAAAGGGCGGAACGTTGAATATGCGTAGTCATGTCAGCGTCATTTCCAAAGCTGAGCGGCAAAGACAACCACAATGCCGATCGGCGCCACATAGCGCATCAAAAAGAACGTTAAAGCGAACAGAACCGGGCTGCGTACCGACAACTCGTCGCGCACCGCACCGCGTCCCATCACCCAACCTGCGAATACCACAAAGCACAATCCACCCAGCGGAAGCATGATCCGCGAGGTGAAGAAATCGATGACGCCGAAGAAATCCAGCCCCGACGACGCTCCCCACTGATAGAGGTGGAAGCCGCCGCCTTCGTTCACGAAGAATTTGGCCTGCTTCCAGATGTTGAACGAGAAAACCGTCCCGAGGCCGACGAACCAGCAGATGAACGATAGCCAGAACGTCACCCAGCCGCGGCGAACTTTTGTGCGCTCGACCAGATACGCGACCATGGGTTCGAGCAAGGAAATGGCCGAGCTCCAGGCCGCGACCGCGACAAGGATAAAGAACACCACGCCCATGACCGTACCGAAGGCGACGTTACCAAATGCATACGGCAGCGTAACGAACATCAGGCCCGGCCCTTCGCTTGGGTTCAGACCCGCCGCGAACACAATCGGAAACAATGCGAGGCCCGCCAGCAGCGACACGAAGGTGTCGAGCAATGCCACGCCCACCACCGTCGCGCTGATCGAGGCCTCTTTGGTCATGTAGGCGCCGTAAATCATGATCGAACCGACGCCCACACTCAGCGAGAAAAACGCATGCCCCATGGCCGGGAGCAAGCCATCGAGCAGCTTCTCGGGGGTGAAGTCGAACATGAAATGCACCCCTTCCATGAAGTGCCCGGTGGTCAGGCTATAGCCCAACAGAATCACCATCAGCACGAACAGCAACGGCATCAGGATACGCAGGCTGCGCTCAAGGCCGGCATTGACGCCCTTGGCGATGGTGATCGCCGACAACAGCATGAACAGCGTATGCCAGCCGACCAGACGCCAGGGATCGGCAATCATCTCGCCAAAATAGGCGCCGACACCATCAGGCGTCACGCCTTTGAAATCGCCCTTGCCGACATCGATGATGTACTCGAGCGACCAGCCACCAACGACGCTATAAAAAGAAAGGATCAATAGCGCGGTGACCATGCCGGCGAAAGCGCCCCATGACCACTTTGACGAATGCCCCGCTTCCAGGGCCAGCGTACGCAGCGCGTTGGCCGGACTCTGCCGTGCGCGTCGCCCGATAAGCGTCTCGGCGATCATCACCGGAATCCCGATCAGGGCGATGCACGCCAGAAACACCAGCACAAACGCGCCGCCGCCGTAGACGCCGACCATGTAGGGGAATTTCCAGATGCTGCCCAACCCTACGGCAGAGCCGGTGGCCGCCAGGATAAACACCCAGCGACTGGCCCAACTCCCGTGAACCGAAACCTTGTCCGTCGACATCGTTGACACGTCCAACACGCAAAAAAGATCGCGCATTGTCCGGGATTCACTCCACCTGCTCAAGCACACAGCTTCAGCGCGCGAGCCCATAGCCGAGACGCCCGTTGATCCCTATAATGCGTCGCCTATGGCTAAGCTCAAGAAACATCCCACAGGGACCATCGCGCAAAATAAAAAGGCGCGTCACGATTACTTCATCGAACACAAGTTCGAGGCCGGTCTGGTCCTGGCTGGCTGGGAAGTAAAAAGCCTGCGTGCCAACAAGGTGCAGCTGGTTGACAGTTACGTGTTGCTCAAAGACGGTGAGGCCTGGCTGATGGGTAGCCATATCTCGCCACTGACGACAGCCAGTACCCACGTCATCGCTGACCCGACACGCACCCGTAAACTGTTGCTCAACAAGCGCGAGCTGGAAAAGCTGACGTCGTCTGTTCAGCAAAAAGGCTATGCCTGCGTGGCCCTTGCCCTTTACTGGAAGCAGCACTTGATCAAGTGCGAGATTGCTCTGGGCAAAGGCAAGAAGGAATACGACAAGCGCGATACCGAGCGCGAACGCGACTCCAATCGCGAGCTGCAACGCGCAGTGCGGAACAAGGGCAAGGAAGACTGATTCAGTCTTTCCGGCCGCTTAGAAACGCCGCTCTAACCGGTGGCGCACGGTCCGCGATGGGTCGGGCGCCGTGCAGCGTCTTTAAATCCGGTTGCGCCGTTCAGCCCGCGCCGTGCGCTGCACTTGCTGGCGCACTTCCTCCAGCACCTCCTGCACGTACAGCAAATGACGGCTCGACACTTCTCGAGCATCGTCTGCCCGCCCTTCGATAATCGCCAGGTACAACTCACGATGCTGATCAATCAGCATGTCGCGGGTTTCTGCGCGCTGTTTGTACATGCCGCCGATGTTGGTGACCACGCTGCGCCGCAGCAGATCGAACAGGCCGCGAATGGTGTGCAGCAACACAGCGTTATGGCTGGCTTCGGCGATGGCGAGGTGGAAACTGGCGTCTGCTGCGCCCTCCTCCGCACGACTCACTTCCTCCGCGCGGCTGTAGCAGTCCTGCAGAGCATCGAACGCCTCGCGCAGCCGCAGCCGATCAACATCCGTCGCGCGTATGGCTGCGTAGTAGGCGCAGGAGGCTTCCAGGGTATGGCGGAACTCAAGCAGGTCGCGCTGGGCGTCCGGGCTGCTTTCCAACAGATGAAGCAGTGGATCGCTGAACGTGGACCCAAGACTGTCGACCACGTAATTGCCGCCGCCTTGACGGCTGATCAACAGCCCTTTGGCCGTCAGCTTTTGAATCGCCTCACGCAGCGAAGGGCGCGACACGCCGAACTGCTCGGCCAGCGCTCGCTCAGCCGGCAGACGACCGCCAGAGCGCAACGTGCCCTCCAGAATCATCCTTTCCAACTGCTCGACAATATCGTCGGACAAGCGGCGCTGACGCACCTGATCAAAGCCCATAACCCTTCACTCCACAACCCGACTGCCCCGCCTGGCTTGGCCGCGGGGCGCATATTCTCGCTGATCGCGATCAGACATTCACCCGGAAGATGTAGGAGAAATCTCCCTCTCAGGCGAAGTGCGGATGAAATCCGGGCGAGCTGCTACGAAAGTTTACGCGTCATAAATTGACACACCGTCAGCAAGGCTCCTAACCTAGCGCCAAGACATTGTAAATTGGTATTACCAATTTACAATGCCGGCGAGGGACGGCTTATCGCTGTCCCACGTTGCAGGCACTTCCCGACGGCGGAACGCTTGAGCTGGTGAGCTGTGCGACTCGTTCGTCAGCGCCGGCAGGCCGACAGATACGCAGTTGTCACCTGCAGGAGCCGCGCACGTAAGACATGGACACCGGGCCTAACCAAAAACAATTAGGGGCCTCATACATGCAAACCTGGCAACAGCTCTACACACCTCTCGGCGGCCTGGGCCTTTCGGCGCTGGTGGCTGTCATTCCGATCGTTTTCTTCTTTCTGGCGCTGGCGATCTTCCGGCTCAAGGGGCACGTCGCGGGAGCCATCACGTTGCTGCTCGCCATACTGATCGCGATCTTCGCCTTCCAGATGCCCGCCGACATGGCCGTCGCTTCCGCCGGCTACGGTTTCCTCTACGGCTTGTGGCCCATTGCGTGGATCATTATTGCCGCAGTGTTTCTCTACAAACTGACGGTCAAAAGTGGCCAGTTCGAGATCATTCGCAGCTCGGTCATGTCGATCACCGATGACCAGCGCCTGCAGGTCTTGCTGATCGGATTCTGCTTCGGCGCGTTCCTGGAAGGCGCGGCAGGCTTCGGCGCACCGGTGGCGATCACCGCAGCGTTACTCGTTGGCCTGGGATTGAACCCGCTGTATGCCGCCGGCCTCTGCCTGATCGCCAACACCGCACCGGTGGCGTTTGGCGCATTGGGCATCCCGATCATCGTGGCCGGTCAGGTGTCCGGTCTCGACCCGTTCAAGATCGGCGCCATGGCCGGTCGTCAATTGCCACTGTTGTCGGTGTTCGTGCCGTTCTGGCTGATGTTCATGATGGACGGTGTGAAAGGCGTCAAGGAGACCTGGCCAGCGGCTCTGGTCGCGGGCGGCAGCTTCGCCATCGTGCAATTTCTGACCTCAAATTTCATTGGCCCGGAACTGCCAGACATTACCTCGGCGCTGGTCAGCCTCGTGTCCCTGACCTTCTTCCTGAAAGTCTGGCAGCCAGCCCGCGCAGCCGATGCGAACATCGTCGGTGCGTCCGGCGGTGCTGCGGTCATGGGCGGCGCTGGTAATGCGGGCGGTTTTGGTCAGCCGCGCACCACCAAAAAATCGCCGTACTCGGCAGGAACCATCATCAAGGCATGGTCGCCGTTCCTGATCCTGACTGTCGTCGTGACGATCTGGACGCTGAAGCCGTTCAAGGCGCTGTTCGCCGCGGGCGGCCCATTGCAGGCACTGACCATGAACTTCCCGGTGCCGCACCTGGATCAACTGGTCATGAAGATGGCGCCGATTGTCGCCAACCCGACGGCCATGCCTGCGGTGTACAAGTTTGACCTGCTCGCAGCCTCGGGCAGCGCGATTCTGATCTCGGCGATTCTGGCGATGATCGTGCTGCGCATTACACCTAAAACAGGTGTGGTCACGTTCAAAGAAACGCTGATCGAATTGCGCTGGGCCATCGTGTCCATCGGCATGGTGCTGGCCTTCGCCTTCGTCATGAACTACTCCGGCATGTCCTCGACGCTCGCATTGGTCCTCGCCGGGACTGGCAGCGCCTTCCCGTTCTTCTCGCCATTCCTCGGCTGGCTCGGGGTGTTCCTGACAGGCTCCGACACCTCGTCGAACGCCCTGTTTGGCTCGTTGCAGGCCACCACGGCACACCAACTGGGCGTCAGTGACGTGCTGATGGTTGCAGCCAACTCAAGCGGCGGCGTAACCGGCAAGATGATTTCCCCGCAATCGATCGCGGTAGCCTGCGCGGCAACCGGGCTGGTGGGTAAAGAATCCGACCTGTTCCGCTTCACCCTCAAGCACAGCATTTTCTTCGCCACGATCGTTGGCTGCATCACCTACGCCCAGGCGTACTGGTTCACCGGCATGCTGGTTCATTAATCAGACGAGCGCCGGGCGTGCTGCTTGCGCGCCCGGCTGTGGCCCCGCTCACTCATCTGCGAGATCCCATGATCATTTCTGCCTCCACCGACTACCGCGCCGCCGCCCAGCGCAAGCTCCCGCCCTTCCTGTTCCACTACGCGGACGGTGGCGCCTACGCCGAGCACACCCTGCGCCACAACGTTTCCGACCTGGCCAGCATTGCGCTGCGCCAGCGCATCCTGAAGAACATGTCCGAGCTGAGTCTGGAGACGACGCTGTTCGGTGAAACCCTGAGCATGCCGATGGCACTGGCTCCGGTTGGCCTATGCGGCATGTATGCCCGCCGTGGCGAAGTACAGGCCGCCCGCGCCGCAGACGCCAAGGGCATTCCGTTCACGCTGTCGACGGTGTCGTTGTGCCCGATTGAGGAAGTCGCGCCGGCGATCAAGCGACCCATGTGGTTTCAGCTGTATGTGCTGAAGGATCGCGGTTTCATGCGCAACGCGCTGGAGCGAGCCAAAGCCGCCGGTGTGAAAACACTGGTCTTCACCGTCGACATGCCCGTCCCAGGCGCCCGCTACCGTGACGCGCACTCCGGTATGAGCGGCAAAAGCGGGCCGATGCGCCGGGTCTTGCAAGCCATGACCCACCCGCAATGGGCGTGGGACGTGGGCATCAACGGCCGGCCCCACGACTTGGGCAACGTGTCGGCCTATCGCGGCAACCCTACCGGTCTCACCGATTACATCGCCTGGCTGGGCAACAATTTCGATCCGTCGATCTCATGGAAAGACCTGGAATGGATTCGCGATTCCTGGGACGGCCCGATGATCATCAAAGGCATCCTCGATCCTGACGACGCGCGGGATGCGGTGAAATTCGGCGCCGACGGTATCGTTGTGTCCAACCATGGCGGCCGCCAGCTTGATGGCGTGTTGTCTAGTGCCCGTGCGCTGCCCGCCATTGCCGACGCGGTAAAAGGCGATCTGAAGATTCTCGCCGACTCCGGCATTCGCAGCGGTCTGGATGTGGTGCGCATGATTGCCCTCGGCGCAGACACCGTGCTGATCGGCCGTGCGTTCATCTACGCCTTGGCCACCCATGGCGAGACCGGGGTGAAGAATCTGCTGGATCTGTTCGAGAAGGAGATGCGCGTGGCGATGGTCTTGACCGGCGCCAAGTCGATCAGCGAGATCACCCGCGATTCGCTGGTCCGCGAGCTGGGCGCCTGACCTACGCCGATCCCGACCCATGCGGCCCGACAGAGGCCGCAGCGCCACCGAGATGCCCCACGAGGAAAACAGCATGACTTTGCCCGCCGCGTTTCTGGCCGGTGTGAACAGCCTCATTCCTGCCGGAAGACGCTTCGACGACCCGCTCTCGACCTTGGCCTTCGGCACCGACGCCAGCTTTTATCGGCTGATCCCCAAGCTGGTCATCCGCGTCGAATCAGAAGACGAAGTCGTGGCGCTGTTGAAACTGGCGCAGGCCGATAAAGTCCCGGTGACCTTCCGTGCGGCCGGCACCAGCCTCTCGGGCCAAGCCATCAGCGACTCCGTATTGATCGTGCTCGGCGACAACTGGAACGGCCGTGAAATACGCGAGCAAGGCACGAAGATCCGTTTGCAACCCGGCGTAATCGGCGCACAGGCCAACGTCTGGCTTGCGCCATTTGGACGCAAGATCGGTCCTGACCCGGCGTCCATGCACGCGGCAAAAATCGGCGGCATCGTCGCCAACAATTCCAGCGGCATGTGCTGCGGCACGGCCCAGAACACCTATCACACCCTTGCTGGCATTCGGCTGGTGCTCGCCGACGGTGCCCGCCTGGACACGGAAGACCCCGCCAGTGTCGCTGTATTTAAAGTCAGCCACGCCGAGCTGCTCGACCGCCTCGCGCACCTGGGCAGTGAGACGCGCGCAAACACCGAACTCGCCGCGAAGATTCGCCACAAGTACCGTCTGAAGAACACCTGCGGCCTGTCGCTGAACGCCTTGGTGGATTTCGACGAGCCGCTCGACATCCTCAGTCACCTGCTGGTGGGTTCGGAGGGCACGCTGGGTTTCATCAGCGCGGTGACGTACGACACGGTGCCCGATCACCCGAGCAAGGCAACGGCGCTGATTGTTTTTCCCGACATAGAAACCTGCTGCAACGCCGTGGCGGTGCTGAAAACCCAGCCGGTCGCTGCCGTCGAACTGCTTGATCGGCGCAGCATGCGCTCGGTGCAGGACAAGCCGGGCATGCCGGCCTTTGTTCGTGAACTGTCGGACGGCGCCTGTGCACTGTTGATCGAAGCCCGCGCTGCGACGCAGCCGTTGTTGCACGAGCAACTGGCGCAGATCATGGCGTCCATCGCGCACTTTCCGGTCGAGAAGCAGGTTGATTTCACCGAAGACGCGGCCGAGAACGCACGGCTCTGGGCCATTCGCAAGGACACCTTTCCTGCCGTCGGCGCGGTGCGTGAGACGGGTACGACGGTGATCATCGAAGACGTGACCTTCCCCGTCGAGCAACTGGCCATCGGCGTTCGGCGATTGATCGAACTGTTCGAAAAGCACCGCTACGACGAGGCGATCCTGTTCGGCCATGCGCTGGAGGGCAACCTGCACTTCGTCTTCACCCAAGGCTTCAACGATCCGCAGGAGATTGCGCGTTATTCCGCGTTCATGGATGACGTCACGCAACTGGTGGCCGTGGAGTTCAATGGCTCACTGAAAGCCGAACACGGTACCGGCCGCAACATGGCGCCGTTTGTGGAGCTTGAATGGGGCAGCGAGGCGTACGCGCTGATGTGGCAACTCAAACGGCTGCTCGATCCCGCTGGCATTCTCAATCCGGACGTCGTGCTCAGTGACGATCCGCGGGTGCACCTCAAGCACCTGAAACCCATGCCGGCTGCAGATGGGATCATCGACAAATGCATCGAGTGTGGTTTCTGCGAACCGGTGTGTCCATCGAAGGGCCTGACCCTGAGCCCACGGCAACGCATCGTCATGTGGCGTGAGATTCAGGCGAAAAAACGCGCGAACATCGACACGACCCAGATGGAACGCGACTATCAGTACCACGGCATCGACACCTGCGCGGCCACCGGTTTGTGCGCGCAACGTTGCCCGGTCGGCATCAACACAGGCGAGCTGGTGAAGAAGCTTCGCGGGGAGCAAGCGCATCACGACAAGGCCGCTAGCTGGATCAGTCAGCACTTTGCGACGGCGTTGAAGGGCGCGCGATTTACGCTGCATGCCGCCAATGGCGCCCGCATGCTGTTGGGCGCACCGAGGCTGGCGAAGATTTCCGGCGCGCTGAGCAAAGCGTCTTCAGGCCGCGTGCCTCAGTGGACGCCCGCGATGCCGCAGCCCGAAAACGCTATTCGGTTCATGCCGCCGGTTGAAGATCAGCGCCCTCGCGTGGTCTATCTGGCGGCCTGCGTGTCCCGCGTCATGGGGCCTGCGGCGGGCGATCGCGAACAGATGTCGCTGATGGACAAGACCCGAGGGCTGCTGGAGAAAGCGGGGTATCAGGTGGTATTTCCGGAAGACCAGGACAGTCTGTGCTGCGGCCAGCCTTTCTCCTCCAAGGGCTACGCCGAGCAGGCGGAAGGCAAGCGCCAGCAGATGCTTGCTGCGCTGACCAAGGCCAGTCGCGGCGGGCTCGATCCGATCTATTGCGACACCAGCCCCTGTACGTTGCGCCTGATTCAGGACCTCAAGGAGACCCGGCTCGAACTGTATGACCCGGTTCGTTTCATCCGCACCCATCTGCTGGACAAACTGGTGTTCACCCCGCAACAGGCGCCCATCGCGGTTCACGTCACTTGCAGCACGCAACACCTGGGCGAGAGCCAGGCGCTGATCGACCTTGCACGAATGTGCAGCGTGAATGTGGTCGTTCCCGAAGGCATTCATTGCTGCGGCTTTGCGGGGGACAAAGGCTTTACGACACCCGAACTGAATGCCCACGCGCTGCGCTCGCTGAAAGAGGCGGTCCAGTACTGTGATGAGGGGATTTCTACCAGCCGGACCTGCGAGATCGGGCTCACGCAACACGGTGGTATCGACTACCACGGTCTGGTCTATCTCGTGGATCGAGTGACTCAACCAAGAACCGCTTGATGCACACAAATGGGGCGGAGATCGCCCCATGATCCCGAAACATCTCGCAACGTGGCTTTTTCACAGCATTGTGAAAAAAATATAGAACCCCTGCGATGAGCGGCAGTCCATCTCTTTAAGCGCCACAACACATTCGGCGCTTTTTTTCCTCTATCTCGGGCACCGGTAAAATCAGCCGGCGATACCGAGTCAACAGGCTCAAGGAGATACACATGAAGCGCACCGCACTGACTGGACTGTTTCTTACCGCTGCACTGTTGGGTTCCCCGGTTTTCGCTGCTGATGACCTGTGCGGCGCGAACATCGCAGCGCTGAAAAATGCTGAGGCGTCGACCGTTACCAACCTCACCGGTGACAGCAAAACTGACCTTGAAAAAACCGTCGCTGACGCTACTGCCGCGCAGAAACGTGGCGATGACAAGGAGTGCATCTCCATCACTACCAAGAAAATCACCGAGCTGAAAACCGGCGGTGACGGCAGCGACGGCGGTGCCGCGAAGTAATTGCCGGATCGCGACTGGTCCAAGCCCGTCGCGAGCGGAATGTCAGGCGGACGGTCGACGTATCTCATTGATTCGGGTAGACTCCGCCGCCTGACTGCTAGAGCAGCAGAATTGGGGCCGATTAGGATTCGACGCCGGTGATGAAACTCTAGGGGCATGCCGACTTGGTAACAGAAGTCGTAAATCCACTGTTGCAACTTTCTATAGTTGCCAATGACGAAACCTACGGGGAACAAGCTCTCGCCGCGTAAGCGGTGCTAGCCTTCCTTCTGGTAGCTTCGGCTCCAGCAATCACCAGGGGATGCCTGTAAACCCAAAGTGATTGTCATATAGAACAGGATCGCCGTGCAGTACGCTGTGGACGAATCGGCTAAAACTTACACAGCTCGCCCAAAGCACCCTGCCCGTCGGGTCGCTGAGGGTTAACTTAATAGACACGGCTAAGCATGTAGGCCCGAAAGCGGAGTACTGGCGGACGGGGGTTCAAATCCCCCCGGCTCCACCAAATCCAAAAAGAAGACGTCCTTGGACGTCTTTTTTTTGCCTGAAATCCAGTGAATATGGGGCTTCCAAGCCCATGAGCGTCCATTTACCGCCAGATAAACCTGTGTTCCAAACCTTACTTCAAGCAGTTCGGTGCCGATTATTGGAATACAGAATCTTTTCGTGGAGTATCAATGGGCGCCAATGCAAGACACATTGAACATGAGACATGCGAACGCTCGATCCCTTGTAGCTGCGCCTGAGGGCTGTGTATCAGTGGCTGACTTGGGGCACCTATGAAACCACCTTAGTGGAAGTCATATAGCTACTCATTACGCTATCTGTTTCCGTCCGCTTCCCGGCCGGCTGCCTGGCAGCGCTATTGCTGGGAGTTGCAATAATACGTGTCCAGCTTCGATGACTGCCATGCTGCTGGCCGGCTGGATTTTTAGTCGAGTGCAGCGTGCTTACCCCAGAAGTCTAGATGGCTGGTTAGATCGACCTGAGCGGCTAGATGCCTGCTCATGCTGGGGTACGCTTTTTTTGCACTGTTCCCTCTGCTACATGGCCTCATAAATGAGGGCATTACATTAGTATCGATGAATAAAGAAGCTGTAAAAAATCAGATCGACTGAAAGATCTATTAAATCTCTAAATTTATCTAGCCTCACCATTTGTCAACATAATAACCACGCAAGCATTGCATTTTCTCAGGAAGAACGTCATAACATGCCATCCCTAGATAGGTCGCAGCCCGGGTTGTGCCCACATATAGAAAACGGTCGAACAGAGCAGATTTCTGCTGCGCCAATGTGTCAACACCAACAAAGAATACCGCCTCAAACTCCAAGCCTTTGATGTGCTTGATGTCAAAAACCCGAACATCAGCACCCTCTCCAAGCGCCTTACCTTCCTCGCAGGCTACAGCCTTGAGAGTTATGTCTTCAAGGTAGGTATTTAATAGCTCCGCCATTGGCTTTACATCATCTTCATCATTCACCAGCACGGCGATGGTAGGCATTTGCTTTACGCTTTGCTCTACCTCAAAAATGCGCTCCGCAACCCACTGGGCTGCCGTACTGATATCAGTTGCATGCTCAAGTAAAACGGGGGGTACACCCTCATGGATTGAATGCTCGGGCAGCACACCCAAAGCGCTTTCATCCCCGCCCATCATTGTCAGCAGGAAGGCAGCAAAGTCGTTCAATATCCGGCTTTGGCGATAAACGATATTTATTTTTTTCGCCTCAATCGCTGATGACACCCACTCAAGCTGATCAGACGAGCGTACTCCCGTCTGAGTGATTCGCTGATTGAAGTCGCCGCAGGCAAAAAATGACAACGTTTCCAGCGAGGTCAGGCTTTCCATGCAGGCCAATTGCAATGCCGAAAAGTCGGTAGCTTCATCAACCATGATCTGGTGCCTGAACAGGCTTGCCATATTGCGCAGGCTTTCAAACCGAGAGGCATTCAGCTCTCTAGAAATAAAGGTTTGCCCCAACAGTTCGCGGCCATTTCTCAGCACCATTAGCACAACGGCATCCACTTCCGTGTCGTTCAACTGAAATTGGTTTACCGGAGCCTGCTGATAAAAATCGGTATTCCCGGATTCTGTTTTGCGGAACAACCGATAACTGGTAGGCACATCAAACGCATAGCGCTTGCTCGCATTAACAAATCGACGCAATCCATTCTGAAAACTGATGCTCTGGCCAATTGTCTGAAGAACCGTATCGCTAGGTAATCTGTTATTGAGCCAATCGCGGATTTTTGCAGCCAAACCATTTTTGGGTAGGCTTCTTTTGAGGTACTTATATCGCGCCAACGCTCTAAGGCACTTCACATAAGCTGCAACAGCTTTTTTCAGCTCGGTAGAGGTGGCACTAGCCGCCTCCTCAGCCTCATCTGCATCAAACTCATCATCCTCACTCAGCTCATCATCATCCTGCTGAACCGTAGCTAAAAATTTCGCGAGCTGTGCAAACACGTCTTTGTCATGGTTGAAAATGCGGTTGCGCTCTTTCGTAAGCAGTTCATCCGTGCTGGCTTTCGCTGCATCCAGGCTGGATTTGATACTGGGCTCCAGCGCATTCAAGTCACGATAGCAATCTGCAAGCTCGCGGTGCGAAAGATCCTCAACCCATCTCGTCAGGGTCGTAGCCAATGGATGACTGTCATCAGATGCAACAACAATATCGGCTCCTTGCCTAATTTGGCCCTGCAGCCGCTGCACATGAAACTGCCGGAATGCTTCATACCACGCCTGCGGATCTTTCAGCACCGCAGCGGCCAGATTATCCATACTGACCTTGAGAGTGAATTTGCCACCATTAGGGGTTTTCAGAATACCCAGGCTATTGCGCGCCAAATCATGCCGGTGAGCATCCCAGGTTTTGATGTGCTCATTAGATGCTGGAACCTGTTCTCTACTGAACGCCTCCTTTAAATAATGCTTAAGCAACTCCGAGGGAGTAAACATTAACCAATTACTTTCAAATGGCAGACCTTGAACGTTTGCTTCAGCAAGCTTGAGCTCAACTTCATCCAAGTTGGCTTTGTTTAGCTTCTGACCTAGTCGCTTGATCAAAGTGGTAGTTTTGCCGGTACCGGGCGGTCCGAGAATGATTAATTGGCTGTCAAGTGGTAAACGGAAAATATCGTCCTGAAACTTGTCCAAGATGGGTTGATCACGCAGCCCCATGGCAGTTCTAATCTGATGGGTGATACCCTGAACAACACCACTGATTGCAGCATCCTGCTCTAATAGTCGATCAAGCTCATCACCAACATCTACGCCCTCAAGCGCCAGCAGTGCACGCAGGGATTCGACACTAAACACGCCCAAACTTTCATGACTATACTCATTACCCTGGGAGTCCCATTCACCCTCAAGCTTGCAGGTATGGAAGCTTGTTTTCTCCACCAGATAGAAGCGCTTTGACACGCCTCGAATAATGACCTCACCCTCATCACCGACCGGCAGCGCTGCCATTCGTCCAATTGGAGACGCATAACTGGCAAGCTGAGTATCACCTGCAAGTGGAATGCTGGCTTGGCGGGAGATATAGAAAATCTTCTGCTCGCCATGCTCATCTTCCAGCAAAAGACGAGCAATGGCCGGCTCATCAATCAAAGCGCGCCAGCCGTCTTGATTATTTTTACTGATGTTTTGCAAATTTTGAATGGCCTTGCCACCGGTGAGGCTGTTGCTTACAGCGAAGCTATCCTCGCTGGCCGTTGCCGGTGCTTTCAATTTTTCCTCGGCCTTATCGGCAATCAGTGCAAACGCACACAAGGATTCGCTGGCTAAGGGCTCTAGATTAGGCAGACTCATGGTGCGGCTCTCCGTATTAATTAGTAGGATTAATGCTCCTGCTGTCCAAGCTGATCGATGCCTCTATCTCTGTCGCATTGGCCAAAGAGCGCTGCATCTGCCTCAGGTATAATTCTGCCGAACACACAGACGAGATTCCGATGAAACTCCTCAACACCTACGAAGACCGTGACGACGCAGAGGATGCGGCCGAAAAGCTAATGGGCGAAAAGCGCCTAGCCAGTGAGCGTGATGCCACAGTGGTCATCTACAACCTGTTCGGCATCGCCAACTGGGGCAACCTCCATCGCCTCGGTATGTACAACCTGCCGGAGCTTAAGCTCTTGTTGGAAAGTCGTGCAGATTGGCAGTCCGCGCATCAAGCGCGACATGCTGAGATCATCACAACACTCAAAACCGTCGCCAAGAACTACTCCATTGAGCTTCCTAGCCACTGGCTGTGATCCCCCATCCCCTCGAACCAAGAACTTGCACCAAAAGTTGAGTAGCAGGACTTAAACCATGTCCTCCAAAAACTCAGAGGGCACGCCGCCGCTGGTTACTAACAATCGGTCACGGGCCCTAGTGCAAGCTACGTAAAGCAGCTGTCGTTCTGTTTCGTACACGTCTTTCAGGTCGGCATCATCAGTGACGTTTTCTATGCGCTCCTGTGATGGAATGACTTCATCATCACAAGCCATCACAATCACCGACCGGAACTCTAAGCCTTTGGCCAAGTGCATGGTGGTGATTGAGACGCACCCATTCACTGTTTCAACAAAATCATCAAGTACTTTGTAATCTAATCCAGCGGCCTCGACTGCGCTTATCGCAGCATCGACCTCTGCCTTAGACCGCACGAAGACGCCAATCTCATGGGCTAGCACACCCTCGTGCAGAAGACCTTTTAACCACTGCGCTACATAGGCTGATTCATCAGCTTCAGAGCTGAAGCTATGGATCTCAGGTTGAGGTCCGTTGAATACCGATACCGTACCGCCACGGCACTCTGTAATACCATCCACGTCAGAGACTTCCGGGCCAAGCAGCTTGTCGGCTTGCATGCGGATTTGATGCGAGGTTCGATAGTTGACATTTAGCGTGCGCGAGCGCCCACGCACATCAACGCCCAGAGACCTCCATGAAAATGCCTGCTGGAAAATACGTTGGCCAAGGTCACCGGCAAAAAACAGCGCATTAGGTCTGTTCCCGCCCAGAGCAGCAAGAAAGCGTAATTGCGGCACATTGATATCCTGTGCTTCGTCTACGACGACGAACTCGAATGCAGGGTTTTTACTTTTTTGCACGCGCGCCGACAGCTGCGCGAACATTGCAGCAACGGTTATTAGCTGTAGCTTTTCGAGAGAGCTAAGCACCCTCTCAAAAATACTCCACAACAGTTGCCGCTGGATCTCTGGCAAGCGTGTCTTACGGCCAAGTCGCTTAACATCGCGATAAGCCTCCCAGCTTTTCAGCTGCCAAACATCAACGACTTGCTCCCACTCGGCCAACAAGAACGACAAACTGAATTTATGTTCGGCTACCAAGCTGGATGCCTCGGTAATCAACGTCAGAAGCTGGGACTTCTTAACCAAGTTTGCCTTGCCAAAGTTCCGTTCAAATAGTCTTTGACCAATTGTGTCCATCGCATGAACTTCCAAGCGCTCAGCCAAGCGCGGGTCGCGACTGCACAGATGCCGTAACTTTGTGTGAAGGGCATTCGCTAACGTGTCTGAAAACGTGGTTAGTAACACGCGACAGTCTGGGTTGTGACGCGCAAGAAATACCGCACGATGTAGCGCCACAATAGTTTTCCCGGTGCCAGCAGAGCCCGACACACGTACCGGCCCAGTGTAATCGCGCTCAACCATTTGCTCTTGGGCAGGATGCAGGAATACCGTCCATTTCTCCCAGGGGTAATCCAGTGCTTGTGTCAAAGCTTCGACGTCTGCCATTACCCGAAAGCGGCGCAGTGCATCAGGGTGAGCAAATGGATCATTACCCACTACAGCTCTTGAAATAACCGGAACACCGCCAGTCGCCAACTCCAATAGCGCTTCAGCAGCCTCTGCGGGCAGATGATCGGCCAGCTGCAACAACGTATCTTCATCAGCCTTTTTTACGTCGGCCAGCCATTCTGTTGGCACGCCATAGCTCAGCAGTTGATCCTCAGAAATACGGTTGAATAGCAGCGGCTTAATCAGCTCCTGCTGAACATATTCAACGAATTTAGCGACAACCACCTCTTCTACCCGCTCTCGAACTTCCACCAGCTGAGCTGCACCCGTTTTAGGGTGCGTTTCTAGCTTGCGCCGCTCCGCCCACTGATAAGCTTTGTCGTGATGATCGACGTAGCACAGCAGTAGGTTGGATTCAGTTTTATGCACGATCAGCCGAATATCGGAGCTTACGCGTAGCGACCAAAAATTCTTATCTTTGGACTTTTCCAGCTTGTGAAAACTCATGCCTGTGCTGGCAGGGTTAATCTGCAAATCAAAAGCAGTGGTTTTGACGGCTTTTTGCTCATCACCTGTAAGGCGAGCAAGGCTGTCAGTGAACGTATCAGCGATGCGGAAATTCATGAAAATCCCTTTTAAAGTTTATGAGTCGCTTCATCGTTTTAAGTACCACTACACACCATCAATTCACTCGATACACCTTCATGACTTCATCACCTAAATGGTTAATGACCTTCACCGCTATTCGACCATTCTTAGGTTTATCGAACGGTCGCGAGGTATCACTATTCAGCGACTCCCAGGCTTCCTGGTCGATTTCCGCTTTCAGCGTGGTTTTCAGGGCCTTGTACGGATCGTTCGCGCCGAGAAAGTAGGCGTGACGAACGAAGAAACTCTCTTCGTTGTAGTCGGTGTCGATAAACCAACAGGCAATGCCGTCGGCACCGTCGGAGCGGACTTCACCCGTATTGGGATGGAATACGTCCACACCATTAACTTTCACTTTAACCATGCCGTCATTGGTAGGAATAATGTCGATATCAGGCTCACCAAAGATGACAAAGAGATTGCCTTTACCAGTGTTCTTAAGGTCTTCAGACATATGCAGGTCGGCATTCATGCGCGCTTTGAGCACTGGAATCCGGCCTAGTTTTCCGAACTCAGTGGATTGGGCATCGTAGTTGAAGGCGCATGTAATCAGCACATCAAAATCAGAATCACCAGCTTCACGCGCCGCGGATACCAGATCAGGGCGCGATACGGTGCCAAACTCGGGACCAATGAAAATGGCCGCACGTCGCTCGGCATCGCCCTCCATATACCGACCTTCGGCACAAACCAAATCACCCGGCCACGGCGTGAGTGAGGTGAAGTTAATTTTGTTTTCTTTGTGCGCCTGTTGCACACCTGCAGTTTTCAGGTTCTGCAAAATCATCTGCACAAAGTCGCGCTCTTCGGAATACTCACCCTGCTTTTTGCCGATGCCATCGATTAACTCGTCATTTTCATCTACCGCCAGCACGCGGTGTGGGGACAAACTTTCGACTGTGAATGGCCCGGCTACACGCACTTTCTTTTTATCGCCATAGGGCTTGTCATAGAGGTACTCGAACTCAGCCTTAGCAGCGATGGATGCGTCAATTTCTTGCTGCCGGGCGATGCGGGCCTGCCACCAGTCTGCGTGCAGCCGCAAAGCCTCGTCCGACCACTGGACCTTATTTTTATCCGAAGGCGCCTCGCGCGGAATTTCCCACTCTTGCCAGGTCGTCTTGAGCACGGCGTTCAACTGCTCGCGCAACGGCTCCAGCTTCGCCTGCCATTCGTCCCAGATGACATCGATTTCCGCGTTGTTGGCGATGGACTTGAGCGTGATGTGCGGTACGCGCTCATAGACGAAACCGTGACGGATGTTGCCCTGTACGGGTTGCGAACTCGGCGTGGAGCGGGCGACTGCGGCTTCCTTGAGCTGGCCTTCGCGGGAATCGGCCAGTAGGTAAAAGGGATAACGCGCGCCCATGATGCGGGCCCGGGCCAGGGCCAACGCCACACGCGAGGTGTCAATCGTGATCCAGCGGCGGCCCCATTGCTCGCAGACCATCGCGGTCGTGCCGGAACCACAGGTCGGATCAAGCACGAGGTCACCGGGGTCGGTCGTCATTAAAATGCAGCGTTGAACAAACTTCTCCGCCGTCTCCACGACATACCGTTTGGCTTGCGCCGCGGGCTTGTCCGTCCAGACATTCTCAAGCTGAGAATAGGGAAAGTCTCGATGATACTGCTTGTAGTATGGATCTTTCCCGAGGATAAAAAACCGGTCAGCTTTTGCCACCCGCTCCATGCCTTGGGGATTGCTCGACCAGCTCTTATTGCTCGAAGGAGGAAACAGCGTCCCGAACAACGGCAAGTCGAACGTGCAGCTTTTGGTAAAGCCAGACGATGTCGCATTTCGTCTGCGGTAAACCGTCTCGAGAAACTCCTGGCTGCTCCGATCCGCTGGAACGCCTGCCGAGTGAAGTTGGTCAATGAAGCGATACTCCTTGTCGTCGGAAATATCGCGGTCACGAAAAACTGCACGGTATTTGAAGTTCTTGGCGTCCTTGCTATACCACACAAGGTAGTCATACACCTTCGCTACTCCGGTTTGTCCGAGAGGATCCGAGGTTTTGAAGGCAATTTGAGCGATGAGATTGTCATCCCCAAACACCTCATCCATCAACGCCCGGACGCGGTGTACATTTTCATCGCCAATCTGCACGAAGATAGAGCCGGAATCGGTGAGGAGATCGCGGGCGACGGTGAGGCGATCACGCAAGTACGTGAGATAGCTATGGATACCATCGCGCCAAGTGTCGCGGAATGCTTTAACTTGTTCGGGCTCGCGAGTGATATGGCCTGCGTTGCCGTCCTTCACATCACGACTTGTAGTAGACCACTGGAAGTTGCTGTTGAATTTGATGCCGTAGGGCGGGTCAAAATAGATGCACTGCACCTTGCCACGCAAGCCTTCTCGCTCAGCCAAGCTGGCCATGACTTGAAGGGAATCCCCCAAAATCATGCGATTGGCCCAGTGGGCATCATGCTGGTAAAACTCGGTTCTGGCGTTTTCGTCTGGCAGGCCGTTGAAATCGGCAAACATATCGTCCATAGCACCGGATTGCTGCTGCTCACCTGCTGCGGTACGGCGCAACAGGTCGTCAATCAACACCTTCGGGTGTACTTTGTCTTGAATGTAAAGCGGCGGTGCATTTACCACCAGATCAGACCAACCTTGCTCATCTTTACCGCGCCACACAAGTTGCGGATCTAGATCGGTGTTGCGTGGATACCTCACTTTCAATGCAGCCTGATCGCTTTTCTGAACCAGCGACTGGTACTCCGCTGTGGGAATATTTTTACGAGTGGCGTCATCATGCTTGATGGTTTCAACAGCAAGCTTGGATGCTGGTTTATTGCCAGTAATCTTGGCCATGTTAGTTTCCTTGCGCCGGCACACTGGCAACGGCTTGGATCATTTTGCTAAATTCGGCTTCTACTTTTTGAGCAAAGTCGTCCTGCATTTCGAATACATCTGTAAATTCAGCAAAGGCCCAACGACCATAGGTGCCGAGGTTGTTCACACCCGGCACCCAGTAGACATCCATGGTGTTCTTCTTCTCTTTGGCATCTTCGCGGCGGTAACCTTTGATCTCGACCACTAGGTTGAGGAGATCGTCATCACCACGGCCGTCGTCCACCCGAACGATAAAATCGGGGCGATATTTGCGCATTTCCGACGCGTAGCGATAAGGCACTTCAAGGCCCAGACTGTGATTCTTCACATAGGCTTTAACCTGCGGATGCGCTTCGGCAACACGGCAAAACTCAGCCTCCCAACCACTGTCCAGAATCACCCAGTTGACATGGCATTTGTCAGCCTGCGTTTCCCAGCGCTCGGTTTTTGAGGTATTGAAACTCACGCTCATGGTTGAACCCGTGGGGTTGTACGCCTCAAGCACAGCCTTGATCGGCCTTGTCCCCATTTCAGCACGAGTAATTGCCGTGGTGATGCGCTCACAGGCTACGTCGGCCAGGCTCTGAAACATCAGCTGCGCAGGATAGGTGCCTCCCTTGCAGACGAGACAGGTATCTAGCCACTGCTTGGTGATGCGTTTCAATTGACCGAATAAATGCAATTTGGCTTCTTCACCAGGATCACGCCATTTGGTGTAGAGCAGTCGCTGGGTTAAATGAAACAGCAGCGTGGACAGGCGCATGTCTCCTGTATGTGCAAGGCTGAGGTCTGCAGATTCCCCAATGATGCCTTCGTTGCGAGTTATCGAGGGGCCAACCAGCTCGGGAGTCAGCTCCAGTATGGAGTCCACATTGAAAACGGCTGTGAGCCGCTCTTCTGGCAACTCGACCCGGTAGCCCGCCACACGCGGAAACTGGATTTCCAAGGCATCACGAGTCGGTCGTACCGCTTTTACGTGAATGGTCTCACGGGGCTTTTGCGGCGGAGCAATTACCGGCTTAGCAGTGAAATCGAAGGGGATGCCAAGCACGTCAGCGTATTCAACGTTGAACAAGCCCTCTTCGTTGAGCTCATACGACTGACGGCGCAGCGCACGGCCAATAACCTGCTCACACAGCAGTTGAGTACCAAAGGCTCGCACACCCAGCACGTGGGTGACTGTGTTGGTATCCCAGCCCTCAGTGAGCATCGAAACAGAAACTACACAGCGAATTGACTCACCCAGTCGGCCTTGCTTACCGACGGTGTTCATAACCTCACGCAGCAGTTCTTGATCAGTGATGTTGTTGGCTGCCTGGATGTCACCGGTACGCTCACGAATCTCATCGCGAAAGCGCTCAATTTCATCTGCTGCCATACCGCGGAAGTTATCGTCCAACGCATCGCCAGACTCTAGCTGCTCACTGTCAATCAGCAGCGTGCGCGGCCGCGAAATAGGATTGTCATGCTCATCAAAATTGCGGAATAGCTCCAAGCGACCATTGACCACATTGCTTGAGCCATCATCATTCTGCCGCGTAAAACCAGATATGTAGTCGTACACCAGCTTGGACGTTGCTGTGTTGTTGCAAACCACGATGAAGCATGGCGGTACGCGGATGCCGGCTTTATCCCAGAGTTCATAGGTTTTTTCGTAATGGCCGTAGAGTGCTGCCAAAGCAGTCTGCAGCTCGACGGGAATACTGAGCGGGTCGAGCGTGCCGCTCGACTTGCGGTTGCTCTTCGGCATCTTCTTACCGATATGCTTCCACAACTCACGGAACATAGGCATCTCGCTGCCATGGATATTGTCCGCGACAGGTACACGTGGCAGCTTGACGATGCCGCACTCGATAGCATCCATCAACGAAAAGTCGCACATCGTCCACGGAAACAGAGTGCCTTCGGCATAGCCTGAACCACTCAGAAAGAAGGGCGTTGCAGACAGATCCAATACGCGCGCAACGCCAAGCTTGCGATTGACGGCCTCGATACCGGAAATCCACAACCGCGCAGCGGCATTGTTTTCTTCAGCCTCTTTCTTTTCGTCACCCTTCAGGCCGTCGTCTTCGCCCGGCTTTTCCCGGTAACAGTGGTGGGCTTCGTCATTAATAACCAGCACGTTCTTCATGCCCATTAGCTCAGGCATTACCCGCTGAATCATCTGGCCTTCGGTTTCTAAGGTAAGGATGTCATCGCCAGTACGCCCTTTGAGAAGAGCGCGGCCACCTTTGGAAATATCGATACGCTCACGCAATTTGAAAGCGTGATAGTTAGTGATAATGATCTTCGCTCGATCAAGGTCAGCAACCATGTCCGCTGGCACGATTTCGCGGCTCTGGTAATAGCTGTCTGGGTCATTTGGTTGCAATACACGCAGGCGATCTTTAATGGTCAAACCAGGGGCGACGATGAGAAATCCACGGGTAAACAACTTGCTGTTCGGTTGGCGTACTGCGTTGAGTGTTTGCCAGGCGATCAACATTGCCATGACAGTGGTTTTACCTGCGCCCGTAGCTAGCTTCAGCGCGAGACGCATCAACTCAGGGTTGGCGTCGTTATTAGCCCCCGCTAGATGATCGAGAAACTGCTTGCCGGTCTTGCCCATCTTGGGCGCAACCTCAGTCAGCCAGATAGCCGTTTCCGCCGCCTCAACCTGACAAAAGAACGGCCGCACACCGTTGAACTGGTGATGCCGCCAGTGCTGCAGCAGTCGAGCAGTTTCTGGAGTTACATTCCAGTCGTTCGGGCTATTCAGATTGCGCCACGCACTAACATGGCGTCGCAGTTCATTAATGATGGAGATCGGGTCGTACTTCTGCTCGCCATCTGAAAGCCCCATCGACTCATCAAATAAGTCAGCCGACTTACCACCTTTCTGCTTCTTGGGCTTAGGTATAGGTGTGACAAACTCAGCTCGACGGCGGCTCTCGATAATCTTTTGGGTTGGCTGACCGTCACTAAGCTCCCAGTGGCGAGCTGGATAGCCATAGGGCGAGTTGAGAATAGGCTTCTCAAAAAACTGATTGCTTTCATTCGTCATCGCTAGCGAGCTTCCCTATCCACATTTGAGTCCAATTTCACAGTGCAAAGCCATCAACGCCCGCAGACGCTTAGTTTTTGCAAATGGTTGGATTGTATTGGATTGCAATGATTTCACAACCGTATACCACGCTATCGATCCTCGAAGCCCGGCCCTACCTAAAGGTCACAACAGTGCAGGCTGTGTGAAAACCCCGACCCCCAATGCGCTGCTCAAAAAACGCACTGGAAAATGCGTTCCTACGCGAAATCTAGGTCTGCATACCACGCGAACATTCGCGAAATTCGCGTCAGAGCGCGCAGTTCATTTTTGGTGGAGAGTTTCACACAGCCTGAGTGTTTGCAGCCTTCCCCACTCACCCAGCATTGCCCAGACTGAAGAAACCGTTTGATCTGCCGATCGCGTCATGCTGACTTTCTTGCCTGATCCGGAAATAAAATTAACAGTCGACACTAACTGGAGTTCTGCGTCTTGCGCAAGATTTCAATTTTAGCCTCCATCGACCTGTACTGCCGGTACACCTAATACCCTCCTAGGCAATGAAAACGGTCCCACACCGGTCAGGACATCTTCAACACAGTCACACCCTCGGGTCGTTTGAAGGCTTGAGGATGCTGAGGGGGGGGGCGCGGCAAATTGATTCGCACCGAAGAAAAATGGCGCACTACCCGCCCGCCCACTAAAGGTTGTTGCACTGACGCCGATAGACGGTGATTGTCCATCCTCCGCAAGCCTACAGCCCCGCACCAACAAGGATGTTGTGAATGCCTCAGACAATCCCCTTTTCCCAAGCAGTGCCAATGCAGCCGCGCTGCAATGGCACTGCCGGCTGACTGCGAGCTGCCTCTCCGGCGAGTCACGTGCACAACACATGTCGTGGGTTCGCATGACGCTCAGCACATTTAGCCCTTACAACACTCGCTTATCCCCTCGACGTCATCACACAAAAGGAACAGTAATGAACGCGCGCCAAGACCTTAACAGCCTGTACTCCGACGTTTCAGACAGCATTGCCGGCGCCATGGCCGATATCCTGGGCCTGAATGTCGAGCACAAAGACGGCAAGCGTGAAGTTGGCAACATGACCGAGAAGCTTCGCACCATCCAGGTCATCTTCGATGGCGAACTTGACCAGCTTAAGACTCATGCCGAGTGGGACATGTTTACCATGGCGTTTTTCGGCGAAACCAACGCGGGCAAGAGCACGATCATCGAGTCGTTGCGCATTCTGTTCAAGGAAGAGTCCCGGCAAGCTTTGCTGGAGCAAAACGCTCACGACCTCGTGAAGTACGAAAAAGCGCTGGCCGAGCATATCGGTCAATTGCGCGAGGGGCTCAAGGCGGTTTACGAAGAATATGCCGCGCAAATCTCTGATATCCGCCAGGGCACGCGCCATCTTTCCGAGATTTTGCAGGAAGAGGTCGCGGCCAGAGACCGCATCGCGCAAGCCGAAGCCGATGCCCGGACTACATTGGCAGTGCAAGAGGCAGATGCTCGATTGAAGGCCGAACAGGGAGTCGCCGCACAGCGGCTGAAAGCCGATCACGAAATAGCCGCCCAACGACTGAAGGCTGAACAGGAAGAATCTGCGCAACGCCTGCAACTAGCCCAAGACCAATCCAACGCCAAAATCAGGTCAAAACTGATTGCGTTTGCCTGCGGCGGACTGGTTCTAGGGGCATCTGCATCGGCTGTGTTCTTGAAGCTGGCAGGAGTCTGAGATGAGCAACTTCGAGCTCGACGAGCTGTTCGATGAAGCGACCGCAGTGTCTGAAGAGCAGGTGATCGCAAACCCCTTTGCGCCGATCAAGGCCCGCTCGGCAGCCATGGATGAAGTGCTAAACCAGCGGCTGGCCAGCGTGTTTATCGGCGCCGTGGCGCTTGATCGAAAAAAGGCTCTGGCCTCGCGCATCGACGGGCGAATCATCGGCACCGGTGAAGCGGATTTCACCAAAGGCAATACGTTCTACACCCTCAACTACAAGGGCAAACGCTTCCAACTGATCGACGTGCCCGGCATTGAAGGGGACGAAAGCAAGTACTCTCATATGGTCCGTGAAGCGGTAGCCAAAGCGCACCTGGTGTTCTACGTCAACGGAACCAACAAAAAGCCGGAAAAAGCCACCGCAGAGAAGATCCGCTCCTATCTGCGTCTCGGCACTCAGGTGTGTCCGCTGGTGAACGTGCGCGGCAATGCCGACCAGTACGAGTTCGAGGAAGACCGGACGTCACTCGAAACCGGGGCATTGCAACAGACCGTCGGCGTGCTTGAGTCAGTGTTGGGCGCCAAGGCGATGCAGAGAGGCCACTGCGTACAGGGTTTGCTCGCCTTCTCGTCCTTGGCCAGTGTGCCGGGGAGCGGCGGCACGACAATCCACCCGTCCCGGGATCGTGACCTGGTCATCCACCAACGCAACTACCGCAAAAACTTCGCCTCGACGAAGGCCATGTATGAGTTCAGCCAGATCAAGTCAGTCGCCCAGGTGCTTCATGGCAAACTGAGCACGTTCAAGGAAGACATGATCGAAAGCAACAAAACCAAAGTGCATCAGTTGCTGATGGAAAATCTTGCCATCCTGCAAGATCTACACACTAGCCACGAGACATTCATGGCTCGGACAGAGCCGGAATTCGACAAGTGCCGCATCGCCGTCAAGGACGCTTTGGCCAAGTTCGAACAGTCGGTCAAGAAAGGGAGAAAACTCCTGTGGGACCGGCTCTTCACTGACATGAGCAGTGCCGCTGACGATATCGTCGAGGAAAATTTCGGCGAAAACGAATTGATCGCCAGCAAAATCCAGCGTGCATTCCGCGAGCGCCAGGAACAGCTGAAAGAAGACCTGCAGATCCAGTTCGAAAAGTATCTTGCGGAGTTGCAAAACGATCTGGTGCAGGCCATGCAGCGCTTGCTGGAGGATGTTTCGCGGGTTGAATTCGAGCAGGCAATCGCTTATGCGGGCGCAGACTTCAACGCCAGCTACAAGACACCAGAACTGGGCCTCGGCCTGGATCTCAAGGATTATGGCTGGATGCTGTTCAACGTCGGCTCCTACGCTATGGCGGGGGCTGGAATCGGCAGCGCATTCCCGGTCGTGGGCAACCTCATTGGCGCAGCGATTGGTGCAGCGGTGGGGCTGTTGATCAACATCTTGAACTTCTTCCTAAGCAAGGAGAAACGCGTTCGCAAAGCCCAGGCTGAGGTTCAGGAAAAGATCGCCGGGGCACGCGCCAAGGCCGCCGATTCCCTGAGCGAAGAGCTCAAGGGTTTGCTCGCGCCGGTTCGCAAACAAATCGAAGAAAAGGTCCTCGGACAAGTCGACGAAATCCATGCGTCCCTGACTCGCCCTCTGCAAATCATCAAGCAGCAGATGGGTTTGATGCAGCGCACCAAAGATCAACTGGAGAAAATGCCCCATGGAACAATTCACGCAATTTAATGTTGATAAACAGATAGCGATCAATGGCCTCAATCAGCTTCGGGTCATCTTGAATGAACTGGGCGAACTGGGTGCTGACGTCAAGGTCGAGTTGGAAAAGATCGATTCCGCGGTCGACGCGATCGAGTCCGACGTTCTGCGCATTGCGCTGTTGGGCGCTTTCTCCGACGGCAAGACCAGCGTGATCGCCGCATGGCTCGGCAAGATCATGGCCGACATGAAGATCGACATGGACGAGTCCTCCGATCGCTTGGCGATTTACACGCCAGAAGGCCTGCCGGGCAAGTGTGAAATTGTCGATACCCCGGGCCTGTTCGGAGACAAGGAAAAGATCGTCGATGGCGAACAAGTGGTTTATGAAGATCTGACCAAACGCTACATCTCAGAAGCGCATCTGATCCTGTACGTCGTCGACGCTACGAACCCGCTCAAGGACAGCCACAGCGCTATCGCCAGGTGGGTATTGCGCGATTTGAACAAACTTTCTTCGACGATCTTCGTCATTAATAAAATGGATGAAGTGACCGACCTGACTGAACAGGTTCTATTCGATGATCAGGCCGCTATCAAAAAGGACAACCTGAGAGCCAAGCTGCAGCGGACAGCCAACCTGACATCGGAAGAACAGGCGCGCCTGAACATCGTCTGCCTAGCCTCCAACCCCGGCGGCCGCGGCCTGGAGTTCTGGTTCGGCAAGCCCGAGCAATACGAAAGCCGTTCGCGGATCAACGACCTGAAGGCGATGGCCACTCGCGTCCTACTGGCCAATGTACCCGCAGTACTGATGGCCAAGACTGGCATGGACGTCGTGCGCGATGTTGTCGCCCAGCACGTGACCCGGGCCCAAGAGCAACTGGACAGGCTGGATGCCTTCGCTCAACAGAATACCGAGGAGTCCGTAAGGATCAACCAGGATATTTCCAAGGGTCGCCGCGATGTCAAACGTCTTGCCGGGGAGCTATTCGAGGAGCTGCGAAATATCGAGAGCGAATTGCTTGGCAAAGTCCGCCCGTTGTCACTGGAGAACATCCGCGACTTTCTGGAAGACGAGATCGGTTACACCGAAGAAGGTGTCGGCTACAAACTCAATCTTAGAATCAAGAGCGCCATCGACCGCTCGTTCGACCAATCGTCCAAGGTAACCAGCCGCATCTCCCAGGACATCGGACGTCAGCTCAACTCAAGCGAAAGCTTCCTCAATGCCATGAGCGAAGGCGCATTTAAATCCATGGGCGGCGCAGCAAGAGGTATCGCCAACCTGAGCCCGGATATTATCAAGGGCGCAGTGTTTGCCGCACGCGATGCACTTGGTTCGGTAACCGGCGTGGTCATCAAGTTCAAACCTTGGCAGGCCACCAAGATCGCCGGCGCCATTTCCAAATGGGCCGGCCCCGCCGGCGCGGCATTCACCCTGACATCGGACCTTGTGAGCGCCTATAAAACCCATGAGCTCGAGCAGGAATTGAAGGCCGCCAAAGATTCCATCACGACGGTCATCAAGAGTTCGTTCAAAGATATTTACGATCTGATTGGCGATGACGAAAAACTACTCGACTTCTTTGCGCCACAACTCAAAGAGTTTGAAAAGATCGTCGCTGTCGTTGATGAACGTTCGGCATTCATCCGTACCAACCAGGAAAAACTGATTCAAGTGCGAGAAAAGCTCAGCGCACTGGGACTTCCAGGCACCGCAGCGCCTTCAATAGAAGCGTTGACGGCTTAGCTGAACTTGAGCGCCGTCAGGAGCAGCACTCTGGCGGCCATGATAGTTGCCCACCCAATCTCAGTCATAGATCACGATTTGCCTCATGCGCATCCCCCAGACCCAGCAGTCTCTCCACTCAAGCAGATCGCTCAGGCGACTGTTTGATGGCCACCATTCCCCCGTCGGTCCTACGCGTAGTACGCGCCCACTCGGATAAGAACGTTCTCAGTCGTGAAGAAGCCGTTATTTAAGGATAGCTTATCAGGCATCAGCTGAGCACAACGGCGGATAAATACCAGCGCCTCCTGTGTGCTGTGCCCCTTCTCCATCAGAGGCTGGCTTGTTATTGGCTAGAACCCAAGGACCCCGTCTAACAGCAGCTGAGCTGAGCGGCACGCCAGTCAACATAAGCAGAGTTCATCAGGCCACCGTGAGCTATCCCATCACCCGCTGCGACTGTCGAAAACCCGACAGCGCAGCAACGCAACAGCTCACCGAAATTCAGCCAAAAAACGCCCCGCTCTCTTCAGCAGGGCTTTTGAGTTTAGCGCCAGTCGCTCAAACCCCGCCCTTCCCCGGCAGCGGCTCATCGTTACCCCGGCGAGTGGTGGGCTCTTCGGTCACCGGGTCATTCTCGGTCCGCGCGGGCTCGGTTGGGTCTACCTGCGGATCGGAAACATCGGGCGATTCTTCATTGAAGCCAAGCTCTTTGTCCGGATCCGTGTGCGTGGAGGTCCCTGTAAGCGAAGTGTCGTTAGCCATGATTCAATCTCCTCGTTTACGTGCGAGTTATCCGCACCATGATCATCAGAATCCCCTGAGCCCGCCAAGTGCCCCGGATTAGACGGGCGGTTTCGTTCGCGGCGCCTCAGGTTGAAAGCGGATCTCATCACGCCCCACTTCTGTCGCCGCTGCTCAACCCAAGCGCTGCACCACGACTGCGACAAATGAACGCCCCTCTCAACCCGGACCTGCGTTGTGACAACGTTTACAACGGCGTAGAATCCGTAACATCTCGTCGCATCTCCCCATACTCATAATATTCAGCTGACCGCATGCACCGCCCAGGCAAACGCCTCGAGCGGTCTTCCTGCTTGTCGGCGTTTTTGTTGGGGACGCGGCCAACCGAATTCTTCAGGAGGGCATTCGTTTTAATGAATACCACTAACGCACACACCGGAAGTTGGCTAAGCGTCATCGCGCTGGCCCTGGCGGCCTTCATTTTCAACACCACCGAATTCGTGCCGGTGGGTTTGTTGAGTGCCATCGGCCACAGCTTCGACATGACC
This sequence comes from Pseudomonas sp. HP_12, assembly GCF_055283955.1. Taxonomy (NCBI): domain Bacteria; kingdom Pseudomonadati; phylum Pseudomonadota; class Gammaproteobacteria; order Pseudomonadales; family Pseudomonadaceae; genus Pseudomonas; species Pseudomonas sp. HP_12. Next base: position 76,817 of record NZ_JBTOQG010000003.1, read on the forward strand.
ACCGCGCAGGTTGGCCTGATGCTAACGGTGTACGCGTGGATCGTTTCCCTGACCTCGCTGCCGATGATGCTGCTGACCCGCAACATCGAGCGGCGCAAGTTGCTGTTGTTTGTGTTTCTGACGTTCATCGCCGCTCATGTGATGTCGAGCCTGTCGTCGAGCTTCGGCATGCTGCTGGTCAGTCGTGTCGGTATCGCGGTGGCCCATGCCGTGTTCTGGTCGGTGACCGCTTCGCTGGCCGTGCGGGTGGCGCCGGAGGGCAAGCAGGTACAAGCCCTCGGGCTCTTGGCAACCGGCACTGCGCTGGCGATGGTGCTCGGCATTCCACTGGGGCGCATGCTGGGCGAAGCGCTGGGGTGGCGCGCGACTTTCCTGGCGATTGCCATTGCCTCGGGCCTTACGGTTCTGGTGCTGATGAAATCGCTTCCGCTACTGCCGAGCCAGAACTCGGGTTCGCTGCGCAGCCTGCCAATGCTGTTCAAACGCCCGGCGCTGATGTCGCTTTATCTGTTGACCGCTCTGGTGGTCACGGCGCAGTTCACGGCCTACAGCTACATCGAGCCGTTCGCACAGATCGTGGCGAAGATGAATGGCGACATGACCACCGTGATCCTGTTGCTGTTCGGCGGTGCCGGGATCGTGGGGTCAGTGATCTTCAGCCGTTACAACAACCGTTACCCGCGCGGCCTGCTGATCACCGCGATCGGCGCGCTGGCGGCGTGTCTGATTCTGCTGCTGCCGCTGTCCGGCAATGCCTCGTCGATGGGTACGTTGAGCGTGGCCTGGGGCATGGCGATCATGTGCTTTGGTCTGGTGATGCAGTCCAAGGTGCTGGCGATGGCGCCGGATGCCACGGACGTGGCAATGGCACTGCATTCGGGCATCTACAACATTGGCATCGGCGGCGGCGCGCTGCTGGGCAGCGTGGTCATCAGCCAGCTTGGCGTGGCCAATATCGGTCTGGTGGGCGGGATGGTCGCGATCAGTGGCTTGCTGCTGGCGTGCCTGGCGACGCATCGGTATGGCGAAACGATTCGGGCATAAAGACGAAAGGCCCAACAGAGCATGGAAGGCGGGAGCGACCGTGATGTCGCTTCAGCTTCCTCGCAAACAGTTGTGTATCTCCTAGACAGCCAACGTCTGAAAGCCCGTATTCGTGAGCAAGCTCACTCCCACATGAACTGTGTTCGCTGGGCCACAGCGAACGATCCATCATTCCCATCGATAACCAACATTCCCGCGAATGCCTTCCGCTCAAAGCTCATGGGCGTACCATCGCCCTCACACCCAAACACGAACCGAGGGCAGGAAAAATGATCGTTCATCTCCTTACTTGCTTGACGCTCGCAGCGCTCACCAGCTACGTCGTCGCCCTCAAACTCTTCGATCTGGGATCGGTCGTCATGACCGCGGACGAAGAGGATCATCGTGTTGTGGCACCGGCCAACTAAGGCCAAGTAGCTGACACTTATCAGCACCTTTCACGCTTTCAACTTTCTGTTAGATGCGGAGCAATCGACATGACCCGAGACGTCACTTTGCACGTTAGTTTTCCCAAGTTCGGGAAGAACTATTACTCACAACATGTCATCGCCCGCAAGAATAGCCACGGTCTCGTTGAGGACAATCGCTTCGGCGGCTTCATGATGCCTTCGGCCGAGAACCACTTCAGCAATGAGGTGGTGGGCTTCAACGATCAGTTCCGGTTTTTGACTGACGTACTGGCCATGCACTTGCTGGAAGTTGAACAGGCCCGACCTGCACGCCAAGCTCGACAGTCAGCTCAGTCGCGCAGCTTGTAAATACAGTTTTTGCACATTGCCACCCCTGCAGCCAGGTAACCCCGACCTTGGCGACACGGGTGGCTTTTCTTTTTGGGCATCTGCCTGATCCTGCCGCGGACGCCGATCGGAGCTTATGTCGGCAAGCAATAGTCGCGTTTGCTTTGGCACCCACTGGCGGAAATCTGGAATCTGAGGTCTGATGCGTAAGGCTCGTACCGATAACGAGCCACACATCTACTTCTGCGGAAACCCACATGAAACACGCCCTGCTCGCCGGCTTGCTCCTGACTGCCTGTGCCCTGCCCTTCGCGGCAACTGCCAACGACGACAACAATCAGTGCCAGATGAACCTGAGCAAGGTTCGTGACGCGAAAGTCGCCAACCCCAATCTCAGCGACGCCGTCAAAAGCGATATCGACACCACCGTGCACCGCGCCGAAGCGGCCTTGGCGCGGCACAACGATGACGGCGGGCGCGAATGCGTGGCGCTGACGCAGCAAGCGCTGCAAAAGGCCCAGAGCAACTGAGCCGGAGGTGCGCCAGCCGGCCCACCTCTGTCAGCGCTGAAGCTATTTCAACACCAGCATCCGATAAATCCCCGCTTCGCTTTCAATCCCGTGGGTGTCATGGGTGAAACCGGGGAACGACCGATCGAAGCTTTCCAGCGCCCGAAGATAGGCCAGCAACGGCCCGTCCGCAGGCCCTGCGTTTTCGCCAGGCATCAGCAGCGGGATGCCTGGCGGATAAGGCACGATGCCCGTCGCGGCAATACGCCCGGCGGCCTCCTCCAGAGTGACCTGCTCCACCTCGTTCTTGACCAACTTCTCGTACGCTTCCACCGGGCTGAATTCCGCCTTGGGTAACGTGCCGAACGCCTTCGACATGGCCGCCGTGGTCTTGGTCTCTTTCATCGCGGCAAAGATGTCTTCCGCCAGATCTTTCAGCCCCATGCCGGCATAGCGCTGCTGATTCGCGGCCAGCAACTCGGGCAGGCAAAGCTCCAGTTCCAGGTTGTTGTCGTAGTCGCGTTTGAAGTCGAGCAACGCGTTTACCAGCGTGCCCCACTTGCCCTTGGTGATGCCGATGGAGAACAGGAAAAGGATGGTGAAGTCCGTAGTCTTCTCGACGACGATGCCCTGATGACCCAAATAAGCGCTGAGCACGCAGGCCGGAATGCCGAAGTCCATCAGGTTGCCGTCGTCGCCCATGCCCGGGCTGAGGATGGACACCTTGATCGGGTCGAGCATGCAGTATCCGTCTTCGATGTCGCCGAAGCCGTGCCACACCTCGTTGGGGTGCAAGACCCAGCAATTCGGATCGGTCTTGAGCCGCACCGGATCGACTTCGTGAAACGGAATCGCCGTGGCCTCGACCTGCACTGAGGGCGGCTGCCAGCAGGAAAAAAACCAGTCGTCCTGGCTCAGCATGTCGGTTTGCATGCGCGAAATGACCTGACGGAGCGCGACGGCTTCTTCGATGGATTCGTTGGTCAGAATCTGGCCACTTGGCGCTTCCATCATTGCCGAGCTGACATCGCACGATGCCATGATCGCGTAATTGGGCGAAGTCGACGCGTGCATCATGTAGGACTCGTTGAACCGCCCGTGGGGAATCGGGTTGCGGCCGTTACGGACATGAATCATTGAGGCCTGGGACAGCGCCGCGAGCAGCTTGTGGGTCGACTGCGTGGCGAACACGGTGGGCTTGGAGGAATCGTGATCCTCCGGGCTGCCGTGCATGGCGAAGCGGTCTTTGTACAGCGGGTTGAACCGCGCATAGCCGTACCAGGCTTCGTCAAAATGCAGCCGGTCAACGCTCTGCCCCAGCAGCTCTTCGACGCGGGTGACGTTATAGGTCAGGCCGTCGTACGTGGAGTTGGTGACGATGGCATGCACCGGCGTCGGGTCGATGTGGCTTTTGACCAGCGGGTTGCTGGCGATGGCGGCTTTGACGCTCTCGGCGCTCAAGGTCCGCGGCAGGATCGGGCCGATGATGCCGAAGCGGTTGCGCGTCGGAACCAGGTAGGTCGGGATCGCACCGGACAGCGTCATCGCGTGCTCGGCGGACTTGTGACAGTTGCGGTCGCACAAGGCGATCTGGTCGCGGGTCACGCTGGCCATCAGGATCACGCGATTGGACATTGAGGAGCCGTTGGTCACGTAGTACGTGCGGTGGGCGCCGAACACCTTTGCCGCATAACGCTCGCCTTGGCCGATCGGGCCGCTGTGGTCGAGCAACGAGCCCAGTTCGCCGACGGAAATCGACAGGTCCGAGCGCAGCAGGTTCTCGCCGAAAAACTCGTAAAACGCGCGGCCTGCGGTGCTCTTCAGAAACGCCGTGCCGCCAGCGTGGCCCGGGGTGTGCCAGGAATATTCGTAGCTGCGGGCGAACTTCAGCAGCGCGCCGAACATCGGTGGCAACACGGCCTGTCGATAGCGTTCGATGGCCGCCATGATACGTCCGCTGAGGAAGCGGCTGGTGTCTTCGGGCAGCCAGATGAAGTCATCGGCGTGCTGCATGACGATCAGCGGCACACTCGACGCCGTGCTGCGATCGCTGATCAGAAACACCGGCACACGGGTGTTGCGCTCACGCAAGGTGGTGAGCAGATCGATGCATTCCTTGTGGTCGTCGCTGCTGTCCATTTCCCAACTGAGCAACACACACTGGATCGCCGGATCGGAGCTGAGGATCGACTTCGCATCGCTAAGGCTTTCGGAGGTCAGCACGCTGATGGCGCGGTCTTCCACGTCGCTGATCAACTGGATCAGGGCCCGGCCGAACACGCTGCGTTTGTCGGGCTGGCTGCTGACCAGCAGCGCCAGCATGCCGAGCAAGTGTCTGTTGTCGCTCATGGTCGAGTCTCCAGGTTGGCCATCTTCAGGTTATTGACGGGGATCGGCTCGCCGACGATGTGCTGCGCCGCGACGGTCTGGGTGGGTACGCTGTTGTTCAGCGCTTCGAGCCGGATCAGGCGGGTGTTGACGTAACCGAACAGGGTGTAGCCGACGATGGTCGCCACGCCGCCGAGCATCAACGCTTCGGCGCCGGAGCTGTACAGCGCCAGATAGCTGTAGGCGGTCGCGATGCCGGCCACGATGTTGGTGATGAGGGCTTTTTGCGGCGGCACGTTGGAGACCTTTTGCAGGGTCATCAGCGTCGCCATCGACAGGATGTACGGCACCAGGTTGGTGACCACCGCAAGATTGACCAAGGTGTCGAACTGCTTGGCCAGGTCGGGGCTGATGGTCAACAGCGCCAGGGCTGTCTGGATCGCCAGCAGGATCAACATGCTGATGATCGGCACGCCATGCTTGTTGGCTTTGGCAAAGATCGGCAGGAAGTATCCGGTGTCCGCCGAGCTTTTGAACACCTGCGCCACCGTGAACTGCCAGCCCAAGAGCGAGCCGATGCACGCAAGGACCATGAGCCCCATGATGATGTCGCCGACCATGGGGTTAAACATCTTGGCGAACACCAGCCCGAACGGCGCGGTTGAAGCAACCAGTTCCGCGTTGTCGACGATGCCGGCGATGACGTTGGTCGACACGATGTAGATCACCGCTGCGCCGAGGGTCCCACCGAGCACTGCGATGGGCACGTTCTTCTCGGGGTTTTCCACTGCATCGCCGTTGGCGCACGCCGACTCCAGACCGAGGAACGCCCACAAGGTAATCGCCACCGAAGCGCCGGCTGCCTCGTACCAGGTTTTGTCGTGGGGATTCCATCCTGCCGCATAGGTGCTGCTGTCAAACCAGAACCAGCCAATGGTCGAAACCAGCACGACGGGCGCAATAACGCCCCATACGGTTACTGCGCCAATCTTGCCGGTAATACTCGCGCCGCCGAAGTTGGCGAACGTGGTGATCCATAACAGCGCGATGGTGGCGAGACCGACTTCAAGCGAGCCCAACTTGATATCGAACAGCGTCTGAATATATCCAACTGCGGTGATACTGATCGCCACGTTGGCAATCAACAACGACAAACCGTAGGTGTAGTTGGTGATGTAGTTACCCGACTTGCCGAACGTGTATTCCGCGTAACCGCCCATGCCGCCGGTCTTGCGACTGAGCATGCCGCACCGCGCGAAAGCGTAGGCCAGAGCCAGCGACCCGGTGGCCGTGATTAGCCACGAAAGAATGGAAATGCCGCCGACCTCGGCGAGTTTGGTGGGCAACAACACAATGCCGGATCCCAGCATGTTGACCGCAGTCAACATCGTGAGCTGACCCACGCTCATTTTCTTAGCGACTGACATTCCGTTGCCCTATTTGGAAGAAGTGAGAGGGTTTAGCTATAGCAAAGGATTCTTGTTAATCAAGAAATAGCCGGCCGCTAGTTGCTGGCGACAAGCCATCTTTGCTTGAGCTAGTTATGGTTTTGGAAGGTTGAATAACGTTGGAAAGAACTGATAGTTCAGAGGGATGGCGGCGTCTGACCGGAGGCAAAAGAGGATAGCGTCAGAAATAAGAGGGGCATTGATCTATATCAACCGGATGACGAATAACATCTAGGCCATGAAGATCATTTTTCATGATCAGGGATTGAATGGCCTCACTTTGCAGACGCTAATTTGGAGGCCAATCGAACCATGGGAGCCAGCTTGCTCAATCCCCCCTAAGCGGCGTTGGCTGCGCGACTGCGCAGCTGCCGGGTCAACGGAGAATCTGGCACGGCTTTAAACAAACAGCGTGATCAGCGCGAAGCCGACGTACCAGACGATAGCCGAGCGGATGAGCAATTCCCACAATACATCCAGGCTGTTGACGCCCTCGACGCCCACCACTGGCGCGGGGACCTCGCCGGCGACGCAGCCGACTTTGCTGATGAGGCGCGAGGCGCTGATGTTCCAGTTGAGCAGTTCGCTCAACATAACGCGGCTGACCGCGACAAAATTCCCCACTAGCGCAAAGCTGGCGGCCAGCAAGCGCACCGGCACCCAGTCGAATGCGTGCCTTGCCTGGGTCGCACGTTCGACCAGCGCCGGGGTTTTACCGTGTTCCGAAGCAAGGGCCAGCAGGCGGTACGCCAACGCGGCAACCGGGCCGAGCACGAAATACCAGAAAATCACTGCGAAGAAGCCTTGGTAGATCTGCCACAGCAAATACGTCTGAGCGCCACCCAATAGCTGCTCTTCATTCTCGGCCTGGACACCCAGATCACGTTCGGCAACCAGCACCGCTGCTTCCTGATCGCCCCGACGGCAGGCGTCCCGAAATGAGCCGAGTGTGGCTTTGACGTCGCCACGGCCCAGGCTGTAAATCAGCACCAGCAAATGGATCGGCAACGCGAGCCAGCCATAGGCCACCGAGCCGACAATCACCAATACCAGGGCGAGGACCACCAAAGGCAGCACAACCGTCACCATCAAAATCCACCACGGCCGTTTGGCCGAGCGTGGGTTGGATTCCAGCCGGCTCAATTGAGTGAGCCATGGCCCGTCGCGCTGAATACGCTGGCGCAGGGCCGAGAACTTCTCGACCCAGACCGCCAGTAGCAAAACCAGAAAACTCATTAGCTGTTCCTCACTTCAAACTTCCAGGGCGGCACGAAACCGCGCCCAGTCAAAACACGGCCCCGGATCGGTCTTGCGCCCCGGCGCGATATCGCTGTGACCGCATATGCGTCGCGTCGTAATCGCCGGCCAAGCCGTCTGCAACTGGCGGGTCAGCTCGATCAACGCCTCATATTGCACGTCGGTGAAGGGTTGATCATCAGTGCCTTCAAGCTCGATGCCAACGGAAAAATCATTGCACGTCTCGCGCCCCTCAAACACCGACACACCCGCATGCCAGGCACGATCCAGACACGACACGAATTGCGTCACCTCGCCGTCGCGCTCAATCAGGAAATGCGCAGAGACCCGCAGCTCGGCGATGCCTTCAAAGTAGGGGTGTTCTGTGACGTCCAGCCGGTTCTGGAAGAATGCCTGGACCTTGCCGGTCTTGAACTGCGCGGGCGGCAGACTGATGTTGTGGATGACCAGCAACGAGATTTCGTTTTCCGGCCGGGCATTGAAATTGGGTGAAGGGCAATGCTGCGCGCCGTGGCACCAGCCGGTGGCAGGGTCCAGATGCATGGGAAGTCCTTAGGGCGTGAAACGACAGCGCGCAGTATGCCCGCGACTGGAAAGGATGTGGATGGCGAATCAGCCTGGAGGTCACGCAGATTCGCAGGCAGAAGTCGTAGGACCGATCTGGCGCTTAGCCCTTGAGCTTGCGCAGATTACCCAGTACCGACTCCAGCGCGCGGTCGAACAGCAGGGCGTCGTCGAGAACACGAATCGTGCCGCGACGGAATTCCACCGCAAGGCCCATACGGGTTTTCTCAAGGACCTTCATGCCGGTGCGATTGACGAACACGTAGCGCCCGCTCGGCTCGACGATCGCCGCCAGCTTGCAACGCAGCTTGTGGGATTCGTCTTCCTGGATCTCTACCCAACTGCCCAGACGAAGCTTTTCGACCTGCAACAAACCTTCGTCGTCAGCAGGCAGCTGCGTCGACGGTTCGTTCTGAATTTGCTCGCCCGGCCCAACCAGCACGATCTCCTCCACCACCGCCATCATCGTGGGGCCGTTAGCGGACTGGGGCTGATCGCCTTCCGCATCACCTTTTGGCGTCCGCGCTACATGGCTGAACGCCTGTACATGCAACACTTCGAGCTGACTGAAGAATTCGCTGGTGGCAAACGGATCAAAAGCAGCGCTGCTCAAGCCGTCGCGCAGGGACTTCAGCAGCCCCGGCACCAGCTCGAGCAAACGCTGTCGCGCTTCCGGCTCATCATGGGGCTCGACGCTCCAGATCAGATCGTCCATGGCCTGAAGGCCTGAAGCCCACTCGCTCGACTGATCACCGTGCTTCAGGCACGTCAGCAACAGGACCTTGCTCCAGGCCTCCTGCAACAGGCGAACAACCACCTGCGGCAGGGTCTTGCCGAGCAGGCGATCGTTCAACGCCTGCTGCACGCGCTGCCGGGCCAACTCGGCCAATGCGCGGCCTTGTTCGGCGTCACGGGTGCGCTGCTCAAGGAGCTCGCTGCGACGACGTTCGTCACTGGTAAAGGCCAGGAAATCCACCAGCAGTTCAGTGAAGATCGCCGGGTCATCGACAAAGTCGTGGAGCAGGCGCTGGACGATCTGATCGATGCGGGCGTAGAGCGAATCGCGCTGGGTGTCATCGCGACCACCCCAGCCAAGCGCCGCGGAGGCGATCTCGTTCAGCAGCCGGCGCGCAGGGTGGCTGCCACGGCTGAAGAAACTCTTGTCGATGACCGCAACCTTGAGCATCGGAATCTGCAAACGACCGATCAACGCACGCAACGAACTCGGCAGGTTGCGGTCGTCGAGGATGAATTCAAACAGCATCGAGATGAGGTTGATAACGTCCTCATCCATCGTGCCGACGACGCGAAACTTGCCGCTTCTCGCGCTGACCCGGCTGATCAACTGCTCAAGCTGAGCGCGCAGATCGAAGTCGTCGCTCTCCTCAACTTTCGGGACGTACTGCTGCAAGTGGGACAGTAGACGCAGCAAGTCCTGGCTGGAAATTGGGCGCGCATCGGTCACCGAATCAGGGCGCGGCGTCAGATGACCACGCACATGCACCAGTAACTCCTGCAGCGCGGAAAACACGTCCTGCACGCTTTTATCGAGGCTTTCGGTCGCCTGCAGGATGGCGGCGTTGTCGGCACGCACGGCTTCGCTCGAAAGCGGCACGCTGGCAATACGATCAGTCGAGCGGCGGGACGGCAATGCCTTCAATTCCGGCAATACACCTGCGGAAATTAACAACTGGTTGGCTTCCTCATAAAGCTGATCGGCGTTGCTCAAGGCGTACTTCTCAAACAGCTTGAGAATGATCAGCTTCACCTTGATTTCAACGCCCAGACTGCGCCCGGCTTGCAGGAAATAGTCGCACAGCAGCGTCGGGCCCAACGGATTGGTCTCGTCGGTCAACGGCTGGGGGATGAGTACGTTCAAACGTGTGGTCAGCTGACCGAGGGCGATACCGTCGCGACTCATGACCTTGACCACCATCGCGTCAACCGCAACGGTGCGTTCGAGATCATCGTTATGGACCAGTGCAAGCTTGTCGTAGGAAACGGGCTCGGGCATCGGGGGCTCGGCCACTTCGTACTGGCCCAGGCGCAGGAATGCTTCAAAGAACTTGTCGAGGAAATTGCGCTCGATGCTTTTGCGCTTCAAACGCAAGTCGCGCATGGCTTCAAAAAAGATGTTCTGCTCAGCGTTGTTGTGAGCACGGTCGGCCATTTCGAAAAGCGTGTCGTCGGCATTGTCGAACAGCGTCTGCAGGCTTTCCTTCAGTTGCTGGGCGGCCCGGTCACGAACTTGAAGCAGAACGACGGGCAGCCGAGCGACAGGCGAAGAACCGGGATGATCCGCACCTGCCTTCAAGGGCACCACTTTGTTACCGTCGTTCTGCATCAAGGACTCCTTCACACCGTCGACACAACTGCTTTAACAACAGCTACACCCCGCAGCGAAGGAAGACTCGACTCCATTCGGACGGATCTCAAAATTTTATCCCTTGGGATGTTGCAGGCTAACGTCAACGCTATGACGTCAAATACAAGGCGAAAGTATCAGGTAAATCTGGGCCGCTCGCCAGCGGACTCTTCGCCTTAATTGGAATAATAGAAGGCGGCGAAGGGACATGTGCAGCGATAGACCATCAAAATCACAATCTGTCGCATAAGCGAGGAAAAAACCGACAAAGTGCAGGTTATGCATTCGACTGGACACTTGGCGTACGTAGGTTGGTACACGCGTCTGCCATATACTCGGCGCACTTAGTCCGTGGAGCCTGATATGCCAAACCTACGTCTTGACGCCCTCACTGCCGAAATCGAAGCCAACGTGCGCCGTGCATTGCTGGAGGATGTAGGCAGTGGCGACATCACCGCGCAGCTGATTCCGGCGGAGCGACTGGCCAAGGCCACCGTCATTTCCCGGGACGCTGCAGTGATTGCCGGCACGGCGTGGGTCGATGCTGTTTTCCGTCAGCTTGATCCGCGCGTCGCCGTGCATTGGCAGATTGTTGACGGCGATCGCGTGCAGCCCAATCAAGCGCTGTTCCATCTGGAAGGTCCCGCCCGCTCCTTGCTGACGGGCGAACGCAGCGCGCTCAACTTTCTGCAGCTGCTGTCAGGCGTTGCCACCCGCGCGCAGCACTACGCTGACATGGTCGCCGACACTCAGGTCAAACTGCTCGACACCCGCAAAACCCTACCGGGCCTGAGAATGGCGCAGAAATATGCCGTCACCTGTGGCGGCTGTCATAACCACCGCATCGGGCTGTTCGATGCGTTTCTGATCAAGGAAAACCACATCGCCGCATGTGGTGGTATCGCCGAAGCCATCACCGCCGCGCACAAGATCGCGCCGGGCAAGCCCGTGGAAATCGAAGTGGAAAGCCTCGACGAACTCAAGCAAGCCCTCGACGGCGGCGCTGACATCATCATGCTCGACGAACTGAGCCTGGACGATATGCGCGAGGCTGTGCGCCTCACGGCGGGTCGCGCCAAGCTGGAAGCTAGTGGTGGTGTGACGGACGCGACTTTGCGCACTATTGCTGAGACTGGGGTTGATTACATTTCCATTGGGACACTGACTAAAGATGTGAAGGCGGTGGATTTGTCGATGCGACTGAGCCTCTGATGTTGTGGCAGCGTCTTAAAGGTTGAACTGCGACGGGTGCTCGGACTCTGCTTGTTAGGAGCTCGAGGTCTTGAGATCGGATTGTTGATTAGACGAATGAGGAAATGACGATGGCTGACGAGAAGCAACCTGTTGAACCTGAAGAAGACGTTCCGGCTCACTCGACTGAGGAGGAGAAGGAGCGGTTGAAGGATTTCAATAAGGACGGGATTCCGCCGGGAATTTGTTGATCGCTTTTTGACCCTCAGCGCCCTATTCCCTTGGGCGCTGTGCATTTTAAGGCATGACTCCGTCGGCCTTAAATAATCAACTAAACAAAGTCCGGCGCAGCTTCAAGCAAAGCGCAGAACATAGGCATATCTCAGTCAGCACAGTCGCAAGCGCCGCGCCATCAACGCCCATGACCGGAATCAATATGAAGTTCAGTGCGACGTTCACTGTAACGGCAATAATTAAGCTCTTCGCAAACCATCGTTCATGCTGGGTGGCGATGGCATGCTGCTCCATCACATAGTTTGGAAGCGCAAAAATCAGTCCGGCAAACAGCAGACGAATGATGGTGTGGGCCCCATCCGAGTAATCGCTTCCGAACAAGAGGCCTACTACCCAAGGGCCAAGTACCCATCCGCCCACCGCCAAAAGCAAACCAACGAACGCCGCTCCAACTACTGAGTTGCGGCTGAATCGGCTTCCCTCGTCGCCATCCACTGCCAGTATTCTCATCCTCCGAAATAGCATCAGAGCCACCGGCGTAGCCAGCGCCATCAGGCCGTCTTGGATCCGCGTCGCTACCGCATACTGACCAATCGCAGGCACTTCTCCCAACAGGTGCCGGAGAATAATGATGTCAATGTGGTGATAGAGAGTGGAAGCAAGGCCGACCGCGAAGAAACTCAACGAACTGCGGTAGGCCCAAACCGGCACCTTCCACTCAATTCGACGCAGCGCTGGGAAGTGCTTGAAGTGACACGCGAGTGTCAGCCCAAGGCCAAGCCCCCAAGCAAGAAAAATCGACACCGGGGCAGCGCCAGCGATGAGCACCGATCCAAGTACAAGCAAGGCGCTTACGGTTCTGCCATAGAAAAGAAACTGGGCATCTCGTTCAAAATTTCCGGCGCCCTTAAACCAAGAGGACTGCCATTGAGTGAGAGTGATCATGGCGAAGCAGAAGATGCCGGCCATGAGAGCAGGCCCGTCTACCCAAAGGTGCAATGCGCCAGCCAGCAACAGGAAAACTGAAGTTGTTAGCAGCAGGTGCATCAGCGCAGTGCTTGGTAGTTCTGAGTAACGTGTGCTTAGAGCAGCGGATGGCGACGCACGCTCCCGCATCAAGAGCGTGTTGAAACCTGCATCCTGCATAAGCACAACAACGCTCACCAGCACATAGATGTAGGTGTAATGCCCAAACGAGCTTGAACCCATACTGCGTGCGAACAGGACCGAAAGGCCCAACGAGACTGCAGCGGAGTAAGCCGTCACGCCCCACTGCATTGCCAAGGGAGCCAACTGCTTGATGAGTGATGCTCTCGGCGCTAGCTCCATTGCAAATACACCTTCTGGCAGGAACCGTGATGCTGGCGAGTCGGGCAGATTGGAGAGATGGAGCTATTCGATGGAGGTAACACGAACCGACCTTATAATAACTACTGAGGAAGGTCGCGAGACCGGAGTGATGCTCGGGTTGACGCTTATGCTCGTTGAGCTTTGGCCTTCTATGTGAACGCTGATGAGAAATGGTGCCGAAAATAGGAATCGAACCTACGACCTTCGCGTTACGAGTGCGCTGCTCTACCGACTGAGCTATTTCGGCGTTGGTAATGGTGCGAAATTATCAGTATTCGTTTGCTCCAACAAGCGGCCACCAGGCTGCGCGATGACTCCTTGCATCCAAAATCGAGGCTGGAATCGTTCCCCATGTTCCTGGATATAAACCTGCTCCCGCTGATCAAGATTTGGGGCATCACGAAAGGCTACATAGCCCAGATATAAGACGGCCAATGTCAATATTGCAATCCATCCTTTTTGCGCAATTGGCCGTACCGCTGGGGGCTCAGGCGAAAATTCATGGATACCAATCAGCCAGCCCACGACAATAGCGAGCCACAACTGAGAGTAGGGCATTACGATAACGCCATCGACCATTGACTGAGTCAACGCGCCAATCAAGCTCGCAAACAGACAGACTCGCAATAAGTCCACAGGCTCAGTCGACCTGTGGTTCGCGCTAATCAAACGGAACGTAGCCCATAATCCTTTAGAGACGAGCCACATTACCAAAAGTGTAGAAGGGATCCCCCATTCGCAGGCCCACTGCAAGATAGCTTGATGGGGATGTGCCGCTACGGGATTAGGGATGTCAGCGAAGTGCATAGGGCCGAACCCTAGGAGCGGCCGCTCCTTAATCATTTCCCACGCTTGGTGCCAAATAATTTCACGGGCGGAGAGCGATGTGCTTAGCCTGTCGCCTGCGAAATTCACAACTTCAATATCCAACTTGCTCGGCAAAATGCTGAAGAGCAACCAGAATAATGTCAGGCCGGCAAGCATCGCGAGCACCTGCCAGCCGACCCAGCGCCGACCTTGAATACCACAAAGCGCTAACACTGCAGCGGCGCCCGCCATGCCCATCCACGTGCCCCGCGTCCCGCCCGAGATGGCGACCACCCACCAGCAAGTGAGCAAGATAAAGGCCCACTTTTTTTCCGCCGGCCTAGTAATAGCTAATAACGAAAACGCTAGTAGAGGAACCGTAAACGTCTGAAACTGCCCATAAAAACGTTTGTTTGAGAAGCCTTCCAACAGAATATCGGTATCCAAAGTTTTGAAACCGCTTGTGAATGCTGCTAGCAACCCAGCACCGAACTGAACGCACTTGACGGTACAGAGGATGATTACAAGAATCCAAAGTAGCCGATCTAATCGATGCCCCAGGTCACGCCGTCTTTCGGCGATTATCAAGCTCGACCCAATACAACTCGCAATCAAAGCTAACTCTGTTAAAGCCCACTCCGGTTGGTGCGCAAGTATTACCGAGTTTAAAGCCAGCACGAACAACGTAATACTGACTACTTGGACGGATCGCAAAGGGAGAAGTTGCTGGGGACGGACCAAAGGACCGAAAAGAGTAATCACCAACAAAACCAGAACAGTAGCAATCTGGAAAACGCGTTGTGAATCGTGCCCCACGAATGCATGCAGAGTAACGGGTGCAATTAATAGAAAAAAAAACAAGCTCACAAAAAAAACAAATCCTCTATTCATTGCGTCTCGCATCGCAACCTCAACCCAACAAGTACCCTAACAAGCATTAAAAACCCGGCGTATAAAGGCCGGGTTCAATTGACGCACCGACCGCTATAGTAACAGGTCGTAAATTGCAGAGTTTATCAGCTACCAGTGCCCGCGCAGCCCGACACAGAGTACTTAGTGGTGTTTGTACAGCTCCAGACGCCAGCAGTGGTGCGCGAAAGTGTTACTGCCTTGTTGTTCACTGCCGGGTTCCCCTTGATTGCGCAAGAAATGCTGGCGGTGCCGTCGACAGCAACCGATGCAGTGGTTGCGCAGCGGGTAGTCGAAGCGGTCAGGCCGATATCAGTGACAGAGGTAGTCGCCGCAGCGCCTTCGTTGATTCTTGTCTCAGCCAATGTTTTGCCCGGATTGATCTCAGCAAGCGCCGCCCCTAACTGCGATTTACCTGTGTAATCCTGATAAGCAGGCAGCGCGATTGCCGCCAAGATGCCGATGATCGCGACCACGATCATCAGTTCGATCAAAGTAAAACCTTTCTGTGAGTTCATCACGACTTCTCCACCGTCAATTATTAGATCACGCTTAGGGATCAAGCATTTGCCGTGCCAACAAACGCTACGGCAAAGATTGAGCCGTTGCTATGAATGAAAAGTACGTAGGGTCTGGATTCTGGGCAGAATGTGACATTTATTGTCACTAGCAGGAGGTTGATTGGCAGCCTTGTCTGACTGCGCTATAAACAAGCCTTGTCCGTATCTGGTGGCTGTAATGACTGATGTCGTCCTAACCGGTTTAGCTAAACAGCTCGTCGTCGCTGAATTACTCGACGAAAAAACAGCTCAGCAGGCGTACCAGCAAGCACGAAAAGACCGGCTTTCGCTGGTGAGCTACCTCGTACAAAGTAAGCTCGTCAATAGCCTGGTTCTTGCGGAAATGGCTTCCGACCAATTCGGCCTGCCTTTCTTGGATTTGACCAACCTCGACAAAGATAGTCAGCCTAGAGGATTGGTTAGCGAGAAGCTGATCCGCCAGCATCATGCTCTGCCACTGTGGCGGCGCGGTAACAAGCTATTCGTAGGGGTTTCGGACCCTACCAACCACCAAGCGATCACCGACATTCAGTTCAGTACCGGCCTGACCACTGAAGCTATCCTGATTGAAGACGATAAGCTGACGGCGGGCATTGACAAGTTTTTCGATACTAGCACCGGCCTCGGCGAGATGGCCGATGTTGATCTGAGTCTAGAGATTGAGACTACCTCCGATAGCAAGGAGACGATGCTCGGTGAAGTCGACGCTGAG
The DNA here is from genome assembly GCF_055283955.1 of Pseudomonas sp. HP_12. Classification (NCBI taxonomy): domain Bacteria; kingdom Pseudomonadati; phylum Pseudomonadota; class Gammaproteobacteria; order Pseudomonadales; family Pseudomonadaceae; genus Pseudomonas; species Pseudomonas sp. HP_12. The sequence goes on from NZ_JBTOQG010000003.1 coordinate 92,832, forward strand.
GATGCGCCAGTCGTACGCTTCGTGAACAAAATGTTAATGGACGCTATCCGGTTAGGTTCGTCGGACCTACATTTTGAGCCATACGAGAAGATCTTTAGAGTACGTCTACGTACTGACGGTATTCTGCATGAGGTGGCAAAGCCGCCGACCCAGCTGGCAGGTCGCATCGCCGCGCGGCTCAAAGTAATGGCGGGATTGGATATCTCAGAGCGCCGCAGACCACAAGATGGCAGAATAAAGCTCCGTATATCAAAAAACCGAGCCATCGACTTTCGAGTAAATACCTTGCCTACGCTATGGGGCGAGAAAATCGTAATGAGGATCCTAGATCCCACCAGCGCTCAAATGGGAATTGATGCGCTTGGCTATGAACCAGAACAAAAGGCGCTGTATCTGGAGGCGTTGAGCAAGCCCCAGGGAATGATCTTGGTAACGGGGCCGACGGGTTCTGGCAAAACCGTATCGCTCTACACAGGGCTTAACATCCTTAACACCACGGATATCAATATTTCCACCGCAGAAGACCCAGTCGAAATCAACCTGGAAGGTATTAATCAGGTCAACGTCAACCCCAGACAAGGAATGGATTTCTCTCAAGCACTGCGAGCATTTTTACGTCAGGATCCTGACGTCATCATGGTGGGCGAAATCCGTGATTTGGAGACTGCCGAGATAGCGATAAAAGCGTCGCAAACCGGCCACATGGTCCTATCCACGCTGCATACCAACAGTGCAGCCGAGACCCTGACCCGCCTGCATCACATGGGCGTTGCGGCATTTAACATAGCCACCGCCATTAACCTAATCATTGCCCAGCGCCTTGCTCGAAAGTTATGCCCTCACTGCAAGAAGGAAATTTCGGTACCGCGGGATACTTTGCTATCTGAGGGATTCCCCGAGGACCGTATCGGCAGCTTCAAGCTTTACTCCCCGGTAGGCTGTGAGCATTGCAACGCAGGATACAAGGGGCGAGTCGGCATATATGAAGTCGTGAAAAACACTCCTGCACTGGAACGCATCATTATGGAGGAAGGCAACTCGATTGATATCGCGACACAAATGCGCAAAGACGGTTACAACGACCTGCGTACCTCCGGGCTTCTAAAGGCCATGCATGGGCTGACCAGCCTGGAAGAAATCAATAGGGTAACCAAGGACTAACGATGGCGATCAAAGCAGTAAAAGTCAGCGTCTTTACTTGGGAAGGGCTCGATAAAAAAGGCAACAAGGTCAATGGCGAGCTCAACGGACATAACCCTGCGCTCGTCAAGGCCCAACTGCGAAAACAAGGAATTAACCCTACAAAGGTTCGAAAGAAATCTATTTCAATACTTGGCGGCGGGAAAAGAATAAAACCGTTGGATATCGCGTTTTTCACGCGTCAAATGGCAACCATGATGAAAGCCGGGGTACCGCTATTACAGTCGTTTGAAATCATCGGAGAGGGTTCGGAAAACCCGAAAATGCGAAAATTGCTGGACGACATCAAACAGAGCGTCGCCTCCGGCCACAGCTTAGCGACATCGCTTCGTCAAAAGCCCGAATACTTTGATGATTTATATTGCAATCTTGTGGACGCGGGTGAACAGGCTGGCGCACTGGAGACGCTGCTCGATCGTGTAGCAACGTATAAAGAAAAAACAGAATCTCTTAAGTCAAAGATCAAAAAAGCAATGAGTTACCCTATTGCGGTTGTTGTGGTCGCTTTCGTCGTAACCGCTATACTTCTCGTAAAAGTTGTACCGCAATTTCAGTCTATATTTGAAGGCTTTGGCGCCGAACTTCCCGCATTCACATTGATGGTTGTTCACCTTTCAGAGTTCGTACAGGGCTACTGGTACATAATACTCGCCACTTTAGTAGCAATTTATCTAGGTTTGAAGCGAATTCATAAAAGCTCAGAAAAATTTCGGAATTGGGTCGATCGTGCCGTACTCAAAATCCCAGTGATCGGTCCGCTACTCTACAAATCTGCAGTAGCTCGCTATGCAAGAACCCTTTCCACGACCTTTTCCGCCGGCGTGCCGCTCGTAGAGGCCTTGGATTCCGTATCAGGGGCCACGGGCAATATCGTATTTAAAAACGCAGTTAATAAGATCAAGCAAGATGTGTCCACCGGCATGCAGCTAAATTTTTCTATGCGTAGTACTGGGGTGTTTCCCATGCTTGCGGTGCAAATGACTGCTATTGGTGAGGAGTCCGGGGCTTTGGACTCAATGCTAGACAAGGTTGCCACTTACTATGAGGAAGAAGTCGATAATATGGTCGATAGTCTTACCAGCCTCATGGAACCTCTGATCATGGCTTTTCTTGGTGTCATAGTCGGTGGGCTTGTTATCGCTATGTACCTCCCAATCTTCAAACTCGGCAGTGTCGTCTAACCATGCCCCTCCTCGACCTCCTAGCCAGCTCACCGCTGGCCTTCGTACTATGCACATTGATCCTAGGCCTGCTCGTCGGCAGCTTCCTGAACGTCGTGATCTACCGATTACCGCTAATGATGATCCGCGACTGGAAAACCCAATCCCGGGAAATGCTCGACCTCCCCCCCGAGCCAAAAACAGAAACCTTCAACCTCATCCTCCCCCACTCCCGCTGCCCGCGTTGCTCACACAAAATCCGCGCGTGGGAGAACATTCCGGTCGTGAGTTATCTGTTCCTCGGCGGCAAGTGTTCCCAGTGCAAAGCCCCCATCAGCAAGCGCTACCCACTGGTAGAATTGGCGTGTGGCTTACTCTCGGCCTTTATCGCCTGGCATTTCGGTTTCGGCTGGCAGGCAGGGGCAATGCTGCTACTTACGTGGGGACTGTTGTCGATGAGCCTGATCGATGCCGACCACCAGCTTCTGCCGGACGCAATCGTATTGCCGCTGTTGTGGCTGGGCCTGATCGTGAACGCGTTCGGCCTGTTCACGTCGCTGACCGATGCGCTGTGGGGCGCGGTCGCGGGGTATCTGGTGTTGTGGTGTGTGTTCTGGCTGTTCAAGCTGATCACCGGCAAGGAGGGCATGGGTTACGGCGACTTCAAGTTGCTGGCAATGCTCGGCGCGTGGGGCGGGTGGCAGATTCTGCCGCTGACGATTCTGCTGTCTTCGATTGTCGGGGCGGTGTTGGGCCTGATTCTGTTGCGCTTGCGCAATGTCGAAACAAGCACGCCGATCCCCTTCGGTCCTTATCTGGCACTCGCGGGGTGGATCGCTTTGCTCTGGGGTGATCAAATAACGACTTCGTATTTGCAGATCGCCGGTTTCAGATGACTTCTCCTGCGTCAAAACCCTGGATTCTGGGCCTCACCGGTGGGATCGGCAGCGGCAAGAGTGCGGCGGCTCAGTGCTTCATGGAGCTGGGCGTGCACTTGGTGGACGCCGATAACGCTGCACGCTGGGTCGTCGAACCCGGGCGCCCTGCCCTGACGCAGATTGCCGAGCACTTCGGCGCCAGCGTGTTGCAGGCCGATGGCACGCTGAATCGCTCAGCGTTGCGCGAGCTGATTTTCAAGGATCCGCAACAGCGGGTCTGGCTCGAAAGCCTTTTGCATCCGTTGATACGCGAGGAAATCCGTCAGTACCTGGCGCGCGCTGAGTCGGCTTACGCAATTCTGGTGTCGCCGCTGCTGCTGGAGACTTCTCAGCACCAGATGGTGCAGCGGGTGCTGGTCATTGATGTGCCGGAATCGGTGCAGATCGAGCGCACGGTGTTGCGCGACAAGACCAACGAGGAGCAGGTGCGGGCGATTCTCAAGGCGCAGGCCAGTCGCGATGAGCGCTTGAGCCGGGCCGATGATGTGATCGTCAATGACCGTGACCCGGCCTGGCTGAAAAGCGAAGTCGAGCGTCTGCATCACTTTTATTTAACTTTGCGTGGAGGCCAATGATGAGCCAACCAATGACCGTCGATTGCCCAACCTGCGGAGCGCCCGTGGAATGGACGCCGGAGAGTAAATTCCGGCCGTTCTGTTCGGACCGTTGCAAGTTGATCGACCTGGGCGCCTGGGCGTCGGAAGAACATGCGATTCCGGTGGCGCCGGATGCTGAAGACGAGCTGTTTTCGGGTGATCTAGACCCTCGTCAGCATTGATTTAACTCAGCGGCCGGATGGTCCGCGACCCGCATTAAATCGCAATAACTAAAAAGCTTCGCGAACTAAATCGCGAAGCTTTTTTTGTGGCCGAGAGTTTTAGCCCAACTTACGCTGCGGCGCGCCGTGAACCATGGTGTATGCGTAATCGACGCCCATGCCATAAGCACCGCTGTGTTCCAGCACCAGTTCCATCACCGCTTCGTAGGTGTCCTTGTGTGCCCAGTCGCGCTGGAACTCGAGCAGCACCTGCTGCCAGGTCACCGGCACGGCGCCTGCCTGAATCATTCGCTGCACCGACATGTCGTGAGCTTCTTTGGTCGTGCCGCCGGAAGCGTCAGTGACGATGTACACCTCGTAGCCTTCAGCCAGCGCGTCCAGCGTCGGGAAGTTCAGGCAGACCTCGGTCCAGAGTGCGGCGATGATCAGCTTCTTGCGGCCGGTCGCCTTGACCGCTTCCACCAGCTTCTTGTCTTCCCACGAGTTCATCGAGGTGCGCTCGATCGGCTGCTGATCCGGGAACACCGCCAGCAGTTCAGGCCAGATGAAACCGCTGAAGCTCTTGGTTTCGACCGAGGTGTAGATGGTCGGCACGTTGAAGATCTTGGCGGCCTTGGCCAGCCCGACTGTGTTGTTCTTCAGCGTCTGGCGGTCGATCGACTGAACGCCGAAAGCCATTTGCGGCTGGTGGTCGATCAGGATCAGAGCAGCGTTGGTTGGGTTCAGCAGTTCGCGAATGGACATGGGTAGATTCCTTAGTAGTCAGCAGTGAGTTCGATATGGGTTAGCCGCTGCGCTGGTTGCTTGGCGGCTGGCTTGGGAGTGAATTTACGGACTGGCTGCTTAAGGAACAATCCCATAGAATCGGGACTCATTGTTTCTAATTCAGGGACGGTCATGGATCGTATCGAATGCATGCGCGCGTTTGTCGCGACGGTGGGCGCAAATGGCTTTGCCGCAGCAGCCCGCGAGCTGGATGTGCCGCGCTCGAAAGTCAGCAAACAGATTCAGGCGCTGGAAGAGGCCATCGGCGTGCAGTTGCTGCAGCGCACCACGCGCAGCCTGCATCTGACGGAAGCGGGCGCTGAGTACTACGACGCGTGTCGTGATGTCATCGCATCCTTGGACGAAGCCGAGCAACGGGCGCGCACAGGGATGGGTGAGATACGCGGCGTGTTGCGGGTCAACGCGCCGATGTCGTTTGGACTGAGTCGTCTGGGGCCACTGATTCCGCGCTTCAATGAATTGCATCCGAACGTCGAGCTGCAAGTGGTGTTGAGCGATCAGCAGGTGGATCCGGTCAAGGGCGGTTTTGACGTGACGATTCGTATCGCCAGCCTGCCGGATTCGTCGATGATCGCGCGCTCACTGGCCCCGGCGCCGAGGATCATGGTGGCCTCGCCCGACTACCTGGCGCGCGAAGGCACGCCGCAAACGCCGAAGGATCTGGCACACCATAAGTGCCTGAGCTACGGCTATCTGCAGAGCGGCGTGAGTCTGCAGCTGTGCAACGGCAAGGATACCCAGCGCGTGACGGTGACCGGGCCATTGCACGCCAACAACGGTGACATCCTGGCGCAGGCGGCCGTGGCGGGAATGGGCATCGCGCTGCTGCCCAACTTTATCGTCGAGCGCGCGGTGGCGGATGGGCGGCTGGTACCGGTGCTGTGCGATTGGGAAGCGCCGGCCATTACGGTCAACGCGGTGTATCCCTCGTCCCGGCGGGTGCCGATGAAGACTCGGGCGTTTATTGATTTTCTGGTGGCTGAGCTGTCGGTTGAGTCGGGGGCGTTTTGACACTGACCCTTCGGGAGCTCGCTGGCGAAGAAGCGGGTATAACCGCTGATTCTTCAGCGGATGAAATGCCATCTTCGTGAGCAAGCTCACTCCCACAAGTCCGTGATCTAACCCAGAATTCTTGGGTATGGCGCCGATCCTGTGGGAGCGAGCTTGCTCGCGAAGAGATAGGAACATCCGCTGCATCTCTGGCGGCTGGAATACCGGCTTCGCGAGGAACGCGCTTCAGCTTAGTCAATCACGCCCTTCAAACCACACTCCCCACCGGCACTTTCCCCGCCAGGCCATCCGCCAGACTTGCCAGCACCATCTCACCCATCCGCGTGCGGGTCTGAACGGTGGCGCTGGCGCGGTGGGGTTGCAGGACCACGGTTTCCAGGGCGAACAAGGCATCCGGCACATGGGGCTCGTCAGCGAACACATCCAGCCCCGCGCCAGCAATTGACCCTGCCTCCAGCGCTGCAACAAGGTCCGGCTCATTGACCAGGCTGCCCCGCGCCACGTTGATCAAAAACCCCTGCGCGCCCAGCGCTTCCAGCACTTTGCCGTTGATAATGCCTTTGGCTTTGTCCGCAGCTGCGGCAACGATCAGCGCGTCACTTTGCGCGGCCAGTTCGACCAGATCGCCGACGAAGGTGTAAGGCACGTCGCCCATGGCGCTTAGGTCGGTGTAGCTGATGGGGCAGCCGAACGCAGCAGCGCGTGTGGCGACGGCCCGCCCTACCCGGCCCATGCCGACGATGCCGATGCGCATGCCGCTGAATTGACGCGCCAGTGGCAGCGGCACCAGCGGCGTCGCGGTCTTGGCCCAGGCGCCGGCGCGCACATAACGGTCGCCGGTGCACAGCCCGCGGCAGGCTGAAATCAGCAAGCCGATGGCGAGGTCGGCGACGTCTTCGGTCAGCGCGCCGATAGTGGCCGAGACACGAATGCCACGGTCCCGCGCGTAGGCCAGATCAATCGCGTCGGTGCCGACGCCGTTGACCGCGATGACTTCCACGTTCGGCAACTGCTCCATCACTTCGCGGGTGATGCCGGTGTGACCGCCAGTCACCACGCCGCGGATGTTGGCGCCGTGCTCGCGCAGATAAGCAACCTTGTCGGCCTGTTGGAAGTACGGGCGAACGGTGTAAAGCTCGTTCAGCCGCGCGTTGATGTCAGGGATCAGGATCGGGCTCAGCTGGAGGATTTCAGGTTTCATCGGTATCTCGCTCATCTCGAATTCGGACGGATCAACCACGGCCCACGAAGGGCATGTTGGTGGCCATGACGGTCATGTTCAGCACGTTGGCCGACAGCGGCAGCGCGGCGATATAACGCACGGCGTCGGCGATGTGCTTGACGTCGATCATCGGCTCGATGGCGGTCGAACCATTGGCCTGACGCACGCCTTTGGTCATGCGCACCGACAGCTCGGTCAGCGCGTTGCCGATGTCGATCTGGCTGCAAGCAATGTTGAATTCGCGACCGTCCAGGGCCAGGCTTTTGGTCAGCCCCAGCACGGCGTGCTTGCTGGCGGTGTACGGCCCGGTGAACGGGCGTGGCACATGGGCGGAGATCGAACCGTTGTTAATGATCCGGCCACCCTGGGGCGACTGTTTGCGCATCAGGCCGAACGCGCCGCGGCTGCACAGGAAAACACCGGTCACGTTGGTGTCGATCACGCTCAGCCACTTCTCGATGGGCAGCTCGTCCATCGGCACGGCGGGGGCGTTGACGCCAGCATTGTTGAACACCAGGTCGAGGCGGCCATACACCTCCTCGATGGTCGCGAACAGATGATCGACACTGGCCGGATCACGCACATCGCACGACACCGCCAACGCTTCACCGCCCTGCTCGCGCGCTTGCGCCACCAATTCTTCGAGGGGTTCCAGACGACGCCCGGTCACCACCACCTTGTAGCCGTCTTCAAGCAGGCCGAACGCGACGGAGCGGCCGATGCCACTGCCCGCGCCGGTGACCAGGGCAATTTTCGAAACGGATTGATCAGTCATTATTGTTCTCCTTGTTGCTCATCAAAATGCTGCGGTTCTGGATGCATCGCTCAGCGGCGCTCGCCCACTCTCACTTCAAATTCGCCGATGCCGTCGATGCCGCCGTTGATCACGTCGCCCGGTTGGAGCGATGCAACGCCGGGCGGCGTGCCGGTCATGATCAGATCGCCGGCGCGCAACGTGACGGAATGGGAAAGCTGGCTGATGACTTCGCTCACCGACCAGATCTGGCCCTCAAGGTCGGAACGCTGACGCTCGACGCCGTTGACGCTCAGCCAGATGGCGCCTTTTCGCCCGTGACCGTCGCGGCCTGCCGGGCGAATGGGCGCGATCGGCGCAGAGCCGTCGAACGCCTTCGCCGGCTCCCATGGATTGCCCACCGCCTTGGCCGCCATTTGCAGATCGCGGCGGGTCAAATCAAGGCCTGCGGCGTATCCCCACACGTGATCCAGCGCGTCTTCGGCGTCGATCTCATAGCCGCCCTTGCCGATGGCGACGACCAGTTCGATCTCGTGGCAAAACTGTTGGGTCTGGGTCGGAAACGCGATCTCGCCCACCGCGTCCACAACCGATGTCGCCGGCTTCATGAAGAATGCCGGGGCTTCGCGCTCGGCACTGACTACATCGCCCCACGGGTAATTACGGCCCAGGCAAAACACCCGGCCAATGGGGAATCGCGCGTCACTGCCATGCACCGGCAGACTGCTGACTCGGGGCGGTTCGAATACAAAGTTGTTCATGGAATTCCTTATCACCGAAAGACGCTCAACCCAGCCAGATGCATTTCAGACTACGGGATCAAACGGCGGGAAAGTTGGACAAAACCGTGTTTGCGCTGGACTAAAAAACTCAATATCGACGGCATTAAAAAAGGCGTATTTACATACGCCTCTGCCCAGTACGGCATAAGTTCACACACACATTCTTGAGCGGTTACCGGGCCTTGAGCTCAATGCGATAAATGCGGCCGAGCAACAGTGAATAAGACAGCGTGCCGATACACGCCACCCCGCCGATGAACCAGAACGCCCAGGCGAAGTTGCCGGTGACGTGCAGGATTTGCCCGATGACAATCGGCGTGACGATGCCGCCGATATTGGCCGCTAGGCTGGTGATGCCCCCGGTCAGACCGATCAGTTCCTTGGGTGCGATTTCCGACACGGCCGCCCAGGAGGATGACGCGATGCCCTGTGCGAAAAAGGCGATTGTGAGCAGCGCAATACAGACTTCATTGGAGTCGGTGAAGTTGACCAGCATGATCGACATGCCCAGCGCCGAACCCACCACCAGTGGCAGCTTGCGAGAGAAGGACAGCGAGTACCCGCGACGGATCATCCAGTCGGCGATGAACCCGGCCAGCAGTACGCCGACCGTGGCGCCAATGAACGGCAGCACTGCGAAGATGCCGACCTTGACCATGGTCAAATGCCGCTCTTCAATCAGATAGGTCGGGAACCACGTCAGGAAAAAGTACAGCGCCGAGGTGCTGGCGAACTTGCCCAGGCAGATGGCCCAGACTTGGCGATATTTCAGCAGCTCGGCGATTTGCGCCCACTTGAATTTGTTTCGCTCCTGACTGCTTTTGACCAGGCCGCCGCCGTCTTCGATGTAGGCCAGTTCTTCCTTGCTGACCTTCTTGCAGTTCATCGGATCGCGGTACAAGTACAGCCAGGCAATCCCGAAAACGATGCCAATAATGCCAGTGCTGTAAAAGACGTGGCGCCAGTCATAGGTCGTCGCGAGCCACAGCAGTAAACCGGTGAACAGCGCCGTGCCCAGATACTGCCCGCACACATAGATGCTGCTGGCCATGCCCCGCTCCCGCGCCGGGAACCAGACCGTGACCGCGCGGCTGTTGGCCGGGAACGCCGGGGCTTCCATCGCGCCGATCGCCAGGCGCAAACCGAACAATGAAGCGAAACCGCCAACCATGCCTTGGCACACCGTGACGGCCGACCACGAGATCAGTGAGACACCGTAGGTGAAGCGCGAACCGAACCGGTCGGCGATGAAGCCGGCGGGCACCAAAGCGAAGGCGTAGGTCCAGGCGAAAGCGGAGAAGATCAGGCCCATTTCGACCTTGTCCAGACCGAGGTCTTTGGCCATGAAAGGCGCAGCGATGGAGATGTTGACGCGGTCGACGTAGTTGATGATCGTGGCGATCAGCAACAGCGACAGCATGAACCAGCGACGGTGGGTCATAGGTCGGGCGGGAGCGGCAGTGACTGGTGCGGCCACGACAGCATCCATCGCCTGAATATCAGGGTTGCTCGACATGAGAAGTCCTCATTGTTTTTATTGGTATCGAGTGATGACGTGCACCCCCAAGTTATCGTACGACTGGTTTTAAACAAGACGATGCTTAGAACGTTTTTGGATTTCAACAGGTGCCCGTAATGAATTGTCCAAAAAACAGCGCGCGTGCTAAAACAGCAATTAGCAACCAAAAGGGGGCGAAAATGCCTGCGCTAGAGCGGTCTGTATAAGGAGACCAGTCAGACCATTCTTGGACAAATCGACTCGCCACCACGCTGATGAAATTTTTGGATTTGGTCATACGACGACCGACAATAAGAAATACACGACGAGGAGCACTCGATGGATTCCGTCAATCGCGTACCCACCTACGGCATGCAGCAGCGCAGTGAGCGGCCGGACTTTTACATCCGCGGCAAAACCGAGGGCAAACCGGAGACCGCGCCCCATCGGCACGAATATTTTCAGATTCAAATCAACCTCGGCGGCGACACCGTGCAGCACATTGGCGGCGTGGTCCGGCCCTTCCCGCGCAACACGCTGGCGTTCATCCTCCCGCACAAATTGCATCTGATCCCGCATCCGCCGGAAGGCAATTTTCTGCTGATCAACTTTGCCCAGACCTTCCTGCTGCCCCAGTTGCAATGCGACCCGCTGGACCTCGAAGACGTGGCCATCGCCCTCGCCCCGGAGCTTTCGCCGTTCCGTTTTCAGGAGCATCTGGATTTCACGCTGGACGCCGACGACTTCGCCGAGATCGAGCATTTGCTGGGCCGGATGCGCGAGCTGGATGCGAACCGGCAGTTCGGCACGCGGGAGGTGCTCAAAGGGTGCCTGCTGCAACTGATCGGCACGGTCTGCCAGCTGTACGCCGAGCCGATCAAGCGGCTGGCCGATGACAACGCCGCCGAGCGCAGCCGCCGCGATGCATTGGCGCGGATGTCGGAGTACGTGCGCAAGAACCTCGACGACCCGGACCTGAGCCTGAAAAAAGCCGCTTCAGCCGCGTTTCTGTCGCCCAACTACCTGACCCACTGGCTGCGCAAGGAAGTCGGCAAGACCTTCAGCGAACTGGTGCTGGAACGGCGCATGCACCTCGCACGCACGCTGCTGCTCAACGGCAGCAAACCGGTGGGGGAAGTGGCGCGGTTGTGTGGGTTTGCCGACGAGGCCTACTTCTCGCGGCGTTTCCGCCACGCCCACGGCATGCCGCCGGGGCAGTTCAGGAAGCAGCGGGATTTGTAGCCTGTCAGACCCCGCTCATGGGCCGGGCAGCTCCTTAAATGGATCAGCGCCTCCCCGGCCAACTTTATCTCGGCCCCAGTGTTTCTTCTCCCCTCCAGAGCGTTAAGCTTGGCGCCATGGATGACTCCGATTATCTGCGTCTTTTGACGAGCCAGGCCGAGCAAGCCAATGCGTTTCTGTCCAATGCGCGCAAGTGGGAGCGCGAACGTTGGGTGTGCGAACGGTTGCTGCAGGGCCTGAACATTCCCCATCGCACCGACGACTTCCTGCCTGCCGGGCAAGAGCCGCCGGACGTACTGTTTCGCGATGCGTGTTTTGAAGTGTTCTTCGTTCTGGACGAAGGTCGTCGGTTGAACGATGAATGGCGCGAAGAACTGCAACGCCGACGCAGCGCGTTTTCCCTCAGCCAACTGGTGCGCCGGGAAGCCAAACCCAAACGCATCCCCGCTGCCGAATTGCTGCGGCGCCTGGCGCCAACCCTGCGCAAAAAAGCTCACAACTACAAAGAACGCGGGCTGGATCTGGGCGAACTCGACATCATCGCCTTCGCCAGCCTCAAGCGCGAGGTGCTCGACCTGAACAGCCACTTTCCGCCGCCTACCGAGTATCTGCGTCAGGGCTGGCGATCACTCTCGCTGGTCGGGCCGACCTTCGCCCGGGTATTGTTCGCCCATCCGGATGCCCCGGATTTCCTGCGGACCAATTTGGGCCGCAGCGTGGTTTTTGATGTGGGAATCAGTTTATGAGTCCGTTGCAGGAATTGATCGCCGATGTACCCCAGCGTGGACGCGTGCGCTGGATCGGCGTGCGCCCGGAATCCCGTGGCGAGATGGTTGAGCTGGACGCCGTGGAAGCCCGTCGCGAAGCAGGCCTGACGGGTGATCACGCACGCCCTGGCCCGCGCAACGCCCGACAGGTGACGCTAATCCAGTGGGAGCATTTCGCCGTGGTCAGCTCGCTGATGGGCCGGGCCGAGGACAACCCGGTGTTGCCCCAGGATCTGCGACGCAACATCGTGATCAGCGGCATCAACCTGTTCAGCCTGAAAAACCGACGTTTCCGCATCGGTCAGGCGATCTTCGAAACCACTGGCTGGTGCCAACCCTGCGCGCGCCTTGACCAACGTCTCGGCCACGGCATCTTCCAGGCCGTTCGCGGCCATGGCGGAATCACCGCGCGGGTGATACAAAGCGGCATCGTGCGTCTGGATGATGTTTTGTGTATCGAGCCAATCGAACCGAGCGTCCAGGACTTTAACGCAGCCAACAGCGCCGTTTCCTGATCCGGGTCAATAGTGATAAAGAGCCTCAAATGATCAGCCGCCTGAAACCTGCCGACACCGCGCGTGTCGAAGCGTACGTTCGAGCCCCCCGCCCAAGTCGAGCGCCGGCCTTTTTGGCGTTGGCGGCTCCTTGTGGTGGTGCTTGGACCGGGCCCTTTTTGAGCAATTTACAGAGCAATCTGACGCTATGAGCTGCCTTGCGCTCGCGCGGATTGCGCTGACACAGAATTCCTTAAGCCTTATGAGATATCCCCATGACCCATCGTATTGTGATTGTCGGCGGAGGCGCTGGCGGTCTGGAGCTGGCTACCCGTCTGGGTAAAACCCTGGGAAAGAAAGGCACCGCCAGCGTCACGCTGGTCGACGCCAACCTGACCCACATCTGGAAACCGCTGCTGCACGAGGTGGCCGCCGGTTCGCTCAACTCCTATGAGGACGAGCTGAACTACGTGGCGCAAGCCAAGTGGAACCACTTTCAGTTCCAGATGGGTCGCATGACCGGTCTGGATCGGGAAAACAAGCAGATCCACCTGGCCGAAACCCTCGACGAAAACGGCAATGAGCTTGTCCCGGCGCGCAGCCTGGATTACGACTCACTGGTGATTTCGGTGGGCAGCACGACCAATGATTTCGGCACCAAAGGCGCAGCGGAACACTGCCTGTTCCTTGACACGCGCAAGCAGGCCGAGCGCTTCCACCAGCAATTGCTCAATCGCTATCTGCGCGCCCACGCGAGCCAGACGGATGTGGCCGAGGAGATCAACGTCGCCATCGTCGGTGCCGGGGCCACGGGTGTCGAGCTGGCTGCAGAGCTGCACAACGCGGCGCACGAACTGGCAGCCTACGGACTCGGCCAGATCAAGCCGGAAAATCTGCGCATCACGGTGATCGAGGCCGGCCCGCGCGTCTTGCCGGCATTGCCGGAACGCATTGGCGGACCGGTGCACAAGACGCTGGAAAAACTGGGCGTCACGGTGCTGACCAATTCGGCGGTCAGCGAGGTGACGGCTGACAGCCTGGTGACTGCGACCGGTCAGGTGATTCCTGCAACGCTGAAAGTCTGGGCGGCGGGCATCCGCGCGCCGGCATTTCTGGAAGGCATCGCCGGCCTTGAGACCAATCGCATCAACCAGCTGCAAGTGCGTCCGACGCTGCAGACCACCCGCGACGACAATATCTTCGCCTTCGGTGATTGCGCGGCCTGCCCGCAAAAAGGCACCGACCGCAACGTCCCGCCCCGTGCGCAAGCGGCGCATCAACAAGCGTCGTTGCTGGTGAAATCGCTGAAGCTGCGCATCGAGGGCGGCACGCTGCCCGAGTATCGCTACAAGGACTATGGCTCGCTGATTTCGCTGTCGAAGTTTTCGGCGGTCGGCAATCTGATGGGCAACCTGACCGGCAGTGTGATGCTCGAAGGCTGGCTGGCGCGCATGTTCTACGTTTCGCTGTACCGCATGCATCAGATGGCGCTGTACGGCATGTTCCGCACGCTGATGCTCATGCTGGGCAGCCGAATCGGTCGCGGCACCGAGCCACGGATGAAGCTGCACTAAGGCTTAGCCCTGCAGGTCCGTCGCGTAAATGCGGCGGGCCTCATTCCCCCCATTCCACACGCCCGTCTTACCGGGCGCGCGCGAGAGTGCGCGCCCGTTACGGCATCACCCGCCCTTTGCCCAGATGCTTGGCCTTGTACATCCAGCGGTCGGCCTCGCGCATGAGTTCATCCGGTGCCTTACCGGAGCCGGGTTCGTACATCGAAAAGCCGATGCTGGCGTTGCTGCAAATGACATCGCCTTTGATCGTGAGGGGCTGTGCAACCGCGACGAGGAGTTTCTGAGCCACTTCGCGCGCTTCTTCCACGCCCGGCGTGATGCCTTCGAGAATCACGATGAATTCGTCACCGGCCAGCCGCACGAGGCTGTCGGTCCTGCGGATGCAGCTCTGCAAACGTGTGGCGATAGCGCGCAGCAGATCATCACCGGCATCGTGCCCGTAACTGTCGTTGATGACTTTGAATCCATCCAGGTCAATGAACATCAGCGCCATTTGCAATCTGGAGCGATCCGCCCGCGCCTGAGCGATCGGCAACAGCGAGTCCAGGGCGCGGCGATTGTGCAGACCGGTCAGGGAGTCATGTCGGGCCTCCTGCTCTAGCTCCTTGCGCGCCTGAATGTTCTGGATGATCGAAATGAAATATTCCAGCTCTCCTGCTTCGGACAGCTTCTTCGTGACGCTCAGATTGACCCAAACCGCTCTGCCGTCTTTGCGCAGGTAACGCTTCTCCATCTGGTAGCTGTTGATTTCACCGACGCTCAGCTGATGCAGCATCTCAAGATCACTGCCCAGATCGTCGGGGTGGGTGATGTCCTGAAACGTCAGGTGCTTGAGCTCATCGGGCGCGTAGCCAAGGACATCGCACAGCGCGGCGTTGACGCTGATCCAGCCACCGTCCGGCGCGACCAGCGCAATGCCTACCGACGCCAGCTCGAACATCGAGCGATAGCCCGCCTCACTGGCCTGAAACAAGGCCTCGGAGCGATTCTTCTGAATCCGCGTCAGCATCAGGTTTTCCCGCAGCTGCATTTCCCGGCTGACGATCTCGGCCAGGTCGTGGAGGATGGACAGCTCGTCTGGGGTGAGGATTCTGGGTTGCGCGTCAATGGCGCAAAGCGTGCCCACGGCAAAGCCCTGGCTGGTGCGTATGGGTACGCCAGCATAAAAACGGATATGGGGATCGCCTGTGACCAGTTGGTTGTCGCAGAAACGCGCGTCTTCGACGGCATCGGGCACCACAAGCTCGGTGGCCTCAAGGATGGCGTGCGTACAGAACGCGAGCTCCCGCGGCAACTCTGTCGCTTCAAGCCCTACTCGGGACTTGAACCACTGACGGTCCTGATCTACCAGCGATATCAGAGCGATCGGCACGTTCAGCACTTGCGCCACCAGACGCGTGATCCGGTCTAGGGCGACCTCGGGGGGAGTGTCGAGAACTTCGAGAAGATGCAGCGCTTCAAGTCGCTGTTGCTCGAATGGAGGAGTTGGCGACTTCATATAACGGCCGATCCTGAAAAGACTGCCTGAAGTCTATACCGGGCCTCATGAATCCGCACCCGGAGCGACGTGTAAATAATGGGCTTGGCCGCCGCGATTGATCAACCTGCCGATGAAGAAAATCTGTCACGTCTTGTCATAAAAACGTGCTGTTTGCTGTGATCCCATCAACGCATCTCACCCCGATGTCGCTTGATTACAGGAAGTCATCCATGTTGCAGCTCTCACGACTGATGCTGGCCGCAGGCCTCGGCATCGCGCTCAATCTATCCATGGCCGCCACGGCAGGCGCAGCGTCCGAGGTCACCGGCGCCGGCTCCACGTTCATTTATCCGGTGCTGTACAAATGGGCGACCGACTACAACCAGAAGACTCAGATCAAGGTCAATTATCAGTACATCGGCTCTGGCGCGGGCATTGCCCTGATAAAGGAAGGCGCCGTGGATTTCGGCGCGACTGACCGCCCGATGAACTCGGCAGACCTCCAAACTTTCGGCCTGCAGCAGTTCCCTTCTGTGATCGGCGGCATTGTTCCTGTCATCAACGTCGCCTCGGTCAAACCGGGGACCCTGAAATTCACAGGCCCGGTGCTGGCCGACATCTACCTGGGCAAAATCAGCAAATGGAATGACCCGGCCCTCGCCGCCCTGAACCCGGGCGTGAAATTGCCTGACGCGAAAATCAGCGTGGTGTATCGCTCGGATGATTCCGGCACCACGTTCAACTGGGTCAGTTACCTGGCGAAGGTCAGCCCGCAATGGAAGAACCAGCTTGGCGCGGGCGCGTCGGTGAAGTGGCCGGTGGGCATGGGCAGCAAAGGCAGCGAAGGCGTGGCGACGTACGTGAAGCAGGTGCCAAACTCGATCGGCTACGTCGAGTACGCCTACGTCAAACAGCAGAAGTTGAATTATGGGCTGCTGCAGAACGCTGCCGGCACGTTCGTGACGCCGAGCACCGAAAGCTTTCAGGCGGCAGCGGCCACAGCAGACTGGAAAAACGCGAAGGATTTCGACCTGTCGAAGCTCGACGCGCCGGGGGAAAACGCTTATCCGATTACCGCCGCGACGTTCATCGTGATGTACAAGCAGCCCAAGGACGTTGATCGTCAGAAGACCGTTCAGGATTTTTTTCGCTGGACGCTGGAGAGCGGGCAGGAACACGCACGCTCGCTGGACTTCGCACCGATCCCCGATGACCTGAAAAATCAGATCGAAGCTTACTGGGCTAACCCGCCCAAGGCTCAGTAAATGCCAGAAACGAAAAAAGCGTCCCTAGGGACGCTTTTTTGTAGCTTCAGCGCTAGTGGCGCTTCAGCGGTATTTTCTACCCGGATACAGCTGGGGCGAAAATGGTCGGGGTAAGGGGATTCGAACTCCTGACATCCTGCTCCCAAAGCAGGCGCGCTACCGGACTGCGCTATACCCCGGTGAAACATTGAAAACACCCTATGGTATTTCCAGAGCGGGTGACGCGAATGGCGTCACTCCCTAAGATCCAACCCGATGAAACCAGGTCAAAAATGGTGGGTCGTGTGGGATTCGAACCTACGACCAATTGGTTAAAAGCCAACTGCTCTACCAACTGAGCTAACGACCCAAATAATGGTCGGGGTAAGGGGATTCGAACTCCTGACATCCTGCTCCCAAAGCAGGCGCGCTACCGGACTGCGCTATACCCCGACGGTACTACCTCTTGAAATTGGCTCCGTGACCAGGACTCGAACCTGGGACCCAATGATTAACAGTCATTTGCTCTACCGACTGAGCTATCACGGAACGATCTTTTCAAATCTATCAATTTCAGATGCAGCGTTTGACGCGCTTCAACACAACAAATTCAGTAAATCTTCACCAGACGAATCTGGCATTTACCTCACTGAACCTACCGCATTGTCAGCCTCTTCGACCTGTTTGCATCGCTGCGTTCACGTCTCTGAGGCGCGCTATTCTACATTTCCAGAAACACCTGTCAACCCTCTAAATTGCTTTCAAGACAATGATTTGCGATTTATTTGTGGATCGTCCTCAAGCCCCCGAAAATCCTGCGGTTCAGTGAATAAATCACGGCGCATAAAAAAGGGCTCCCACCAGGAGAGCCCTTCTGCGCCTCTATATAGAGGCGGAGATCAGCCGAAGACGATCTCGTCGTCCTGCACCGTGCCTCTGATGCTGGTGCCGGGCATGAAGCCACCCGACAGGATCAACTGAGCCAGCGGGTTTTCGATCCAGCGCTGGATCGCTCGTTTGAGCGGACGCGCGCCGTACACAGGGTCGTAGCCGACGGCGATCAGCTTGTCCATCGCCTCGGTGGACAGTTCCAGGCGCAGATCGCGCTCCGCCAGACGCTGACGCAGACGGCCCAACTGGATCTCGGTGATGCCGGCGATCTGGTCGCGAGCCAGCGGTTCGAAGATCACCACTTCGTCGACCCGGTTGATGAACTCCGGACGGAAGTGCGTGGTGAGCGCATCCATGACCGCTGCGCGCTGCCCTTCCCGATCGCCCACCAGCTCCTGGATGCGAGCCGAGCCCAGGTTGGAGGTCATGACGATCACGGTGTTACGGAAATCCACCGTACGCCCGTGACTGTCGGTCAAACGCCCGTCTTCGAGCACTTGCAGCAGGACGTTGAAGACGTCCGGGTGCGCTTTCTCGACTTCGTCCAGCAGGATGACCGAGTAAGGCTTGCGGCGTACCGCTTCGGTCAGATAGCCACCCTCTTCGTAACCGACATAGCCAGGGGGCGCGCCGATCAGACGAGCCACGGAATGCTTCTCCATGAACTCGGACATATCGATCCGCACCATCGCCTCTTCGGTGTCGAACAGGAACTCCGCCAGCGCCTTGCACAGTTCGGTCTTACCCACGCCGGTTGGGCCGAGGAACATAAACGAGCCGCTCGGGCGGTTAGGGTCCGACAGCCCGGCACGCGACCGGCGCACAGCGTTGGCCACCGCGACGACCGCTTCGTTCTGCCCGATCACGCGCTGGTGCAGCAGCTCTTCCATTTTCAGCAGCTTGTCACGCTCGCCTTCGAGCATCTTCGACACCGGAATGCCCGTCCACTTGGACACGACTTCGGCAATCTCTTCCTCGGTCACCTTGCTGCGCAGCAGCTGGTTCTCCGGCTTGCCGTGCTGGTCGACCATCTGCAGACTGCGCTCCAGATCGGGAATCACGCCGTACTGCAATTCAGCCATGCGGTTGAGGTCACCCTTACGCCGCGCCGCTTCCAGTTCCTGGCGAGACTGCTCGATCTTTTGCTGAATCTGCGCAGAACCGGTGACTTCCGCTTTTTCGGAGGTCCAGATTTCTTCGAGGTCGGCGTACTCCCGCTCAAGGCGCTGAATCTCTTCCTGGAGTTTTTCCAGGCGCTTGATCGCGGCCTCGTCGTCTTCCTTCTTCAGCGCCTGCGCTTCTACCTTCAACTGGATCAGGCGACGCTCAAGCCGGTCGAGCACTTCCGGCTTGGAGTCGATCTCCATGCGAATGCGGCTGGCCGCTTCGTCGATCAGGTCGATGGCTTTGTCCGGCAGCTGCCGATCGGTGATGTAGCGATGGCTGAGTTTGGCCGCCGCAATGATCGCGCCGTCGGTGATCGCCACCTTGTGGTGAACCTCATAGCGCTCTTTCAAGCCGCGCAGGATGGCGATGGTGTCTTCTTCACTCGGTTCATCCACCAGCACTTTCTGGAAGCGACGTTCGAGAGCGGCGTCCTTCTCTATATATTGGCGGTACTCATTGAGCGTCGTGGCGCCCACGCAATGCAGCTCGCCACGGGCCAGCGCCGGCTTGAGCATGTTGCCGGCGTCCATCGATCCTTCGGCCTTGCCGGCACCGACCATGGTGTGCAGTTCGTCGATGAACAGAATGATCTGCCCTTCCTGCTTCGACAGTTCATTGAGCAGGCCTTTCAGGCGCTCTTCAAACTCGCCACGGAACTTGGCGCCCGCGATCAGCGCGCCCATGTCCAGGGACAGCAGACGCTTGCCACGCAAGCCGTCCGGCACTTCGCCGTTGATGATGCGCTGGGCAAGGCCTTCGGCGATGGCGGTTTTACCCACGCCAGGCTCACCGATCAATACCGGGTTGTTCTTGGTCCGGCGTTGCAGCACCTGGATGGTCCGACGGATCTCATCGTCTCGGCCAATCACCGGGTCAAGCTTGCCTTCCTCGGCGCGCTTGGTCAGGTCGACGGTGTACTTGTCCAGCGCCTGACGGGATTCTTCCGCGTTCGGGTCGTTGACAGCATCGCCGCCACGCAGGTTGCTGATGGCGTTTTCCAGGGCTTTCTTGCTGACACCCTGGCCGAGTAGCAGCTTGCCGAGTTTGCTGTTCTCGTCCATCGCGGCGAGCAACACCAGCTCGCTGGAGATGAACTGATCGCCTTTTTGCTGAGCCAGACGATCGGCCTGATTCAACAGGCGCGCCAGATCCTGCGACATGTTCACGTCGCCAGTCGGGTTCTGGATCTTCGGCAGTTGATCGAGCTCTTTGGTCAGCGCGGTGCGCAGGCTATTGATGTCGAAGCCCACTTGCAGCAACAAAGGCTTGATCGAACCGCCCTGCTGTTCAAGCAGCGCTTGCATCAAGTGCGCAGGCTCGATGGCCGGATGGTCCAGGCCCACCGCCAGTGATTGAGAATCTGAAAGAGCGAGTTGTAATTTGCTGGTTAAACGGTCAATACGCATGGGTCACCTTCCTAAATGGGCAGGCCGGAGTAATGAACACACCTAATAAAGAAAACCTGCCAGATGGTTCTTTACATGCGGCCGATTAGGCAGGATTCAAGCGCTGACGGGTTGACATGGATCAACATTAGCTTGAAGGAAGAAATTCAGAAGGAATTAGTGCGGGAGCGCGGCGGAGGCTACCGGGCTTCGAGCCAGACAAGCGAAGCGAACCGTCCGGTGCGTGCACCACGGCGATAGGAGAAGAATCGCTCATCGTTGTAGGTTGAGAGGCCGCCGCCATACACCGCTGTCACGCCGTGGGCGGCCAGACGCAGGCGAGCCAACTGGTAGATATCGGCCATGAACTTGCCTGCGTTGGCGCTCGGCACGAACGCATCGGCCGTCTCGGGGTGCGTCGCCATGAAGGCCTCGCGCACCTCGGGACCCACTTCGAATGCCTGCGGCCCGATGGCAGGGCCAAGCCAGACCAGGATGTCGGAGGGCGCATCGGCAAAACTGTCCACCGTCGCCTCAAGCACGCCCGCCGCAAGACCGCGCCAGCCCGCATGGGCGGCTGCAACCTGAGTGCCCGCTTTATTGCAGAACAGTGCCGGCAAGCAATCGGCCATCATGATGGTGCAGGCCACGCCCGGGGTTTTGCTCCAACTGGCATCAGCCTCAAGCACTTCTGCCGGCGCGGCCTCGACCACGTTGACGCCATGAACCTGCTTCAACCATGCAGGCTGGATATTCAGGCGCGAGGTGAGTGCGGAACGGTTGTGCGCAACGGCCGCTGGATCGTCGTTAACGTGATCACCCAGATTGAAGCTGTCGAACGGCGGCGCACTGACTCCGCCCGATCGCGTCGTGACGCACGCATTGACACCCGCCGGCGCAGGCCAGTCGGGAATCAGCCAGTCCGTCACGCTCTCAGTCATCCGATGAACGCTTCGCGGTCTTGCTTGAGCAGCGTCAGCAACCACACAAAGTCGTCTGGCAGCGGCGATTCCCAGCTCATGCGCTTACCGGTCGTCGGATGATCCAGTTCAAGGAAACGCGCATGCAGCGCCTGACGCGGGAAATGTTTCAGCGATTCGACCATGGTGACACTGGCCGCAGGCGGGATCCGGAAACGACCGCCGTAGGCAGGGTCGCCGACCAGCGGGAAGTTGATGTGGGCCATGTGCACACGGATCTGGTGGGTACGCCCGGTTTCCAGCTTGACCCGCACGTGGGTGTGCGAACGGAAACGCTCCAGAACCCGGTAATGACTGACGGCAGGCTTGCCGCCTTCCATGACCGCCATGCGCTGACGCTGCTGACCATGACGACCGATCGGTGCGTTGATCTTGCCGCCCGAGGTCACCACGCCGATGACGATGCACTCATAAATGCGGCTGACGCTGCGATTCTGAAGTTGGGTGACCAACTGCGTCTGCGCCTGAATGGTCTTGGCGACCACCATCAGGCCGGTGGTGTCCTTGTCCAGGCGGTGCACGATGCCGGCACGCGGGACATTGATGATGTCCGGCACATGGTGCAGCAAGGCATTGAGCAGGGTGCCGTCGGCGTGACCCGCTGCCGGATGCACAACCAGACCGGACGGCTTGTTGATCACCAGGATCTGGTCGTCTTCGTAGACGATGTCGAGCTCGATGTCCTGCGCGATCCACTCGCCCTGGGCTTCCTGCTCGGCTTTGAGGAGTAGAACGGCGCCGCCATGCACGATGTCACGCGGGCGCAACGCGCCTCCGTCCACAGTCAGGCGACCGTCTTTGATCCAGGCGGAAAGGCGCGAGCGCGAGTGCTCTGCGAATAGTTGGGCGGCGACTTGGTCGAGGCGTTGACCGCCCAATTCGGACGGCACCTCTGCGCGGAGTTCTATGATCTCAGACATGCTCAAACTAGGAGGTGGCACTGGCCTTTGGTTTCGGCTGTGCGCTTGTGGTTAAATACGGCGTCTTTTGTCCCGGGGGTTCCACGGGGCGCCCATCATAACAGGACGGTCCTGCGCAAGACAGCAGGCCGTTATAGGGACGCAAGCCGCCATGCAAGTGAAACACCTGCTGCTGATAGCCATCCTCGGACTTACTGTTGCCTGTTCTTCGAAGAAAGAAGTCATCGACGAAAACCTCAGTGAAGTCGAGCTGTACCAGCAGGCGCAGGCCGATCTGGACAACAACAGCTATAACAGCGCCACCGAGAAGCTCAAGGCGCTGGAGTCGCGTTATCCGTTCGGTCGCTACGCTGACCAGGCGCAACTCGAGCTGATCTACGCCAACTACAAGAATGGCGAGCCCGAAGCTGCCAAGTCGGCGGCCGAGCGTTTCATTCGTCTGCACCCGCAACACCCGAACGTTGACTACGCCTATTACCTCAAGGGCCTGACCTCGTTCGACCAGGACGTCGGCATCATCGCCCGCTTCCTGCCGCTGGATCAGACCAAGCGTGACCCGGGCGCCGCTCGCGATTCGTACAACGAGTTCGCTCAGCTGACCAGCCGTTACCCGAACAGCCGCTACGCCCCAGACGCCAAGCAGCGCATGATTTACCTGCGCAACCTGCTGGCGGCCTACGAGATCCACGTTGCCGACTACTACCTGACCCGTCAGGCCTACGTCGCAGCCGCCAACCGCGGTCGTTACGTGGTTGAGAACTTCCAGGAAACCCCATCGGTCGGTGACGGCCTGGCGGTCATGGTCGAGGCCTATCAGCGCCTGCACCTGGACGACCTGGCTGACACCAGCCTGCAAGTCCTGAAAACCAACTACCCTGATCACCCGCAACTGGTCGACGGCAAGTTCGAAGCGCGCACGGCAGAAGCCGACAACCGCTCGTGGCTGTCCAAGGCGACGTTGGGCCTGATCGAAAGCCGTCCGCCGTTGCCGCCAGGACAAACCCGCGCCAACCAGGACGTGATCAAGCAGTACCAGGACGCCAAGGAAGCCATCCCTGCCGACCTGTTGCCTGAGAACCAGTCGGCTGACGAAGAGAAGAAAAACAATGACGACGACGGCACGCCGAAAAGCCGCTCGATCTTCAGCTACATGACCTTTGGCCTGTTCGACTGATTCAGTCCCTGCCAAGCGTCAGCTGAAAAAGGCCCTTCGGGGCCTTTTTTCATGCCTGACCGTTTTCCGACAGCATCCGGCGATGGAGATGACTGTGCGCCCGACACCCGCTTGGCTACACTGCGCGCTCTTCACTTCATAAGCTGACAGACATGATTCGCTTGATTATGTGGATCGCCCTGATCGTGGCGGCCATCTGGTTTTTCAAACGCCTGACCAAAGGCCCTGCCCCACGCCCGAAACCCGCAACGCCGGAAGTCGACGCTGCCCCCATGGTGCGTTGCGCGCAATGTGGCGTGCATGTCCCTCGCGATCGCGCGCTGAGCCAGAATCAGCAATGGTATTGCACCGAAGCGCACCGTTTGCAGGGTCCCGCTGCACGTGACCGCTGACAGCCTTTCGCTGACCACGCCTCAGGCACAACGCATCCTGCGGCTGTATCACCTCTATCGTCTCAGCATCGGCGTGCTGCTTGTGCTGCTGATCTCCAGCAGCCTGGATGCCGAACTGCTGGAGCTGGCCGATATCGAGCTGTTCCGGATCGGCTGTTGGCTGTATCTGGTGTTCAACATCCTCGTCGTGGTGCTGCTCGAACGCCCAAGCCGCCAGGGGCAACTGTTCTCCCTGGCCATGGCTGACACGCTGATGCTGGCGGCGCTGTTCTATGCCGGGGGCGGCGCGCCGAGCGGCATTGGCAACCTGATCATTGCGTCGGTGGCGATCAGCAATGTGCTGCTGCGCAAGCGAACCGGGCTGCTGATTGCCGCGCTGTCAGCCATCGGCATCATTTATCTGACCTTCTACATCAGCTATCACAAGCCCTCTGCCGCCAATCATTTCGTGCAGGCCGGCTCGCTGGGTGCCCTGTGCTTTGCGGCGGCCCTGCTGGTCCAGGCCCTCTCACGCCGGCTGCAGCTCAGCGAAGACATCGCCGAACGTCGCGCCGCTGACGTCGACAACCTTGAAGAGCTCAACGCATTGATCCTGCAGCGCATGCGGACCGGCATTTTGGTGCTCGACGAAGATCACAAGGTGCTGCTCGCCAACCAGAGCGCGCTGAATCTGCTTGGCCACGAACGCTTGCTGGGCGAGATCGTCGACGCCTATTCGCCGCAGTTGGTCGAGCGCCTGGGTCAGTGGATGGCCAACCCGTCCATGGCACCGCGCAGCATCACCACCTCGGCCATTGGCCCGGTGCTGCGTCCGGGGTTCATCGCCCTGGCGCGCGGCAGTCATCGCCACACGCTGGTATTTCTCGATGACCTGTCGCAGATTTCCCAACAAGCCCAGCAGCTCAAACTGGCCGCGCTGGGCAGACTGACCGCCGGTATCGCCCACGAGATTCGCAACCCGCTGGGCGCCATCAGTCATGCCGCCCAACTGCTGCTGGAATCCGAGGAACTGACCGTTCCGGACCGGCGTCTCAGTCAAATCATTCACGATCAATCGCGGCGGATGAATCTGGTGATCGAGAACGTTCTGCAGTTGTCTCGCCGACGTCAGACCGAACCCCATCTGCTCGACCTCAAGCAGTGGCTCGAGGCGTTCGTCCGCAACCTTCGCGATGAGCTGACGGCGGGGCAAAGCGTGCATCTGGACATCGGCGCAGGCGTGCTCAGTACGCAGATGGACGCGGAACAGTTGCAGCAAGTGATGAGCAATCTGGTGCAAAACGGTTTGCGCTACAGCGGCCAGCTGCACGAACACGCGCAAGTTTGGCTAAGGTTGTTTCAAGCACCGTTCAGCGAACTGCCGACGCTGGAAGTTCTCGACGACGGGCCGGGCGTTGCCGAGGAGCATCTCGCGAAAATCTTCGAGCCCTTCTTCACCACCGAAAGCAAAGGAACCGGCCTGGGCCTGTACCTGTCGCGCGAACTGTGCGAAAGCAATCAGGCGAGCCTCAATTACACACCACGGGAAGGTGGCGGAAGCTGCATGCGAATTACCTTCGCCCATCCGTTCAAGCTGAGCTGAACATGAGCCCACGGCAAAAAATTCTGATCGTCGACGATGAGCCGGACATTCGTGAGTTGCTGGAAATCACGCTCGGACGAATGAAGCTAGACACCCGCAGCGCGCGAAACGTCAAGGAAGCCCAAGAGTGGCTGGCCCGCGAAGCGTTCGACCTGTGCCTGACCGACATGCGCCTGCCCGATGGGAATGGCCTGGAGCTGGTGCAGCACATTCAAAAGCGCCACAACCAGGTGCCGGTGGCGATGATCACCGCCCACGGCAGCCTCGACACAGCGATCCATGCCCTGAAAGCCGGCGC
The DNA here is from genome assembly GCF_055283955.1 of Pseudomonas sp. HP_12. NCBI lineage: Bacteria > Pseudomonadati > Pseudomonadota > Gammaproteobacteria > Pseudomonadales > Pseudomonadaceae > Pseudomonas > Pseudomonas sp. HP_12. Next base: position 118,551 of record NZ_JBTOQG010000003.1, read on the forward strand.
GTTCGATTTTCTGACCAAGCCCGTCGACCTGACGAGATTGCGTGAGCTAGTGACGAGCGCTCTGCGCCTGCGTATTGCGCCTGCTGAAGACAACCGCATCGATAACCGCCTGCTCGGCAGCTCGCCACCGATGCAGGCGCTGCGCAAGCAAATCGCCAAACTGGCCCGCAGCCAGGCGCCGATTTACATCAGCGGCGAATCGGGCAGCGGCAAAGAACTGGTAGCCCGGTTGATTCATGAGCAAGGCCCGCGCGCCGAGCAGCCGTTCGTGCCGGTCAACTGTGGCGCAATCCCGTCAGAGCTTATGGAAAGCGAATTCTTCGGGCACCGCAAAGGCAGCTTCACCGGCGCCCACGAAGACAAACCCGGGCTGTTTCAGGTCGCCAATGGTGGGACGCTGTTTCTCGATGAAGTCGCTGACCTGCCGCTGGCGATGCAAGTGAAACTGCTCCGCGCGATCCAGGAAAAATCCGTTCGCGCCATCGGCGGCCAGCAGGAGCAAGTGGTTGACGTTCGCGTGCTGTGTGCCACCCACAAGGACCTCAATCAGGAAGTGGCGGCCGGGCGTTTCCGTCAGGATTTGTACTACCGGCTGAACGTCATCGAGCTCCGCGTACCGCCCTTGCGCGAGCGCCGCGAAGACATCGAAGAGATCGCCAACAGCGTGCTGCGTCGCCTGACTGAATCCGCCGGCGAGCCTGCCACCCTCCTCCCGCCCCATGCGCTGGCGGCGCTCAAGGGCTATCGTTTTCCTGGCAATGTGCGCGAGCTGGAAAACATGCTCGAACGGGCGTACACGCTGTGCGAAGACGATCAGATCAACACCGCAGACCTGCGCCTGGCCGAGCCGTCACGCCCCACCGAGCAAGACGGCCCGAGCCTGGCCGACATCGATAATCTGGAAGACTATCTGGAAAGCATCGAACGCAAGCTCATCCTGCAAGCGCTGGAAGAAACCCGCTGGAATCGCACGGCGGCCGCGCAGCGTTTGAATTTGACCTTCAGGTCGATGCGCTATCGGTTGAAGAAGTTGGGGTTGGAGTGATGGATTCGACGACGTACGCTTGATAAGTCCCTATGAACATCGGCGATGCGCTCTTCACCACGACTCAGCAACGAGTGCTGGGCCTGCTCTTCGGCACTCCGGAGCGGAGTTTCTATACCAACGAAATCAGTCGCTGGGCCCAGGTCGGCAAAGGCAGCACAACTCGTGAGCTGGAGAAATTGCACTCAGCAGGTTTGCTGACCGCAACCCGCCAAGGCAACCAAATCCATTATCAGGCGAATTCTGAAAGTCCGGTGTACCCCGAACTGGTTGGCCTTGTGCGCAAAACATTCGGCATCGCCGATCACCTCCGAGTGGAGTTGTTGCCTTTCGCAGACCAGATTCAGCGAGCGTTTATTTACGGCTCGGTTGCGAAAGGGACCGCAAACACATCCAGCGACATAGATCTGATGCTGATCGGTGAAGGCGTCAGCTACAGCGAAGTGATGGAGCGTATGATCCCGCTCGAAGAGATGCTGGGCAGACCCATCAACCCGACGCTCTACACGCCGTCGGACTGGAAAGCGAAGCTCGCCACCGGCAACAGCTTTGTGACCCGAGTGGCAGAGCAGGAAAAGATCGACATCATCGGAAGCGATTAGGGAGAACCTATGGAATGGGCAACGAGCCTTTGGCGAACTTGGTACGTACCGGCGGATTGAAAGCCGAGCCTGCTGACAAGAACGAATGTATCGGACTGGTCCGCTCGGCGCTTGATAGGCTGTTGGACGCTCATAATTCCGCGCTTTCATACGCCAGCCGTTTTGATCTGGCCTATAACGCTGCACACGCACTGGCGCTGGCGGCAATGCGCCTGAAAGGATACCGGTCAGACCGCCGCTATCTCGTGTTTCAGTGCCTTCCACACACGCTGAATCTGGATAAAGTGCGGGTAAGGCTCTTTGCGCTTTGCCACGAGCGCAGAAACCTCGCTGAATACGAAGGCTACATGGATATCGATGACGCGCTACTCACGAGTACCGAAGCACTTCGAGGCCTACTGGCGTCGGAGATGGCCGCTCATGGTTTCAGCCTCCCCTCTGGCGCATAAGGCGCCTCATCTATAATCGGCATTTCCCCGACCAGCAAATCCGTCAGTAATTGACACGAAGCCGGCGCCAGCACCAGGCCGTTGCGGTAGTGGCCGCAGTTGAGCCACAAGCCTTGATGATTCGGCACAGGGCCGATGAAAGGAATGCCGTCAGGCGATCCCGGCCGCAGCCCTGCCCAGTGCCCGACCACGTGCGCATCCGCCAGAGCCGGGATCAGTTCGATCGCCGAAGCTTTCAAGCTTTCCAGAGCATTTTCAGTGGGTGCCTTATCAAAACCTTCGTGTTCGAGCGTGCTGCCGATGAGGATATGTCCGTCACGCCGGGGGATGGCGTAACGGCCTTTGGCGAGGATCATGCTCGGCAGAAAGTCGGCGGCGCACTTGTAGAGGATCATCTGCCCTTTAACCGGTTCGACGGGCAGCGCCAGCCCCAGCTTGCCGAGCAGATCGCCGCTCCATGCGCCCGCCGCCAGCACCACGCTGTCCCCGAGCACATCGCCCTCTTCCGTCGTGACGCCCAGCACGCGATCACCTTCGCGCACAAAGTCGATGACCTGGCAGTGCTCGCGAATTGCCACATTTGGCAGCGCCAGCAGTGCGGCTTTGAGCGATTTGACCAGACGCGGGTTGCGCACGTTGGCGACGTCGGCCATGTGCACTGCACGTGCATAGCCGCCACCCATGACGGGCACGGCATCGTATACCGCGGAAATATCCACCGACGTCAGCGGACGATTCATAAGCGCCGCCCACTCGAGCGCTTCGGCTTCGTCGTCCAGGTCCAGCCAATACAGGCCGGTTTTGTGCACTTGCGGGTCTATGCCAGTCATTGCCAGCAAGCGCTCGGCGAGCTGCGGATAAAAATCCTGCGACCAGTGCGAGAGTGCCGTTACCGCCGGGCTATAGCGCCATGGGTAGAGCGGCGACACGATGCCGCCGCCGGCCCATGAGGATTCCTGGCCGACTTCGGAACGGTCGATCAGCGTTACGCTTCGGACTTTGGAGGCGAGGTTGAAGGCGGTCAGGAGGCCGATGACGCCGCCGCCGATGATAATGATGTGTTGCCTGGACATGCTGAACCCAACCACCCACGGATAATATGCGCCGCAGTCCGCCCGTCAGATAGCAATCAACCTGACGCGAAAGCGGCCGAAGAAATACTGTATGCCACCGGTCCGCCGAAAATTCCCGGACATCTACTACTTAGCGACTTCGGAGCTGGGTAGTATCACCATATTTCAACGCAAAAGATGGAATTTCCTTGATGGATCTCAGCTCTGGTCTAACGCGCCCGAATCCGCGTCGCAGCTGGCAATGTCCTGACAAGGGCATGAGCGGCGGGTTTACGTTGATCGAGTTGATCGTGACCGTGGTAATCGTCGGTATTTTCGCGGCCATTGCGGTGCCGAGTTTCGTTGGCTTGATTCACCGAAGTAACGTGAGGGCCGGGGCCGATGAGCTGTATGACCTGCTGCAATACGCTCGGGGCGAAGCGGTGACCCGAAGCATGGTTGTGACCATTGCTGCCCCCGGAAGCAGTAGCGCCAACTGGGCTGGGGATCTCTCGGTTAAAACGACTCAGCAAACACTGAGACAGATTGGCGCCTCTGGGCTGCAGGCCGGTATCACTATTGCTACCGCAGTGGGCAGCATTGCTTTCTCGCCGACGGGCACGTCATCTGCGACTACCTGCTTCCAGGTTTCATACGCCAACGACGCCTCCGTTACGCCGCAATTTATCTCCGTGCAGTCCAGCGGGCGGGTCACACCTCCCGCCTCGACGCGCCCTGGGGGCTGCTGATGAACGGTAGCTTTCTGCGCGGTCGATCAGCGGGTTTCAGCATGATCGAAGTCCTGGTCAGCCTGCTCATCACTGTGGTGGGCGTGCTTGGGATGGTTGCCCTGCAAAGCAAGGCCATTCCCTACACTCAGGATTCTGTCCAGCGCAATACTGCGATCATGCTGGTGGACGATCTCGTCGAAATCATTCGCAGCGCACCCGCGGATTGCACCACCGCCAACTCATGCCTGAAGGCGCCGGGCTCTCCGTTTCCGGATCCCGCTTCGGACTGCACCCCCTCACCGTCAGCGCTGTCTGAACAAATCGGTTGCTGGGCATTACGTGCCGGCACCCTGTTGCCAAGCGCCGACACCAATAGCTTCTACATCTGCAAGACCCCCACGCCAGGCGACGTATCGGCCTGTACGACCTCAAGCACAACGAACGCTGATCTGGAGATTCAGGTTGCCTGGACGGTCAAGAACGCCGCGGACTGCATGACCGGCGCCAGTCTCACTACGCCAGGCACCTGCACCTACCGCTTGAGGACACGCATCAAATGACAGTGAACGCCTTACCTAACCGGCAGGAAGGCCTGTCACTGATCGAGCTGATGGTCGCGATGGTCATCGGGCTATTTCTGATCCTCGGCGTGACTCAGATTTTCATCAGCAACCAACGGACCTATCTATTCCAGCAGGCACAGATGGGCAATCAGGAAAACGGCCGATTTACCTTGGCCATCCTGAGCCAGGAACTGCTGAAGGCAGGGTACCGCAGCAGCCTCGGCGCAGTGATTCCCGCTGACAATTCCATGAATGGCTGCAATTTCCCCCAGGGTACCTCCGTCGTAGCACTATCCGAATCGTCCTTGTGCATTCAATATCAGGCCACCAGCAAACTCGACGTCACTTGTCAGGGAACCGCTTTGGCGGCTGGGGACAGAGACAGCATCACCACGCCCTATTCGGCGAAGCCGGTGCTGGCCACAGTACGCCCGAAAATTGTCGAGAAAATAGTCTTCGATTCCGGCAGCAAGGCCATTACATGCACCAGCGGCGCCACCACTCAGCAACTGGTGAGCGGCGTTCAGGATCTGCGTTTTGAATATGGATCGGACCCCTCGGACCCGAAAGCTGTCAGCAAATTCAGCACCTCCGCGCCGACCGGGACCATTGCGGCGGTGCGCTACAGCGCGTTGATGCAGAGCTCGGGCACACCAATGATCCGCGACTCTACCACCGATATTTCACCCGCTTTGAAAGATTGGAACGGGCGCTATGGCACCAGTTACAACGATACGAAAGGTATTTATCAAATTGTGCAGGGGACCGTCATGATCCGGAATCAGATGCCATGAAGCCCCCGATCAATACGCTTGCGCGCTGGCAACACCGCAACCAGACCGGCGCCACGCTTCTGGTGGCGTTGATGATGCTGTTGATCATCACGTTGCTTGCACTTTCCAGCATGCGGGGGGTGTCGCTCGAATCCCGGATCACCGGTAACCTCAGGCTCCAGAAGACCCTGACCAACGCCGCCGAAGCGGGGCTGCGAATCGGTGAACTGAGCATCAACCAGTGGCAATGCACTGCGATCGCCGGCAATACGAACAAGCCCTGCATGCGTATCCCGACGACCCTGACAAATGGCGACTATTTGCCGGCATTCAACGCCGCCAACATTGCCAATATCAACCTGGTTACTACTTATCAATACAATCCGGTCACCGGCAATAACGTCGAGATCGAATGGTATGTAACCGATCTGAAGTTCCTGGACGGTCAGACGCAGAATAACTGCGCGCTTCTGGCCAGAGACTGCGGCCGTCACTATTACGAAATCACCGCCTGCGCTTCCAACGTCAGATGCTCCAGCGACACAACCACGCAACGCGTCATCCTTCGCACGGTTTTTGCCGTTTCCGACTCTTAAGTGCCTGCCAGACAGTAAACGACCATGAATAAGCCAATCACGCTCAGCAGTTTCATCGTTGCACTGGCCTGTCTAATCCTGCTGCCGTTCGGCTTGGCGCACGCTGCCGTGAGCCAGGTTCCCGCGCAGCTGCCGCTGTTCCTGAACAACTCCGTACCGCCGTTGAATATGCTGGTGGTGGGCCGCGACCATAAATTGTTTTTCCCTGCCTATAACGACGCCTCGGATCTGGACGGGGACGGCTCAATCGATATTCGTTACAAGCCTTCAATCACTTACCTGGGCTATTTCGACTCACTCACGTGCTACAGCTACAACAATGGTTACTTTTCGGCGCAGTCAAAAACAACGGTTGCCAACCTGAAGAAATGTCCAGGCAGCTGGAGTGGCGATTACCTTAACTACCTGACGACCTCACGCGCTGATGCGCTGCGTAAAGTGCTCTATGGCGGCTATCGCGAGGTGGACACCACCTCGCAGACCATTCTTACCCGCGCCTATATTTCGACCGACGCACACACGTGGGGCAAGGAATATTCGAGCCGTACAATCGATGGTTACGACCTGTCGGATTACACGCCACTGTCGAATCCCAGTGCGGGCAACTACACGCTCTTCGCCAACAACACGCAAAGCAGCGCGCCGTTGCTGCGTGTGCTGTCCAACGTGTCGAACATCCGCATCTTTGGCTGGGTATCCCGGGAAGTGACCCAGGGCGGGTCCAAGGCAACCAACACCAGCTTCAGCGACGTAGATGTTTCGCCCACCAGCTATCAGGTGCGGGTCGAGGTCTGTAAATCGGGCTTTATCGAAAGCAATTGCAAGCTCTATCCCAATGGTACCTACAAACCCACAGGCATCCTCCACGACTACGGTGAAGGCAACCAGATGTATTTCGGGCTTGTGACGGGAACCTACCAGAACAACATTCAGGGCGGCGTGGTCCGCAAAGCGATGGGCAGCTTCTCTGCCGAAATCGATGCCTCGACCGGCATCTTTGGCACACAGGACAGATATGGCAACTACGTAAAAGGCGCGATCATCGGCACCTTGGACGGGCTGAGGCTCAGTACCACCGGGTGCAATATTTACGTGACCCCGATGCCGAACGCGAACTGCCCAAACTGGGGGAATCCGCTTGGCGAAATGATGTTTGAGACCATGCGCTACTTCAGTGGCGAGACCACGCCTACTGCCAACTATAAATCCGGGAATGCTGACACCAGCGGTGGCTTGAGCCTGACCAGCGTCACGACGTGGAGCAACCCTTACTCGGCGACACCGAACGCAGCCGCCACACCGCCGACCTATCCGAGCTGTTCCAAACCATTCGAGACACTTTTCAGTGACGTCACCCCCAGTTATGACTCCGACTTGCCTGGCAGCAAATACACGATCAACGCCGCCCCGGGCAGTTCCGATGCGCTGAACAACCTGGATGTCAGCGCCCTTGGGCAGACAATCTGGAACACCGATGTGGGTGGCAGCAAAAACATCAACATCGGCCAGACATTAAGCGCTAGCGATCAGGCGCCGACCGCAAAAGTGGCGTCCAGTCTGGGCAACATCAGGGGACTGCCCGAAGAGCCTACCAAAGAGGGCACGTTCAACGCAGCAGCGGTGGCTTATTTCGCCAATACCAACCCGATCACGTCACTGGGTAACCAAAAGGTCCAGACTTTTTCCATCGCGCTCTCATCAACACTACCGCGGATTCAAATGCCCGTCGGTACGGGCTCAATCACGCTGGTACCATTTGGCAAAGTGGCAAGCAGCGGCATTACCGAGCAAATCACCGGTTTTTATATCGATTCGCTGTACAACATGACAGGCCAGCCCACCAACGCCAATATCAACGGCGGCCGGGCGCAGGCGGTTTTCCGGGTGGTGTTCGATGACTGCGGTCAGGGCTGTGATTACGACATGGACGCCATCGTGCTCTATACCGTCGCGGTCAACGCCCTCGGCACTCTGGATGTGACGCTGCAGACCGTCTACTCGGTATCGGGCGCCGAGTCGCACATGGGCTATACCATTTCCGGCACCACCACCGATGGTATTTATCTGGAGGTGACAGGGGGGGCCAACGGCAACCTTCACTACTCGCTGGACACGCCCGGTACGAGACTTCCCGGTGCATGCGCGACATCCACCGCGACCTGCAACAACACGGCCGACCTGCTGCCGGGACGCAAAGACCAAAACCAGGCTGTGCTCCCTTTGACTCGCGGAGATACTCACACGCGAAGATTCGTTGCCTCGCCAACGACCTCCATCACCAACCTCCAGGATCCATTGTGGTACGCGGCCAAGTGGGGCGGCTTCGGCGGCCCGACCAACACCAGCAGCAGCCTGCCGGTGGCGGGACAGTGGGATTCGACAAAATCGGGCACACCCAACAATTACTTCCTGGTGACCAACGCTTCGACGCTCAAGCAACAGCTCGACGCCGCCTTCAACCAGATTCTGCAAACCAATAACTCGGTGGCGACACCGGCAGTGGTCCCTGCGCTCGGCACCAGCAACGCGGCCGCGACATATTTGAACAGCCTCAATGTCGCCACCTGGAGCGGCGACCTGATCAAGACCACCACCACGATCAACAAAGCGGACGGCAGTACCAGCAGCGTACAGAACTGGTCTGCCTCGCAGGTAGTGCCTACATGGAGTTCGCGCAACATCCAGATGGCAGGGACGACCACTAACGGCCTGCAGGCGTTTACCTATGCCAACCTGGCGAACCGTACCTACGCCGGCATCAACTTGCAGACGACATTGACGTCTGACCAAGTGGACTTCGTGAAAGGCGACACTAGTAAAGCGACCTCCACCTATCGCCGCCGTGCCTCGCTCATCGGTGACCTGGTCAACTCCTCGCCAGTGGTGGTGGACACAGCGCTCTATGACGCTACCGTTGCCGATACGCTCGACGGACAGAGCGGCGCCTACGGAACGTTCCAGACGACCCAGAGCACCCGACGCGGGCAAGTTTACGTCGGTGCCAATGACGGGATGCTGCATGCGTTCGACACCCTGACCGGCGTCGAAAAATTCGCGTTCATCCCCACGGCAGTGATCTCGAACCTGAATGCGTTGACCAACAAGGACTACAACTCCAACTCCGCCCTTCACCGTTTCTTCGTCGACAGCACGCCGGTCGTCGCAGACGTTTACTTTGGCAGCGCCTGGCACACGATTCTGGTGGGCACGCTGGGTGCTGGAGGACGGGAAATCTTTGCGCTGGACGTCACCAATCCCGACAGCATCAGCCTGCTCTGGGAGTTCACGTCACAGAACGACGTGGATCTGGGCTCAAGTTTTTCCGTTCCTGTCATCGCCAAGCTGCACTCCGGTGAATGGGGCGTCATAGTCGGCAATGGCTACAGCGGCAACAACGGCAACGCATCACTGTTCATCCTCAATGCCGCCACAGGTGCCACGATCAGCAAGTTGACCACCTCGGTGACCGGCAACAACGGGCTGTCTTCTCCCGTGGTGCTGGATGCAAACGCCGACGGCTATGCAGATTACGTGTATGCCGGGGACCTGCTTGGCAATCTGTGGCGCTTTGACCTGATCGCAGGTTCGCTGACGGCAAACGCCACAGCGAGTAACTACAAAGTAGCGTTTGGCAACAAACCGCTCTACACCGCAACCGCGAGCGATACAGCAGGGGCCGCCGTGCAGTCCATTACCGCGCCGCCTACGGTCGTGGCCCACCCGACCGCAGCGGGAACGATCGTGTTGTTCGGAACGGGTCGCTACTTCGCGACGGCGGATAAGGCCAGCACCGACCTGCAGACTCTGTACGGCATCTGGGATAAACAAACGGTGGGCGCTGCAGCATCGTCAACGCCGACGTTGACGCGGGGCAGCCTTCAGGCTCAGACGATTACGTCCCAAGCCAATAACGTCAGTTTTACGGGCACCAGTAACGATGTCCGCATCGTGAGTAATAACACGGTGGACTGGACCGCCAAGTCGGGCTGGTATCTCGACCTTGCTGTGGGCAACACGCTTCTGGGTGAGCGGCTGGTCGATCCGCTGGTCCTCAGCGGCAGCGTATTGTTTGCATCGACGAGGACCCCTGTCACCGACGTATGCAGCCCGGGCGTCACCGGATGGCTTTACGGCCTTAACCCGACCACCGGAGGCCGCACGACCTTTACCGTGTTCAACCTTCGACGCAACGGTACGATCTCGAGCGCTGACAACTACAACGACACCGTCGTCAGCGGGATGAGCATCAGTGCCGGGGGTGTGGACGTTGGCAGCATCGGCGGCAGCAAGTACGCCACCGACTCGAGCGGCGAACCCACTGCCGTCAACACCGGAACCGCTTTCAATGGCCGTCAGAACTGGCGCGTCATCCCATACACTCCATGAGGCTGTACTCAATGCATTCTGTAACACGATCTGAACGCGGCTTCACGCTGATCGAGCTGATGATTACCGTCGCCATCGTCGCTATCCTGGCCGCGATCGCGTATCCGTCCTACACCAAATACGTTCAGCGCGGTTATCGCTCCGAAGGGATCGTGATGCTTAATGACGCAGTGGCGCGAATGGAGCGGTATTACGCGCAGAACAATACGTATGCGGTTACCAATCTCACCGCCTTGGGATTTGCCAGCGCGACGCCGCTTTCACAAACCGGTAAATACCAGTTGAGCGTGACGGCGAATGCCACGGCATATTCATTTACGGCCACACCTAAGGATCAGCAAACCCAGGATGCATGCGGAGCATTAACCATCGACCAACTTGGGAACAAGACCTCAGCTGGCGGCGCTGATTGTTTTAAATAACACTACCGCCCCCAACACCCCGCCACACTGGCAGCCCCGGACATCCCAAGATTGTCGCGCCTGCCGGTGTGTTCCAGCACAAAGCTGCCGCAGGCATCCCCTCCCATCACTCCGCCGCCAATCGGCGACGCGGTCAGCGTAAATGTCCGCTCCTTGCGCTCAGCCCCTATCCGATAAAATGCATTTCCCACTGACACCTCATGACTAAACGCCGGCGGCCCGCTGACGTCCGAGTACTGCCCTGCCCGCGAATGAAACCGCTCCAGCTTCTGCGCCTCTTCAACCAGCACCCCGGCGATCTCGGAGCGGCGAGTTTTACGGGTGTATTCGCTGTACTGCGGGTACGCGACGGCGGCGAGAATCGCGACGATGGCGATGGCAATCAGCAGTTCAATCAGGGTGAAGCCTGCGGTTGCTCTGTTCATTGCCGCTGCCGCCACATCACGCGACGCTCCTGGGTGTGGATGCTTTCGAGCACGGTGCGTGAGTCGCCCTCGATGCCAACAGCCGTCACGCGATACAAGTTCCAAAACTGACCGTCTGCGCCTCCGGCCGGCTGGTCGGTTTGGCCAACATGCTGAATGCCGTAAAAACCACCTCGCGTCGCGACCCAATCCACGCCCGACGCCGCGCCCGTTCCGCTGCTGGAAAGGGTCAACGCTTCAGGCGGTGGCACACATTTGGCTGGCGACGAACAAGCTGGCAGGGAAAAACCCGGTGCCACGATTTTCGCTTCCGCAATGCGCAGCGCTGTCTCGGCGGACTGAAACGACGCATCGCGCAGCTTTAGCGTGCCGGCCACTTTTTCCTGGAGCGTGGCGTTTTGCATCGACGATGTGGCCAGCAAGGTCAACAACAACAGGAACACCAAACTTACGATCAACACCGCACCACGTTGTGCATTCACGTTCATGCACTTACCCCAGTCGATTACGGATGGCAGCGACAACATCAAGGGTCTGTTCCTGGGCCCGGTCTGCGGGGTCGAACAGGGTCAGGGTCAATCGCACGCTGCGGATGAGGGAGGGTTCGGCAGTGGCGGCGTACCGCGTGATGGAGCGGTCGTTGATGGATCCGGCGACGCCAAACAACACGCTCAACGCACGCACGTTGCTGACCAGAGGCTGGCCGTTCAGCGACAGCTCATTGCGCGCCTTGTTGAAGCGATAGACCTGCCGGTGAATCGGCATGGCGGTCTCACCCACGGCAAGTCGAGGCGCCCGGCCGTTAGAGTAAGCGGTGGCGGATGAAACGCAGTCGGTGTGAATGACCCAGGTCGACCAGCCGCCGCCCTCCCCGGTTCCGGCCGTGGCGAGGGTCAGTGTCTGAGAACTGGCGTCCCAGTGGATCGGCTCTTCAAACGCCTTGGAGAAGCCATTGCCGACGCTGGCATCCTCGACCTTCCCCAGGCAGCCGAACATGCCCACCAGCTGCACTTCCTGGACCATTTTGCTGAGCACGAATCGTGCGTCTTCCTGCAGGCTGGCGGACGATGTCTGACTCGCATAACTGCTCTTTGAACTGATAAATATCTGCGCCAAGGCAAGGGACATCACCAACCCCAGCACCAGCGCCAACATGACTTCGACGAGGCCAAAGCCCCTCTTCAGAGTCTTCATGGCCGTGCGCCCCGCTCAGCAGAAACATCGGCAGTCAGCGTAAGCGTTTGCTGTTGCGCGGCCTCCTGGCTCGCACGGGAATCGTCCCACTTCAATGTGAGGGTCAAGCTCGATCCCGCCACCGCAATTGATGCCTCGGCGTCTTCACCGACTGCGCGCTTCAACTGCGTCGCGAAGTCGTACAGGTCTTGCTGGCGGGGCACGGCAAGACTGCCGGACGTCGGCGCCTGACTCAGCGAGGCCAGCGCATAACTGGCCTCCGGGTTGGCGCGGATGCGCTCGAACAGGTCATGGGCGATGAAGCTGACGTGCATGCTGCGCATCGAGCTGTCGGTGTATTTCAGGGCGTTGAGCTGCAACATCGCCACGCCCAATATGCCGACACTGAAGATTAGCAACGCGACCAGCACTTCGATCAATGTCATCCCTGATTGCATCGTCTTCCCTCGCATCGTCCACCTCTGCCATCCGCTGTGCAGCCACCAGTGAAGCCGATGCGCGGCGGTTTGCCCGGAGGATGTGTAACGGCGGCTTGCGGACATACCGGCTGACAATCGACCCGGTTGTCAGCGCGGCCAAGCGGGTGTTTGCTTGAGCGCCGCATTCAACGGAAGACGCTCGTGAAACAGCAAGGATTGACGCTGATTGAACTGCTGGCAGGGTTGGTAATTGTCGGCATCGTCGCCACGCTGGCGATCCCCGCCTTCGGGCAACTGATCGATTCTCAACGCCGTCAGGACACGGCTCAGCAACTGGCCAGTGGGCTGCGAATGGCTCGCACGGAGGCGATTCTGCGCAGTCAGCCGGTGGTGATGCAGGCGCTGGACAATGACTGGAGCCGAGGCTGGAATGTGTTCGTTGACAGCAACCGCAACCAGTTCAGGGACGAGGGCGAGCTTTCTCTGGCCGAGTTCGCCAGCCACCGAAATGTCAGGGTCGTCGGCAACAGCAAAGTAGCTGCGCGGATTGGTTTTGATAACACGGGGCGGCTGCTGAACAACGCCAACGGCACCCTGGCGGTGTGCCTCAAAGACGCACCCGCCAGCCGCTATCAGTTGGCGATCGCGGTGACTGGCAGGGTCACGCTGCGATCCGAGGGATTCGGCAGCGAGCCCTGCGCATGATGCGGTGACAGGATGACCGGATTACAGCAGTGACTTGACGCGCAATTCCTTCGGCATCGAGAAGGTGATGTTTTCCTCGCGCCCGGCCAGTTCGTCCGCGCCGGTCGCGCCCCAGGCGTGCAACTGCTCAATCACGCCACGCACCAGCACCTCGGGCGCCGAAGCACCGGCGGTAATGCCGATGCGTCCCACGCCGTCGAACCAGCTGCGCTGCATGTCTTCGGCACCATCAATCAAATAGGCCGGGGTCGACATGCGCTCAGCCAGTTCGCGCAGGCGATTGGAATTGGAGCTGTTCGGGCTGCCGACCACCAGCACCACGTCACACTCATCGGCCAGAACCTTTACCGCATCCTGACGGTTTTGCGTGGCGTAGCAGATGTCGTCTTTACGCGGACCGCCAATGGCCGGGAATCGCGAGCGCAAGGCGTCGATCACACGGCTGGTGTCGTCCATCGACAACGTCGTCTGGGTCACGAAAGCCAAGTTCTCGGGGTTGCCGACCTGCAGCTTGGCGACGTCCGCTTCGTCTTCGACCAGATAGATCGCGCCGCCATTGCTGGCGTCGTACTGGCCCATCGTGCCTTCGACTTCCGGGTGGCCGGCGTGACCGATGAGGATGCACTCGCGGCCATCGCGGCTGTAGCGCGCCACCTCGATATGCACTTTGGTCACCAGCGGACACGTGGCGTCGAACACCTTCAAACCGCGACCTGCCGCCTCGGTGCGCACCGCCTGTGACACGCCGTGGGCACTGAAAATCACGATGACGTCGTCCGGCACCTGCTCGAGCTCTTCGACGAAGATCGCGCCACGGCTGCGCAGGTCTTCGACGACGAATTTGTTATGAACCACTTCATGGCGCACGTAAATCGGCGGGCCAAACACTTCCAGCGCGCGATTGACGATTTCGATCGCACGGTCCACCCCGGCGCAGAAGCCTCGTGGGTTGGCGAGTTTGATTTGCATGATGTGCCTCGTGTCTACGCGCAATGAAACATAAAAACGAAAAGGCCCCGAACAGTGCCGGGGCCAAGCGCTCTGGCGATGCTCAGAGTGCCTTCACCTCGAAAATTTCCACTTCGAAGGTCAACGTCTTGCCCGCCAGCGGATGATTGAAATCGACGGTGACATGATCATCGTCCATCGTTTTCACCACGCCCGGCAGCTCGGTATTCGCCGCATCGTTAAAGATCACCAGCAGCCCTTCAGACAGCTCCATGTTCTGGAACTGCGAGCGCGGCATGATCTGCACATTCTGCGGGTTCGGCTGACCGAACGCGTTTTCCGGCGGCACCTGAAGCGTACGTTTGTCGCCGGCTTTGAAGCCAAAGATCAGCGCTTCAAAGCCCGGAAGAAGGCTGCCATCGCCAACCTTAAAGGTCGCTGGGGCCTTGTCGAACGTGCTGTCGACGGTGTCGCCGTTTTTCAGGTGCAGGGCGAAATGCAGGGTGACTTCCGTGTTCTGACCGATGCGTGTTTCCTGTGCAGCCTGTTCGGTCATCAACTGATCAGTCATTGACGGTTTCTCCGGTTTTCTTGCTCTTGAACATGTCCAGAGCCAGCATGATCGCGCCAACGGTGATGGCGCTGTCCGCGACATTGAAGGCCGGGAAGCCGTGTTCTTTCCAATGCACGAAGATAAAGTCTATGACATGGCCGATGAAGATTCGGTCATACAGATTGCCGAGCGCCCCACCCAATATCAGGGCAAGGGCAATCGCCAGCCAGGTTTCGTCACGCCCCAGGCGCTTGAGCCAGACCACCAGCACCCCACTCACCACGACCGCAATCAGCGCAAACAACCAGCGCTGCCAGCCGGAACTGTCGGCCAGGAAGCTGAACGCAGCGCCAGTGTTGTAGGCCAGCATCCAGCTGAAGTAGTCAGGAAGGATGACGATCTGCTCGTACAACTCCAGACGGTTTTCGAAGTAGAACTTGCTGGCCTGGTCAATGACCACCACCAGCACGCTCAGCCACAACCAACCCAGTCGGCCCATACGGCCAGCCGATGCATTAGGCATAGTGACGAACCTCGCCTGCACCGCTGATGTTGTCGACGCAACGACCGCAGATTTCCGGATGCTCAGGATTGACCCCGACGTCCTCGCGGTGATGCCAGCAGCGCGCGCACTTGGCGTGGCCGGATTTGACGACCTTGAGCTTCAGACCGGCCACTTCGGTAACCACAGCATCGGCAGGCGCGCTGACGAAAGGCGCGACACTGGCCGTCGAGGTGATGAGCACGAAACGCAGCTCGTTGCTCAGTTTGGACAGATCCGCTACCAGCGCGTCTTCAGCGTACAGCGTGACTTCGGCCTGCAAGTTGCCGCCAATAGCCTTGGCCGCGCGCAGGTTCTCCATCTCCTTGTTGACCGCGACCTTCACCGCCATGATCCGCTCCCAGTAGGCGCGGTCCAGCTCGAAGCCTTCTGGCAGCTCGCTCAAGTTCTGGTACCAGGTGTTGAGCATGACCGACTCGTTACGCTCGCCCGGCAGGTACTGCCACAGCTCGTCGGCGGTAAACGCCAGGATCGGTGCGATCCAGCGAACCAGCGCCTCGGAGATGTGGAACAGCGCGGTCTGGCAGGACCGACGCGCCTTGCTGTTGGCGCCGGTGGTGTACTGGCGATCCTTGATGATGTCGAGGTAGAAGCCGCCCAACTCCTGCACGCAGAAGTTGTGCACCTTCGAGTAGACGTTCCAGAAACGGTACTCGCCGTAATGCTCTTCCAACTCACGTTGCAGCAGCAGCGCGCGATCCACGGCCCAGCGATCCAGCGCGAGCATGTCTTCGGCGGGCAGCAAGTCGGTCGCCGGGTTGAAGCCGGTCAGGTTCGAGAGCAGGAAACGCGCGGTGTTGCGGATGCGACGGTACGCATCGGCGCTGCGCTGCAGGATGGTGTCCGAGACGGCCATTTCGCCGGAGTAATCGGTCGCCGAAACCCACAGGCGCATGATGTCGGCGCCCAGCGTGTCGTTGACTTTCTGCGGCGCAATCACGTTGCCCAGCGACTTGGACATCTTGCGGCCGTTCTCGTCCACGGTAAAACCATGGGTGAGCAATTCACGGTACGGCGCGTGATTGTCGATGGCGCAACCGGTCAGCAGCGACGAGTGGAACCAGCCACGGTGCTGGTCGGAGCCTTCCAGGTACAGGTCGGCGCGTGGACCGGTTTCGTGGCCCATCGGGTGCGAGCCGCGCAGTACATGCCAGTGCGTGGTGCCGGAATCGAACCAGACGTCCAGGGTGTCGGAGATCTTGTCGTACTGCGGCGCTTCGCCACCCAACAGCTCGGCCGCGTCCATCTTGAACCAGGCTTCGATGCCTTCCTGCTCGACGCGCTGGGCGACTTCTTCCATCAGCTCAACGGTGCGCGGGTGCAGCTCGCCGCTTTCCTTGTTCAGGAAAAACGGGATCGGCACACCCCAGTTGCGCTGACGGGAGATGCACCAGTCAGGGCGGTTGGCGATCATCGAGTGCAGGCGCGCCTGCCCCCATGCCGGGACGAACTTGGTTTCTTCGATGGCTTTCACGGCGCGGTTGCGCAGGGTGTCGCCCGACGTCGGCTGCTTGTCCATGCCGACGAACCACTGCGCGGTGGCGCGGTAGATCAGCGGCGTTTTGTGGCGCCAGCAGTGCATGTAGCTGTGGGTGATGGTTTCGGTGTGCAGCAACGCGCCGACGTCGGTCAGCTTGTCGATGATGGGCTGGTTGGCCTTGAAGATGAACTGGCCGCCAAAGAACTCCAGCGACGGGCTGTACACGCCGTTGCTCTGCACCGGGCTGATGATGTCGTCGTTGGTCAGGCCGTAGGCTTTGCAGATCACGAAGTCATCGACGCCATAGGCCGGCGAGCAGTGAACGACGCCGGTACCGGCGCCCAGCTCGACGTAGTCGGCCAGATAGATGGGCGACAGACGATCGTAGAACGGATGACGGAAATTGATCAGCTCAAGCGCCGAACCCTCGGCCGTCGCCAACACCGAACCTTCGAGGTTCCAGCGCTTCAGGCAGGACTCTACCAGCTCTTCAGCCAGCACCAGCAGGCGCTCGCCGGTATCGACCAGCGCATAGGTGAATTCCGGGTGAACGTTGAGCGCCTGGTTCGCCGGGATGGTCCACGGGGTGGTGGTCCAGATCACGATGGCAGCAGGTTTGCTCAGGCTTGGCAGACCGAAGGCGGCAGCGAGCTTGTCGGCATCGGCAACCGGGAAGGCCACGTCGATGGTGGACGATTTCTTGTCCTGGTATTCGACTTCTGCTTCAGCCAATGCCGAGGCGCAGTCGAAACACCAGTTGACCGGCTTCAGGCCCTTGAAGACGAAGCCGTTCTTGACCATTTCGGCCAGCGCGCGGATTTCCCCGGCTTCGTTGGCGAAGTCCATGGTGCGGTACGGGTTGTCCCAGTCGCCGAGCACGCCCAGACGAATGAACTCGGCTTTCTGGCCTTCGATCTGCTCGGCCGCGTAGGCACGGCACAGTTCGCGGGTCTTGTCCGCAGGCAGGTTTTTGCCGTGGGTGACTTCGACCTTGTGCTCGATCGGCAGACCGTGGCAATCCCAGCCCGGAACATAAGGCGCGTCGAAGCCCGAAAGGGTCTTCGAGCGAACGATCATGTCCTTGAGAATCTTGTTGACCGCATGACCGATGTGGATATTGCCGTTGGCGTACGGAGGCCCGTCGTGCAGCACGAACTTGGGCCGATCCTTGCCAATTTCGCGCAGCTTCTGGTACAGGCCAATGCTGTCCCAGCGCTGCAGAGTTTGCGGCTCGCGCTGGGGCAGGCCGGCCTTCATCGGGAAGGCGGTGTCCGGAAGATTAAGCGTGGCTTTGTAGTCGGTCATTTCAGGCTCTAAAGTTTAGCGGTTGGTCGTGCCAGTGGGCACGAGCGGCAGCGACATCCGCATCGATCGCCGTCTTGAGCGCCTCAAGGGAGGCAAAGCGCTGCTCATCACGCAGCTTCTGGTGGAATACCACCGTCAAACGCCGGCCATAGATATCGCCGGTAAAATCCAGAAGGTGAATCTCCAGGTGGGGACGTCCATCGCCCGCCACGCTGGGACGCACGCCAATGTTGGCGACGCCCGGCCACACCTTGCCGTCAATCTGCGCGCTGACCAGATAGACACCGGTCAATGGCACGCGACGACGCTTGAGTTGCACGTTGGCGGTGGGCGTACCCAGCTGACGCGCCAGTTTCTGGCCATGCAGCACGCGGCCGGAAATCTCGAACGGGCGGCCCAGCAAATGCTCCGCCAGTTTGAAGTCTGCGGCGGCCAGCGCGGTGCGCACCTTGGTGCTGCTGACGCGGAAGCCGTCGATCTCGACAGTCTGTGCCGCTTCGACGGTAAAGCCCTTCTCGGCGCCTACGTTTTGCAGGAAATCAAAATCACCGATCCGGTCGCAGCCAAAGCGGAAGTCGTCGCCGACCTCCAGATGCTTCACGCCCAGGCCATCTATCAGCACGGTGTCGACAAACTCGGAGGCGCTGAGCCTGCTGAAACGCTGGTTGAATGCCAGACACAACACCAGATCAACGCCCTCGCCAACAAGCAGATCAAGCTTGTCACGCAGTCGGGCCAAGCGGGCCGGCGCCGTCTCGGGAGCGAAGAACTCGCGCGGTTGCGGTTCGAAGATCACCACACAACTGGGCAAACCCAGCTCGACGGCACGCTCACGCAGGCGCGCCAGGATAGCCTGGTGACCCCGGTGAACACCGTCGAAATTGCCAATGGTGGCGACGCAGCCCCGGTGCTGCGGGCGCAGATTGTGAAGGCCTCGAACCAGCTGCATAACGCGCTTCTTGCTCATAAAGTGGCCGATTATAACCACACACCGCCGTCAACGACAGGCGACACATCCGGGCAAACCGCAACAATCGACGTTAACCGGCAGAAAACGACGACTGATCCTACAGGATCGCCTTGCGGGCGAAATGCCTGACCCGGAAACCCAACACCAACAAGGTGCCGAAATACGCCAGGACGCCTGCCAGCACCAGCGCACCTAGGCGCAGGAAACGCTGCAGCATCTCACCGTCCGACCAGGCGGGCATCACATGCATCAGGCCCAGCAGCACGGCGGACATCACCGCCACGGCGACAATCAGCTTGCCCAAAAACACCGGCCACCCTGGCTGCGGCTGAAACAGGTCCTGCTTGCGCAACTGCCAGAACAGCAGCAAGGCGTTCAGGCATGCGCCCGCGCTGATCGCCAGCGCCAGACCTGCATGAGCCAAGTGGATGACATAGACGAAAAGCAGGTTGAACAGCTGAGTCACTATGAGGGTGAAGATCGCGATTTTCACCGGAGTGCGGATATTTTGTTGGGCATAAAAGCCGGGGGCCAGCACCTTGATCACGATAATCCCGAGCAGTCCGACCGAATACGCGACCAGCGCACGCTGAGTCATCGCGGCATCTTCGCCGTCGAACTTGCCGTACTGGAACAGCGAAACCGTCAGCGGCTCGGCGAGCAATCCGAGCGCCAGGGTGCACGGGAGCACCAGCAGGAAGCACAGGCGCAGGCCCCAGTCGAGGATGCGCGAATATTCGTGGCGATCCCGGCTGGCGTAGGTTTTCGAGAGAATCGGCAGAAGAATCGTCCCCAACGCCACGCCGAGCACACCAGAAGGCAGCTCCATCAGACGGTCGGCGTAGTACATCCAGGACACCGAGCCGGCAACAAGGAACGAGGCGAAGATCGTGTTGATGATCAGCGATATCTGACTGACTGACACCCCGAGCATGGCCGGCAGCATTTGCTTCATCACCCGCCAGACACCGGTGTCGCGCAGATTGAGGCGCGGCAGCACCAGCATGCCGATCTTCTTTAGATGCGGCAGTTGGTAAAGAAGCTGCAGCAGCCCGCCCGCTAGTACCGCCCAGCCCAGCGCCATGACGGGCGGGTGGAAATACGGCGTGAGAAACAGGGCGAAGAAGATCATCGCCAGATTGAGCAGCGTCGGCACGAACGCCGGAACGGAGAAGCGATTCCACGTATTGAGGATCGCGCCGGCCAGCGAAGACAGCGAGATGAGCAATATATAAGGAAAGGTCACCCGCAACAGGTCCGAGGTGAGCTGGAATTTCTCCGGCGTGTCGGCAAATCCCGGCGCAGTCGCCCAGATGACCCAAGGGGCGAACACGACGCCCAACACAGTGACGATCGCCAGCGCCAACGTCAGCAAGCCGGTTACATATGCAACAAATGTGCGGGTTGCCTCCTCGCCCTGCTGGCTTTTGTATTCCGCCAGGATCGGCACGAATGCCTGGGAAAAGGCGCCCTCGGCAAAGATCCGGCGCAGCAGGTTAGGCAGTTTGAAGGCGATAAAGAAGGCATCAGTGGCCATGCCGGCGCCGAATGCGCGCGCGATGATGGTATCGCGGACAAAGCCCAGCACCCGCGAAAGCATCGTAATAGAGCTAACGGCGGCAAGCGATTTGAGTAGATTCATCGAAAGGTTGTACGCCTGACCAAAGGAAGCGCCAAAGCGCGTTCCATATATGCGATACTCCGCGCCGCAAAACAGCTCAGAGCCAAAGCCCGCGAGTTTACAGGTCGCACGCCGGAAAGAAATCACCTCGGCACCACACCGCGACCACTCAGCGGAACGCATCAACTGCCCTTGACAAGCGTCAATCTCATCGGCATGATTCGCGGCCTATTTTGTTAGCTATTTCCCAAGTCTTTCGAGGAGCTCGACGGTGGCCAACACACCTTCCGCCAAAAAACGTGCAAAACAGGCTGAGAAGCGTCGCAGCCACAACGCCAGCATGCGTTCCATGGTTCGTACCTACATCAAGAATGTAGTTAAAGCCATCGACGCTAAAGACGCTGAAAAAGCGCAAGCTGCTTATGTTCTGGCCGTGCCAGTTATCGACCGTATGGCCGATAAAGGCATCATCCACAAGAACAAAGCTGCTCGCCATAAAGGTCGCTTGAATGGCCACATCAAGGCTCTGAACCTTGCTGCTGCAGCCTAAGCGATCCGCTTGTTAAAAAACCGACCTCAGGGTCGGTTTTTTATTGCCTTCGATTTGACGCTTCAGCATCAAGGCGCGGGAGCAGGCGCCCACGGCAGAATCGGGATCGCGGTCACTGCATTCTGCGGACTGCCCTCGATCACCTTGTCGCTGTAGACGAGGTACACCAGCGTGTTTCGCTTCTTGTCGAGGAATCGCACGACCTGCATGGTCTTGAACACCAGCGAAGTCCGCTCCTTGAACACCTCATCACCGTCCTTCAATTGCTCCTTGAAGTGAATGGGACCGACCTGCCGGCAAGCGATGGACGCCTCGGCACGATCTTCAGCCAGGCCCAGCCCACCCTTCACCCCACCGGTTTTCGCGCGGGACAGATAGCACGTCACGCCATCGACTTTGGGGTCGTCGAAAGCTTCGACCACGATCCGATCGTTCGGACCGACCATCTTGAATACGGTCGATACCTGGCCGATCTCTTCAGCCGACGCCAGCACTGGCAACATCAGTAACGCGCCTACCAGCCCTTTCATGACTCGCATGTATGCTTCCTTCTTTTGATAATGCACTTCAGACCAGAATCAGGTTGTCACGATGCACGAGCTCAGGCTCAGCCATGTAGCCCAGCTCCTTGACGATGGCGTCAGAGGGCAGGCCAATGATCTTCTGCGCTTCCAGCGCACTGTAATTGCTCAGACCGCGAGCGATCTCGCGACCGTCAGCCGCCACGCACACGACCATCTCGCCGCGACGAAAGCTGCCCTGCACCAGCTTGACGCCGACCGGCAACAAACTCTTGTGGCTTTCGGTCAACGCCCTCACCGCGCCCTCGTCCAGCACCAGCGTGCCACGGGTCTGCAGGTGTCCCGCCAGCCACTGCTTGCGAGCCGCGAGCATCTCGCGCTCCGGGGACAGCAACGTACCCAATCGCTCACCGGCCTTCAAACGCGCGAGCACGCGCTCGATGCGGCCACCCACAATCACGGTGTGCGCGCCGGAACGGGCGGCCAGTCGTGCAGCACGCAATTTGGTCTGCATGCCGCCACGACCCAGCGCACCGCCGGTGCCGCCAGCGACTGCATCAAGGGCGGGATCATCGGCGCGCGCCTCGTAAATGAGCTGCGCCTCGGGATTGTTGCGGGGGTCGGCGTCGAACATGCCGTCGCGATCGGTCAGGATGACCAACAGGTCAGCCTCAACCAGGTTGGCCACCAGCGCTGCCAGGGTGTCGTTGTCGCCAAAACGAATCTCGTCGGTGACGACCGTGTCGTTTTCATTGATGACAGGGACGACGCCCAGCTCAACCAGGGTGCGCAACGTGCTTCGGGCGTTCAGGTAGCGCTTGCGATCAGACAGATCATCGTGGGTGAGCAGAATCTGCGCGGTGTGGCGCTGATGCTCGGCAAAGCTGGATTCCCACGCTTGCACCAGCCCCATCTGACCGATTGCTGCAGCGGCCTGAAGCTCATGCATGGCACTCGGTCGCGCAGTCCAGCCCAGACGACTCATGCCGGCCGCTACCGCGCCGGACGACACCAGGACCAGTTCGACACCCGCCTCATGCAGCGCCACCATCTGCTCGACCCAAACACCCATCGCGTTGCGATCCAGACCCTTGCCGTCCGCCGTCAGCAGCGCACTTCCGATCTTCACCACCCAACGCTGGGCACCTGTCACCTTGCTCCGCATGATCTTTCAACCTTAAGCCAGAGAGTCCGAATTCTAGATACTAAAACGCCGCTTCAAGAGCGGCGTCGTAGTTTACTGCAGTCGATCAGTCGCGGACGTAAATGATTTCCGGACCATCTTCGTCTTCCACGTCTTCCTCATCCCAATCGTCATCGCCGATGTCATGCACGCTCTTCACGCCGCTACGGCGCAGAGCACGCTGATCATCCAGCGCCTGCAGCTGGGCGCGGGCTTCGTCTTCGATGCGTTGATCCAGCTCAGCCAGCTCGGCAGCGTAGGCCGGGTCATTGGCCAGACGGTCAGCGCGGTCTTCGAGATAGCGCATGATGTCGTGGGTCAGGCGATCGGTGCCTTCTTTGGCGATGGCCGAGATCACGTAGACGGGGCCGGTCCACTCCAGGCGATCAATGATCTCCTGCTTGCGGGCTTCATGCTCTTCTTCGAGGATCTGGTCGCACTTGTTCAGCACCAGCCAGCGATCACGGTCGGCCAGCGCAGGGCTGAACTTGACCAGCTCGTTGACGATGACTTCAGCGGCATCCGGCGCGCTGCTTTCATCCAGCGGCGCCATGTCGACGAGGTGCAGGAGCAGACGCGTACGCGCCAGGTGCTTGAGGAAGCGAATCCCCAGACCGGCACCGTGGGAAGCGCCTTCGATCAAGCCGGGAATATCGGCGATGACAAAGCTTTTCCAGCGATCAACACTGACAACGCCCAGGTTCGGCACCAGCGTAGTGAACGGGTAATCAGCGACCTTTGGCTTGGCAGCCGATACCGAACGAATGAACGTGCTCTTGCCAGCATTCGGCAAACCGAGCAGACCGACGTCAGCCAATACTTTCAGCTCCAGCTTGAGGTCACGCTGCTCACCCGGCTTGCCCGGAGTGGTCTGACGCGGCGCGCGGTTGGTGCTGGATTTGAAACGCGTGTTACCCAGACCGTGCCAGCCACCATGGGCTACCAACAGACGCTGACCGGCCTTGGTCAGGTCACCGATGACCTCTTGGGTACCGGCGTCGATCACAGTGGTGCCGACCGGCACGCGCAACACCAGCTCTTCACCCTTGCGACCGGTGCAGTCGGTGCTGCCGCCGTTCGAACCGCGCTCGGCGTCGAAATGGCGGGTGTAGCGGTAGTCGACCAAGGTATTGAGGTTTTCGTCAGCGATCATGTAGATCGAGCCGCCGTCACCACCATCACCGCCGTTGGGACCACCGTTCTCGATGAATTTTTCGCGGCGGAAGCTCATGCAACCGTTACCGCCATCACCGGCCTTTACTCGAATGGATACTTCATCAACAAATTTCATAGCGCACGCCTCCCGTCACAAAGACGAGCAAACAACATTGATTCATAAGGCTCTTGCAAAGATGAGCGTTGCGATACCGATCAAAAACCAGCGACTTCACACCACAACGGCCCACACAAACAGCTTTGCAAGAGACTCACCAGAAACAGGACCTTCTACAAACGAAAAAGCCCTGTCATCGACAGGGCTTTTCAGCTCAGGAGGCGTGAAGGCCAGGCCCTCACACCCCCTGAACGCAAGATTATGCCGCGACTTCAGTCTTTGGCACGATGCTTACATAGCGACGACCGAAGGCGCCTTTAACCTGGAACTTGATCACGCCTTCGACTTTAGCGAACAGGGTGTGATCCTTGCCCATGCCAACGCCGTAGCCAGCGTGGAATTGGGTGCCGCGCTGACGCACGATGATGTTGCCCGGAACGATAACCTGGCCGCCATACATCTTCACGCCAAGGCGTTTGGCTTCTGAGTCGCGACCGTTACGGGTACTACCACCAGCTTTTTTGTGTGCCATGAGTCAATTCTCCTAGTGAGGATTAGGCTGAAATTAAGCCTGAATACCGGTGATTTTGATCTCGGTGTACCACTGGCGGTGGCCCATACGCTTCATGTGGTGCTTACGACGACGGAACTTGATGATGCGGACTTTATCGTGACGACCTTGGGAGATCACTTCAGCCACAACGGTAGCGCCTGCAACAACTGGAGCGCCGATGTTCACGTCGTCGCCATTGGCAACCAACAGAACGCGATCAAAGGTAACGGATTCGCCGGTAGCGATTTCCAGTTTCTCAATCTTCAGGTATTCACCTGGGGCGACCTTGTATTGCTTGCCGCCAGTAACGATTACTGCATAAGACATGGTGTATCTCCGATAATCCTGCTCACCCAGCTCTTTATAGGAAGAGGTATTGGCTGGCATGGCTGCACAAGGCTGGAAGGCCGACATGCAATTGCGTAAGGCAGGTGCTGCCCAGGAAGTTAGGGTGCGCGATTGTACGCAAGCGATCAACGCCTTGCAAGCTGCGTTATGTCACGCCTTGACAGGGTGGGGCCTGCAACCTAGCATGCCGCGCAACCCTTCTGGAGCACGTCTCGCTGATGCAACCCCAAGCCTTCTACACCGCTGTGGCAGACGACTTTACCGCCGTCGACCACATTATCAAGAAGCAGCTGACATCGCGCGTGCCGCTGGTCTCCAAAATCGGCGACTACATCACTTCTGCTGGCGGTAAACGCCTGCGCCCGTTGCTCGTTCTGTTATGCGGCAAAGCGCTGGGCTCTGGCGGTGATGACTTGCGCCTGTTAGCCGCAACCATCGAATTCCTGCACACCGCTACCCTGCTGCACGATGACGTTGTCGACATGTCCGGCATGCGCCGTGGCCGCTCGACCGCCAACGCGATGTGGGGCAACGCACCGAGCGTGCTGGTAGGGGATTTTCTGTATTCGCGCTCGTTTGAGATGATGGTCGAACTGGGCTCGATGCAGGTGATGCAGATCCTGTCGAAGGCTACCCGGGTTATCGCGGAAGGCGAAGTGTTGCAGCTGTCGAAAGTGCGCGACGCCAGCACCACCGAAGAAACCTACATGGAGGTCATCCGCGGCAAAACCGCGATGCTCTTCGAAGCATCGACCCACAGCGCCGCCGCACTGGCCAATGCCGGTCCCGAGCAAAGCGAAGCACTGCGCACCTTTGGTGATCATCTGGGGGTCGCTTTCCAGTTGGTCGACGACCTGCTGGACTATCGCGGCGACGCCGAAACCCTCGGCAAGAACGTCGGCGACGACCTCGCCGAAGGCAAGCCTACCCTGCCGCTGATCTACACCATGCGTGAAGGCACCCCTGAACAAGCCGCGCTGGTTCGTCAGGCCATTCAGAAGGGCGGCCTGGAAGATCTCGAAAGCATCCGCGATGCTGTGGAAAAGTCAGGCGCCCTCGAATACACAGCCCAGCTTGCACGCGACTACATTGCTCGCGCCATTGCCTGCCTGGATGTGCTGCCGCCGAGCATCTACCGCGACGCCCTCGTCGAGCTGAGTGAATTTGCGGTCGCGCGCACGCACTGACCGCTGCCCTGCTCCACCAAAAGCCCGTCCACGTGACGGGCTTTTTGTTGCCTGCGATTCAGCACCGTTTTATAGACCTCACGCTCTAATGCGAATTAATCTCAAATAGATCCTTGCTATTCCTCAGATAAGAATTATTCTCATTGAAACACACAAGGAGAATCACATGACGTATCTGATTGATGCCTGGCTTGATCGCCCACAGCCCTACCTTCGCATCCTGGATCGCGAGACGGGCAAAGTGTGTGCAGTGCTGGAGGAGGAGGCGCTCGACGAGTTGCGTGATCAGGGGGATCTGGATGTCAGCAGCTTGAGCTCAAGCGAACCCGGTGTTCAGAAGGAGATGGTGCGAAGTCTGTTTCTGTTCTGCTATGCGCGGGCATTGCGCCCGGCCATTGAACTGCATTGATGAGAACAGATAAAACGACGATGCCGAGCCAGCGCGGGGCTGACTCGGCATCTGTCGAGCGTGAATCGTGAACCTTACAGAACGTCGAGCAGCTCGACGTCGAAGACCAGGACGCTGTGTGGCGGAATGCTGCCAACGCCTTGAGCGCCGTAGGCCAGTTCGCTAGGAACGTACAGGCGCCATTTGCTGCCGGCCTTCATCAGTTGAAGAGCTTCGGTCCAGCCTGGAATCACGCCGCCCACCGGGAATTCAGCCGGCTCGCCACGATCGTAGGAGCTGTCAAACACAGTGCCGTCGATCAGCATGCCGTGGTAGTGAGTGCGCACGTTGCTTTCGCGGGTCGGCTGAGCGCCTTCGCCCGCAGTGATCACTTCATATTGCAGACCGGAGGCCAGGGTGGTCACGCCATCACGCTTGGCGTTTTCAGTCAGGTATTCCTTGCCTGCGCCAGCCGCTGCTTCAGCTTTGGCTGCTGCTTCGGCTTGCATGATTTCGCGGATGACTTTGAAGCTCGCGCCCATTTCTTCCTGGCCAACACGGCTCGGCTTGCCGGCGAAAGCGTCGGTCAGGCCAGCCAGAATAGCGTCCAGATCGACGCCCGGTGGCGGGTTGTCACGCAGTTGGTCGCCCAGTTGACGACCAATACCGTAGCTGACGCGAGTTTCGTCGGTGGACAGATTGACTTCGGACATGAGACTGCTCCGCTGAAGAGCGCCCTCGGGCGCCCGTATTTAAAGGCCGGGCAGCCTAGCACAAAGCGTAATACCCGTAACCTCTACCAGGCGGATCGAAAAGCCAGGGGGATTTTGACGTCTTGATTCAGGTCGTCGTTCACGCCGCACATCTCGTCGTGAACCACGGCATGGACCAGATTGAACGGCATCGGCGCAACCGGCTGCAGCAGTTCGCGTGCGTGCTCGACTGAGCGCAGGTGCAATGCCTTGTTCTGCGCATCGACCAAACGATGCGCGACGCCCTGCATCCTGGCTTCCAGCAAGTAAATGCCGCCTTCGATGGAGATCAGATTGAGCTCTTCAACACCTCCGGTGCTGGCGTGGGAAATGAGTTCCTGAAGGTTCATGGCAAATCCTCGCGGGCCGCAGGAAGTCGATCAGTGCTTGGTGACTTTGTCCAGAAAGCCCATGGCGCAGGCCGACACAACAAAGGTCATGTGGATGATCACGTACCACATCAAGTACTGCGGCTCGATGTTCTTGGCGTCCATGAACACCCGCAACAGGTGAATGGACGAAATCGCGACGATGGACGCGGCGACTTTCATCTTCAGGGACGAAGAATCCATCTTGCCCAGCCAGTTGAGCTTTTCCTTGCCTTCGTCGATGTCCAGCTGCGACACGAAGTTCTCGTAGCCGGAGATCATCACCATGACCAGCAAACCACCGACCAGCGCCATGTCGATCAACGACAGCAGCACAAGGATCAGGTCAGATTCGGCCAGCGCGAATACGTTGGGGATGATGTGGAAGATTTCCTGGAAAAACTTCAGCGCCAGCGCCAGAAGCCCCAGAGACAAACCAAAGTAGATCGGCGCCAGCAGCCAGCGGGATGCGTACATGGCATTTTCGATAAAACGTTCCATTGAAGCTCACTGATAATTTAAAAGCTCGCGAGTATAGGGCGAGGGCCGATTAGCACAACCCACTGCGAAAAGAGTTGAAACAATAACGCCCGATCGGGCATGGGGGAAGCTCGGCAAATCCGCGTCTGCAGACCGTAGAAGGCAGACGCGGAACGCCTCGAAACGAAGGGGTCAGTTGGCGGGAGACGTCCGCTGACCCACGGCGGCGTCGCTGTTGATTCTTCGCAGCTCCCCCTGGAGGTGAAGGCCCCAGATCGGGATCTCCTCCGCCGTTTGGTAGCCATGCAGCAGGAGGCTTTCGGCAATGGCATCAAGGACCGATTCGGCAGCAACCGGTCCATGAAAAGGCCCCTGAGCCTTGAGTGCGGAGGGCTGTTCGCCAGACATTCCGGCGGCGAACAACAAGGTCCACATTCCTTTATCGCCTGACAGCGGGCGAACAACACATTCGATTCGGGTCACCAGACCCAGGCATTGGCGAGTGAGGCAGAGGCTGCGCGGCATGGCGAGCTCCTTATTGATTGCAGTATTCATATCCTTCGCATAACGAGGGAAACGCGTCAGTCCCTTTGACAACTGCTGCAACCCGACAATATCGAACAACTACCCCGTTGGAAAAGCGCGAAAACGAAAAGGGCGCCGAATGGTCATTTGGCCATCAAGCGCCCCGTTTCATTGACGTCAAAGGCCTAGCTTTTCAGCTCGGGCTGTAATTGTGGCGCCTCCTTTTCGAGCTCTTTGAGGTCGTCGTCGCTGAGCATTTCAGCGATGTCGCGCAGACGGTCCACCACCCTGCCGTTCACCGAATCATCGGGGAATTGACCGTCCTCGTCCGCTTCACCCACCGGCATGCCGACCAACAGACTCAGCGCCTCATCCACCTGGCGCACGGCGTACACGTGGAACTGCCCCGCGCGCACGGCTTGCAGCACGCGCTCGTCCAGCATCAGCGTGGCGACGTTGGCGTGGGGAATGATCGCGCCTTGATCGCCCGTAAGACCTCGGGCTTCACAGAGTCGGAAGAAGCCTTCGATCTTCTCGTTGACGCCGCCGACCGCCTGGACTTCGCCAAACTGGTTGATCGAGCCGGTGATGGCGAAGCACTGCTTGAGCGGGGTTTTCGACAAGGCGGAGATCAGCGTGCAGACCTCGCCGAGGGAAGCGCTGTCGCCATCGACATAACCGTAGGACTGCTCCAGCGCGATGCTCGCGGAAATGGCCAGCGGGAATTCCTGGGCGTAACGGCTGCCCAGATAACCGGTGAGGATCATCACCCCTTTGGAGTGAATCGGCTGGCCCAGGTTGACCTCACGCTCGATGTCGACGATGCCGCTACCGCCCGGGTAAACCGTCGCCGAGATGCGCGCCGGCACACCGAACGCCGAATCCCCCACTTCCAGCACCGTCAGGCCGTTGCACTTGCCGACCGCCGCGCCCTGAGTGTCGATCAGGATGATGCCAGCGAGCATGTCATCCAGAATTCGGGCCGACACACGACCGGTGCGGGTAGCCTTGGCCTTTAACGCGCGCTCGATGTGCCCGGCGTCAGTGCGCTCGTCACCGGCCACACTGCGAATGAAGTCCGCTTCGCTGACCAGTTGGAATAGATCGCCGATGCGCGCCGACAAGCGCCCCTGGTGCTCGGCGAGGCGCGCGCTGTACGTGGCAAGACGCGCAACCGCATCCGCCGTCAGCGGCGCCATGCCCTCCTCCGAGGTCCGGGTTTTGAGCAACTGGGCGAACTGCTCCAGGCTCTCGTCGACCATCGGGATGTCTTCGTCGAAATCCACCAGCACCCGGAACATTTCCTGGAAGTCCGGATCGAGGTCCTGCAGCGTGTAATACAGCGACCGCGCGCCAATGATGATGACTTTGACCTGCAGCGGGATGGTCTGCGGGGTCAGCGTTACGGTGGCCAGACGACCCAGTTCACCCAGTGGCGCTTCCATTTTCAGTTTGCGCGATTGCAGGGAGCGCTTGAGGGCGTCCCACACGAACGGCTCGCTGAGCATTTTCTCGGCTTCCAGCACCAGAAAACCGCCGTTGGCCCGGTGAAATGCTCCGGGGCGCAGCTGACGATAGGTGGTGTAAAGCGCGCCCTGGTCGGTGCTGTATTCGATGCGTCCGAAGAGGTTGTCGTAGGTCGGGTGCGGCTCGAATACCACCGGCGCGCCGCCGCTGGCGGAATGCCCGACCATCAGGCTCGGGCAGTATTGCTCTTCCAGCAGCTTGCGCGCCTGGGCATCGGTTTTGCTGTCGTCGACCAATTGCTCGACCACGGTTCTGAGCAGGTTAACCTGCACTGCCTGAAGGTAGGCGCACACCGCTGCGTTCTCGGCGTACTGCTCGGACAACGGTGCCAGCAAAGGCTGAAGCGCGAGGATGATGGTCTCTTCATTGAGCTCACGCATCTGGTTGTTGGACTCGCGCTTCCACTGCGGCAGGCTGGCGAGTTCTTCATTCAACCGCTCTTCCAGCGTCGAAATATCGGTGTGAAAACGCTCGCGCTCGGCTTCCGGCAATTGCGAAAACTCGGCCTCGTCCAGCGCCTTGCCTTCGAGCATCGGGGTGAACGCAATGTTGGTGCTGTCGCGGTACAGCGCGATGTCCTTTTCCAGCGCAAGACGTTCGATGACATCGAGGGCGCGGTCGTAGCGCTGATTGAAGGCGCGGTCAATCGAGCTCTTCTTCTGCTGGTAGGACGGATGCTCGAACACCGCAGGAAACGTCGACAGCAGGTTGTCGATCAGTCCGTTGATGTCGGCAATGAACGCACTGGCGCTGCCGGGCGGCAGTTCAAGGGCGCGCGGCTCACGGGCGTCATCGAAATTGTTGACGTACACCCAGTCCGACGGCGTCTGCATGCGCTTGGCTTCGGCCTTGAGGTAGCGCTTGACGAAGGAGAAGCGGCCGGTGCCGGGCTCGCCCATGACGAACACGTTGTAACCAGGGCGCGGCATGGCGACGCCGAATTGCAGGGCTTCGACCGCGCGCTCCTGGCCGAGTACGCCGCGAAAGGGTTCCAGATCGTTGGTTGTCGTGAAGCTGAACTGTTCAGCGGAAAAGGGACGGGTCAGCGCTTCGGGCGCAAGTCGCAAGCTGGCAGCAACAGAATCGGGCATCGGACATCCTTACATCAGGCGGGGCAGATGGGCGCATTCTGGCGCTCGCCGCACCGCACTGGCAAGGCAAGAACCGCGTGATCGCTTTTCCGTATGAGGAACCGGCCTACACACCCGGCGGAGGCGGATTACGCACAACAATCTGCAATTACTCACGGAACGTTCATATCGTGCCTAAACTCCAACTTGCGCGACCGGTAACAATTTAAATAACCGGTCCGCCCTGGCGCCCTACCGGCCAGGAATCCGACCCTTGGTTGAAACAACAGAGACTAAAGCTATGAAACGGATTCTTCTTGGTACTCTCTTCGCCGCTGTGTCCATCAACGCCATGGCTCAAGCTCCTGGCGGTCCGGACTGCGGCTGGGGCAACATGCTGTTTGAAGGTCAACGCGGCACTCCAGCTCACTTCCTCGCTTCCACCACCAACGGTACTTCGGGCAACGCCACCTTCGGCATGACCTCGGGCACCAACGGTTGCTCGACCAACAGCGCGCTGACCTACGGCGGCAAATCCTGGATTGCCATGAACGGCATGATGGACGAGCTCTCCAAAGACATGGCCATGGGCCAAGGCGAAGCACTGACCACTTACGCGGTCGTGTTGGGCGTTGCACCGGAAGACCGTGCGCATTTCGCCGCAGTCACCCACGAGCACTACCAGCAGATCTTCACCAAGGCCGACGCCACTGCTGAAGATGTTCACACCAACACCATCGACGTCCTGAAGAACGATCCGACTCTGGCTAAATACGCAACCCAAGCTTAAAGTCGTGCCGCCTGCCTTCCTCCCCGGAAGGCAGGTTCTCCGCCCTGCCCACTTCTGACTAGTTGCCAATCTATGCTCAAACGCCTTGCCTGGCTGGTGCTCTGTGTCTGCGCCCCGCTGTCCGCCGCGCCCCACGTCGACAATGATCGTTTGCAGCAACTGGCCAATTCCAGGTTCTGGATCTCCATTGGTCACTACGAAGCCGGCAAGCTGGGTGGCTGGCGCAGTTATGTCGATGACCCGAAGTTTTTCCTCGCCCAGAACGGCGCCCATGATCCCAAAGCCGAGCTGGCCGCGACGCTTGAGGCGATCTACCGTCCTGTCACTCAAGGCCAGGAAAACGTCCACCCGCAATGCGTCTACCCCTCCCGCACGCGCTTTTTGCGTGACGAATTGAAGCTGACCGATTTGCCTGCGGTCGACTGCAAAGAATTCAACAAATGGTTTTCCGATGTGGCCCCGGACAGCACGGTGCTGATTTTCCCGGCGGCGTACCTCAACAGCCCGTCGTCCATGTTCGGCCACACGCTGCTGCGCATCGATCAGGCCGACGTGCAGGCGAATAAGACCGCTTTGCTCAGCTACGCGATCAATTTCGGCGCCTACATCGAGGGCTCCGACAACAGCATTTTGTACGCATGGAAAGGCCTGGCGGGCGGCTACCCCGGGCTGTTCGCGCTGGTACCGTATCAGGAAAAGCTCTCCGAATATCGCAGCCTTGAAAACCGCGACCTGTGGGAATACCGCCTCAATCTGACGCCGGAAGAAACCCGGCGCATGGTCGAGCACGTGTGGGAACTCAAACAGATTCGCTTTGGGTATTTCTTCTTCGACGAGAACTGCTCCTATCGCCTGCTTGAGCTGCTTCAAGTGGCCCGCCCGAGCCTGGACCTGACGCCGCAGTTTCGTCTGACGGCGATTCCCACGGACACCGTGCGCGCGGTGAAGGAAGCGGGTCTGGTCGAGAAGATCGACTATCGCCCGTCCAGGGAGCGCGAACTGCTGAGCCGCGCCGAGCCGTTGAACCACGACGAGCAACAATGGGTGTTGAAAGTCAGTGCGGACCAGAAGCAAATGCAGAGCCCCGAATACATCGCGCTGCCGAAGGAACGTCGCGCGTTGATTCAGGACGCGGCCTACAGGCTGGAGCGGTATCGCGCCAACGGTCAGGAGCGAGACCCTACCAGCGCGCAACGCAGCTATGACTTGCTGCGCGCAATCAGCACCAATCCGCCGCCTGCGCTGGAGATTGCACGCCCGGGGCTGCCGGAAGACGGGCATGAGTCGCGCACGTGGCAACTGGGTGCGGGCACGCGGGATGACAAGGCGTTCGCCGAATACGGCCTGCGCATGGCGTATCACGATTTGAACGACAACGCGTACGGCTTCCCGCTGGGCGCGCAGATCGAGATTCTGCAGCTCAAGCTGCGCCAATATGAAGACAGTCACTGGCAGGTGCAGCGGCTCGATCTGGCGACCATCCGCTCGCTGACACCGCGCAACGAGCTGCTGCAGCCTTGGTCGTGGCAAGTGGCGGGCGGCCTTGAGCGGGTGCTGGGCAAGCACGGCGACGAGAATCTGGTCAGCCACGTCAACGGTGGCGCAGGTGGTACGTGGAAGTTGGGGGATGACGTGCTGGGCTTCGCATTGGGCACCGTACGGGTTGAGCACAATAACGATTTCTCGGCGCTGGTTTCGCCGGCGGCGGGCTTCAATACCGGCGTGCTGTGGCGTAATCCGCTGGGTAACTTCAGCCTGGAAACCAAGGGCGATTACTTCACCAACGGCGAAGTGCGGCGCAACATCAGCCTCAACCAGCAGTGGGAGCTGTCGCGCAACCTTGGCCTACGGCTGAGTGCGCAGCGGGATTTTAGCCAGCTGACCTCGCCGGTGAATGAAGTGATGCTGGAGCTGAAGTGGTATCACTATTGAGTGGCAGGCGCCTGAATTATTCACTGTGATGCCTGACGCCTTCCCGGCTGAAGCAGGTCCTACGATGCGCGCGACGGTTGTGTAGGACTGGCTTTAGCCGGTAAGAGGCCAGCCCTGCTATGTGCGCGTCGTGGCGTAACCCTCTTCTTCGATCAATTCCACAATCTGCTCGGCGCCAAGCTGGCTCTGGACTTTCACCTCGCCTTTCGCCAGATCAACCTGCACCTGCGCCTTAGGGTCTTGCCCCTGAATGGCGCCAGTAACGGCGCGCACGCAATGCGCGCAGGTCATGCCTTGAACGTTGAATACCTGCATGTGCTAACTCCTCTTCTCATCGAAAACACGGGATGGCGCCATCTAAGACCTTCCCGTCGGGGCAAGGTCAAGTTTTCGGGGGATCTGCCGGGCTGGCATTCATCTGCACTCTGCGCCAGAGTGCGCCTACAACCGTCATATCAGGAGAATCAGCCATGCGCTGGTCAGCCTTTCGTATTGCAGGTTTCGCCGGCCTGTTGGCGTGCGCATCCTGGGCCCATGCCGATCAGGACTACGGCGTGCTGATCATTTCCCGCGAGCGCCTGGAGGTTTCCACCTCCTGCGAAATCGGAATCTTCATGCAGGACCAACTGGTCGGCCGTCTGTACCAGGAGGAGTCGCGCTCATTCAATCTGCCTGCAGGCGACGTGTCGGTGCGCTTGCGTGTGCTCCCGGGTCAGACGCCGGGCTGCTCGCCAGGCATCGAAGCGCAGAACAACACGCGTCTGCACATCAATGCGGGTGACGTTTTGAAATACCGCATCGCGTCGGGTCCGAACGGGATGTACTTGAAGAAGGCGGATTTGAATTACTAGCCGCCAATGAAAAAACCCGGCCTGAGCCGGGTTTTTTCTGGGTCGATTACTGCATCCAGGGCGGAGGCGGCTCTTCGGTTTTGTTCGGCGGCGCATCGTCCGCCGTTCTCGCGGCCTGGCGTCTTGCATCATCCAGTCGCGCCGCTTCAATCTCGCGCAAAACACTGCCGACGTCGGCAATCTCGTCCGGATCAGCGAATTCGCCCGTCAGCACGGTCGCTGGGGACAACGTGCCCGCTTCGAAGTGGGACCACATCTCCCGTGCGTAGCGCGTCTGCTTCAGCTCCGGCGCGAAGCGGCCGAAGTAGGACGCCATGTTGCCGACGTCGCGCTCCAGCATGGTAAACGCATGGTTGTTGCCCGCCGCATCCACCGCTTGCGGCAAGTCGATAATGACCGGCCCCGTGGGCGTGAGCAGCACATTGAACTCGGACAGGTCACCATGCACCAGACCGGTACACAACATCAGCACGATCTGCTGAATCAGGAACGCGTGGTATTCGCGCGCCTGATCCGGCTCAAGCGTCACGTCATTCAGACGCGGCGCGGCATCACCGTATTCATCGGCGATCAGCTCCATGAGCAGTACGCCCTCAAGGAAGTCGTACGGCTTGGGCACTCGCACGCCGGCGCCTGCCAGACGGAACAGAGCCGCGACTTCGGCGTTCTGCCACGCGTCTTCGGTTTCCTTGCGGCCGAACTTCGAACCCTTGGCCATGGCGCGGGCCTGGCGGCTGTTGCGGACCTTGCGGCCTTCCTGGTATTCCGCTGCCTGACGGAAACTACGTTTGTTGGCCTCCTTGTAAACCTTGGCACACCGCAGCTCATTGCCACAGCGCACCACATAAACAGCTGCCTCTTTACCGCTCATGAGCGGGCGCAGCACCTCGTCCACCAGACCGTCTTCGATCAGGGGTTCAATGCGTTTAGGAGTCTTCATCAGCTTTTATTGGGGGTCCTTCGTTGCCAAACACGCGATTGTTGCTCGTTATACGGCAATCCTCTGCCAGCGAGTAGGGGGTCAGGTCGATTGACTGTATGCCAGCTGTCTCACGATATCCCTAACACTTCGCCAAGCAGCATTCGTGCCGACGCATATCTACACCGCTTGATAGCCTCTACCACCGCGCTTGTCGACGAGCGACTGCAGCGCTACCACGCAAGCTTCGCTCATCATCCGCGAAACAGTTCGCCAGGTGTCCTCCCGAACAGCCCTTTGAAAGCAGCAATAAAAGCCGACGTCGAATCGTAACCGCAGTTGAGCGCCGTGCTCGTAACGCTCACCCCTCCCTCCAACGCATTGAGTGACGACAGCAAGCGTGCCCTCTGCCGCCAACCCCGAAAGCTCAAGCCCGTTTCGCGCTGAAACAATCGTGTGAGCGTCTTTTCCGACATGTTCAAACGCGTCGCCCAGTGATTCAGGGTGACCGCTTGATCCGGTGTTTCGATCAGTTCACCACACAGTCCCAGCAAGCGTGGATGACGAGGCAGCGGGAGCGAGAAACCCACCTCGGGCAAATTCGCCAGCTGGTCGAGCAATACCTGAACAAGGCGGGACTCGGCGCTATCCAGCTCCGGGTAATCCGCTGGCAACTGACAAAACGCCTTTATCAACTCCCTGGCGAGTGGCGTGACTTCGAGCACCCGGCAACGATCTGGCGCCCAATCGCAATCCTCTTTGCGCACGTACAGGCTGCGCATCTCGGCCCGGGTCGACGTGACAACTTCATGATCGAGCCCGGCGGGAATCCACACGCCCCACTGCGGCGGCGCAAAGAAACTGCCGTGGGGTGTATGCACGCCGAGCACGCCGCTGATGGCGTAGGAAAACTGCACCCAGTCGTGGCGGTGAGTCGGTGTCCAGGAACCTGCGCCAAGGCTTTCGGCGCGGGCGTAGAGCGGACGCGAAAGGCCTTCAAGCGAAGGGACTTGTCGCTCGGTCTCGGGGTTTCGTGGGGAGATGTGTCCGGTGGTGGGCATGGACTGGCCTGCTGTAAGAGGCTGCAGTTT
Source organism: Pseudomonas sp. HP_12 (assembly GCF_055283955.1). Taxonomy (NCBI): domain Bacteria; kingdom Pseudomonadati; phylum Pseudomonadota; class Gammaproteobacteria; order Pseudomonadales; family Pseudomonadaceae; genus Pseudomonas; species Pseudomonas sp. HP_12. The sequence continues at coordinate 155,660 of NZ_JBTOQG010000003.1, forward strand.
ACGCGTTTGCTGCTAATGGGAACCCGCAGGGCTGATTGAGTGCGGCGTTCAGGGCTTAGATGGATTTTTCATTACGCACGGCTCGTTTAGCGATTAGCTGCCTATGTCCCCTGTTGTCGGGCGCGTGCGTCGCCTCCGTGATTTGTGCACTGTCATTTGTGACAGCAGACAGATGCTTGTCCGACGCAGATGATTGTCCTGCACCAGAGATTAGAACGTCCTTGCGGTCAGCCCTCAACCAGCCTTCAAGTTTCGACGGGGTGAACATGTGCAAGGGGATCCCCTTCAAGGAGGCGTCTCATGTCTAAACACAACAAAGCGGTGAACTCGCCAATGGGCCAACCCATTAGTCCGCAGCGGCAAAACCCGATCTACCCAAAACCTACCGTTCCCGTAGCGCTTGGCGAATTTCTGTCGCCGAAGCAAGTGACCGCTGCGGGTTTGGAAGTGGTGGTGACTTACCCATCCATAAAAAAAGGGGATGTGATCGCACTGACGTTTAATGACGTTGATACTTTCGTACCGATAGTGGTGGGGAACCAGACTTCTGTTTCTTTCTGGGTTTCGGTGCCGCACATCATCAGGGCGCTTGAAACAACCGTCGACATTCACTACACGCTCAGCGGTCAGAGCGGTGGACAACGATCAGACATCTTTCAGCTGACAGTGCTGCCTTTCATGAAAGGAGATTTAGAAATGGCTAATGTTATTGAAGCAACCGAAGGTGCTACCGGGGTACTGGACTTGCTAACTTTTGAAGGCGATGCGCATATTCTTGTTAAACCTTGGTGGTGCATTAGCGAGGGTCAAACCGTCTGGTTAAATATGGTAAGCGCGACTGAAAACCTGCCGATCCTCACTGCTTATCCGGTGACGCTGGCCGAAACCGAAACCGAACAAGGTATCAGCAGGACGCTTCCCAGGGTGAAACTCGATGAAATCCGTGAAGACGGCAAAATAACCTTTCCTATGAAAATTAATTTCAATGAGACAGACTCTGAAAATGATGCGCATAACTTCCCCACTCTGGAATTAAGCGTTGTCAATTCCGCGATCGGTGGAGGCGAGCAAGTCGAAGACTTTAGTGATTATAGCTTAGGCGAACTACCCATCCCCTTTATCAACAAGCGAAAGCAACTTTATTTCACCGGGACCAAGTTAGAAATTCAGGCGCGTTCAGATACAGAAGGACAGGAACTGCGAGTAGCTTTTAACCTTAACTACGGAGCAGTCCTACACCTCACAGAACCATGTTCACAAATAAAATTTCAAGCAGGCTCGCGACTGCGATTCAGTGCCCTCGCCCACTATGACGATGGAGGCCAGCAGGTACACGAGCACCCAGGTGGCTCGTCGAGATATGAAAATATATTCACTCGAAAAAACGCGAAGATACTTGGAATCGAATTTTCTACACGAGAAAACAACACACTCTTTCTGGATGACATATGGCTGTATAAATAAATACGAAGTAGAAAAGAAGCGGGGGCTGGCTTATCGGCAACCCTGGCCCGGGCCGTTGACACTGACGCTGCGCGCCAGGCCGCCTAACGAAAACGCTTGGGCAACACCACTAAGTTGTTTTTGGGATGACGGGCTGGTCCAGATCTACAAAATGGACCAGACCACCATTCTTAGGGGCTGGCTTTAGAGAAAAAAGGGGTCTTAAAAAAGGTAAAAAAGGGGTCTGATTTATTTACATTTTCAACTCCCTGCCCAGTGGCGTGACTTCGAGCACCCGGCAACGATCTGGCGCCCAATCGCAATCATCCTTGCGCACGTACAGGCTGCGCATCTCGGCCCGGGTCGACGTGACAACTTCATGATCGAGCCCGGCCGGAATCCACACGCCCCACTGCGGCGGCGCAAAGAAACTGCCGTGGGGTGTATGCACGCCGAGCACGCCGCTGATGGCGTAGGAAAACTGCACCCAGTCGTGGCGGTGAGTCGGTGTCCAGGAACCTGCGCCAAGGCTTTCGGCCCGGGCGTAGAGCGGGCGCGAAAGGCCTTCGAGCGAAGGGACTTGTCGCTCGGTCTCGGGGTTTCGCGGGGAGATGTATCCGGTGGTGGGCATGGACTGGCCTGCTGTAAGAGGCTGCAGTTTACGTGTTTGCTGCGAATGGGAACCCGCAGGGCTGATTAAGTGCGGCGTTCAGGGCTTAGATGGATTTTTCATTACGCTTGGCTCGTTTCGCGATTAGCTGCCTATATCACCTGTTTTCGGGCGCATGCGCCGCCTCCGAGGATTGTGCACTGTCATTTGTGACAGCAGACAAACGCTTGCGCCGCGTAGATGATGACCTTGCGTCGATTAATTAAAGCTCACTACCGCCCCAAATCGACGCGCATCTTTTAATGGGCAGCGACCTACCCACGGCTCTCCTCAAGGAAGACTGTCATGTCCAAATTCAAAAATGCGTTACGCCACACAGCGCCACAATCCGGCGAACCGCGGCATCAAGACCCGTTTTACCCTAAGCCCTTAGTCACGTTAGCGACCAATGCAGTATTAGACCCGACGCAGGTAACCCCCGCCGGGCTAGAGATAAAGGTTTCTTACCCGACTATCAAAACTGACGATGTAATCGCGCTAATATTTAACCGTATCGACACATTCGTTCCAATTGAGGTTAGCGATGAAAGAGTTGTTTCTTTCTGGGTATCTGCTCCATACATCGTTCCGGCGCTAGGCGCAACGGTGGAAATCTATTACAGGACTGTCAACAGTGAGGGTGATGTGAATCAGTCGGAAGTATTGCAGCTTACTGTGCTGCCATTCGTGGACGGGGATTTGAAAATGGCAAAAGTTAAACAAGCATCAGATGGCGCGCCGGGTGAGTTAGATCTCTCTAAATTTGCCGGTGATGCAGATATTTCCATCGAGCCATGGCCACTCATTGCTGCAAAACAACGTGTATGGCTCGACATGGTAAGCAACAAAGGCACCTCGAACATTCTTGAAAGCTATTCGGTAACAACCGCAGACGTCTCCGCGGGAATTACACGCGGCATCAGCAGGACTGAACTCCTGGAGATTGCAAATAATAGCGAATTTACGTTTCCGCTGAAGGTGCAGTTTGATGGAACCGATACAGTCGTGGGTGCAAAGGACTTTTCGACTCTGAAGCTGCGCCTCTTGGGCACGGCAGGGGGAACCGAGTACACGTTGAATTTCAACGACCTCGTACCGCGAGTACTTGACGACGACCTAAACACTTTGAACATGAAAGTTGGGTTTGCCACAATACCCCGTCATCCAAATGAGATCGCTAGTGAAAACGGATCCATCTATTTAAAAATGCACACCACTAAGAATGACGGCTTAGTAATTATTACATTCAACCGTGGAATTATCCCTTCTTACGTATCATTTGACCTAGCAGTGACTGATGGGGCGTGCGTAGTCCGTTGTTACAATGACTCCGACATGATCTCCCAAGAGCGTGGGGTGTCAGATTTCAAAACCATGAGATTTGACGCACCCGGTATAAAAGAACTGCGATTTTATGCCATTAATACCACACCCATGGCAACTGAATTTCTTTTAGATAATTTCAGATTTAACGACACGAATGGAACTCTATCCCTACAGCCGTGACACTTCTTGCAAACTTCGGGTTATTTCTGGGTGCTCAACATATCGGATATCCCGGAACCCGGTCGGTAGCGGCAATCACAAGGACAGGATTATGACTGAACCAGATGGTCAGCACTCTTGCAAACCTTCCAGTGCGCCTGGACCTTCGCGTAATGTAAAAAGGGTCGGATTCAAACTATCAACTCCCTGGGGAGTGGCGTGACTTCGAGCACCCGGCAGCGATCTGGCGCCCAATCGCAATCCTCTTTGCGCACGTACAGGCTGCGCATCTCGGCCCTGGTCGACGTGACAACTTGATGCTCCAGCCCGGCGGGAATCCACACGCCCCATTGCGGCGGCGCGAAGAAACTGCCGTGGGGTGTGTGCACGCCGAGCACGCCGCTGATGGCGTAGGAAAACTGCACCCAGTCGTGGCAATGGGTCGGCATCCATGAACCTGCGCCGAGGCTTTCGGCGCGGGCGTAGAGCGGACGCGAAAGGCCTTCGAGCGAAGGGACTTGTCGCTCGGTCTCGGGGTTTTGCGGGGAGATGTGTCCGGTGGTAGGCATGGACTGGCCTGCTGTAAGAGGCTGCAGTTTACGCGTTTGCTGCGAATGGGAACCCGCAGGGCTGATTAAGTGCGGAGTTGAGGGCTTAGATGGATTTTTCATTACGCACGGCTCGTTTCGCGATTAGCTGCCTATGTCCCCTGTTGTCGGGCGCGTGCGTCGCCTCCGTGATTTGTGCACTGTCATTTGTGACAGCAGACAGATGCTTGTCCGACGCAGATGATTGTCCTGCACCAGAGATTAGAACGTCCTTGCGGTCAGCCCTCAACCAGCCTTCAAGTTTCGACGGGGTGAACATGTGCAAGGGGATCCCCTTCAAGGAGGCGTCTCATGTCTAAACACAACAAAGCGGTGAACTCGCCAATGGGCCAACCCATTAGTCCGCAGCGGCAAAACCCGATCTACCCAAAACCTACCGTTCCCGTAGCGCTTGGCGAATTTCTGTCGCCGAAGCAAGTGACCGCTGCGGGTTTGGAAGTGGTGGTGACTTACCCATCCATAAAAAAAGGGGATGTGATCGCACTGACGTTTAATGACGTCGATACTTTCGTACCGATAGAGGTGGAGAACCAGACTTCTGTTTCTTTCTGGGTTTCGGTGCAGCACATCATCAAAGCCCTTGGAATAACCGTCGACATTCAATACACGCTTAGCGGTGAGAGCGCTGGACAGGAGTCAGACATCTTGCAGCTGAAAGTGCTGCCTTTCATGGAAGGAGACTCATCAATGGCCACTATCACACAAGCCACACCTGGAGTTCTAGATCTGTCGACGTTCACTGGGGATGCAGAAACCAAAATTGCGCCTTGGGCTTTGATGAGTGCAGGACAAAATGTCTGGCTGGATCTTGTATATCAGAAAGACGAAACCACTTGGACAGTCCCCATCATTGCAGGTGATGAGGTAAGGGTTCCAGAAATGACAAGTGGCATCACCCGCTCTATCGCCAGAACCGAACTTATGGCCGTTCCGGATCGAGGTTTGATCAAACTGCCATTGCTGGTGGACCTCAATGGCTCGGGCAATAGAGCCAATGCTATTCCTTTCAAGACAATGGAGGTACTGTTGAGACAGGAAGAGCAGGAAAGCATCGCTCTGAGTGAGAATTTCAATGGGCATGAGCCCGGGGCCAGACCATCGCCTTTTGAGACTGATTACATGACCTTTGTTGGGCAAAATATGAGTATCAGAGGCGTGATCGATCATAGATTTCTAAGAGTGGGTGATAGCATCATCGGCAACTCATTAGATATCGAGCCAATTCAAGAGTGCACCGAAATAGCAATTTCCCTTTGGTCGGACGGACCAAGCACCATAACTTGTTTTTATGATAACGGAAAACAGGAGGTAAAGGAAATATCCCGCAACGATGATTATATAGAATACAAATTTAACCAACACAACATCACAAAAGCCACCATCAAAGGCAGCTCATCGAGCCTTATATACCACATATCAGCTGTCGCTATTCGCACGCGACCCTGTCTTAATTTTTAAGAAGCGTAAGAGAGTAAAGAGATTTGCTTTATCTCATCCGATGACCGGGAAAAGAGGGGTCTGAAAAGAGGGGTCTGATTTATTTAAACCCTTAAATACATCAGCCCCCTCACCTTAAGCTTCAGACCATTTCCTCATAGCGCTAATTTCCATCCGCGATATACGCCGCCAAGCCGTTGCTTCACCGGCTGACTGATCAATAGACCGCGGCCGTACTGTCATTTCTGACAGTAGCCACCACGGCATATCGCGGAGCACTCTGTCACCATGGATGACGCGCCTTCACGCCAACTAGCCAAGGACCGCAGAAATGACCCGGAAAAACGAAGAGCAAGACAAACTACCCGCCAATGAACTGGCTTCAGCGAGTTCCGACACCTCGCCTCCACGCGCAGCCGCCCTGCAAGATCCGGCCTACCCAGCTCCGACGGTAGAGGAAGCCTCGAACAACGTTCTTTCCCCGCTGGATGTACGCCCCGGAGGCATTCATGTGAAGGTGACGTATGAGTCGATGTCACCCTCTGACACGATTGCTCTGAAATTCAACGGTGAAGACACATTCGTGCCGCAAGGCGGCAACGACGAGAAAACCGTTATCTTCACCGTTGGCTCCACCTATGTGGCAAAAGCGCTAGATAAAGACCTAGATAAAGACATTGTGGTGGAGTATGTGATTAGTGGTGGGGATGGACGGATAACCTCGGAATCGTTAACGCTTACAATACTACCCCTCATGGAAGGAGATATGACAATGATTAAGATCCCACAAGCGACAGAGAGCACGCCAGGCAAACTCGATCTGTCGACATTTACTGGCGATGCTGAGTTCATTATCCCCCCGTGGCCACTAATTGATGAAAAACAACTGGTTTGGATGGACATGGAAAGCGAGAGCAGTACGCAACACGTTTTAAAGGAGTACTCAGTGACATCCGATGATGTGGCGGCAGGTGTAACTGGATCGATTAGCAGAGCTGTATTAGAGAATATATTAGTGACCAAACCAGAAGGCACCCTTCTGGAGTTTGCTGCAAAAGTTCAGCTTAAAGACAATGGATCTGCCGATGGCGCACACCCCTTCCCCGCATTGAAATTGCTCCTGCAGCATAATGGCGACGAGAGCGGAGATGTGGTTGAGGGCTTCGAGGCTTATGAATCCGGGGATAAGCCATCACCTTGGGCGGCGCAGGACATGACGTTCACTGGACAAAATATGCGGATTTATAATTCCACCGCAGGTACAGGTAGAGCATTCGCAGTGCTCCTCAAAAAAGGGGAGGAGGAACTATTTGTGAAATTCAAAGGAAGTTTCAGAACAGCAACAGTTGACCTCGCAGCCACTGGAGGCATCGCAATCTTCCGATGCATTTATGGAAACGGGCTAGTCGACGAAAAGCGGGTTAGCCTAGATACATGGAATCGTTTTACATTCTCCCATGATCAAATCAACTCATTCAAAGTTGTAAGCGAAACCGCTTCAGTAAATTTCTCTATGGACAACATAATGCTATACAAGTAAGACCCCAGTACTCGCCGCGCTGATCTACAGCATGGTTTGCCAGCGATAGGCATTAAGATAAAGAGGTCTGATTTATTTAAATTTTCAACTCCCTGCCCAGTGGCGTGACTTCGAGCACCCGGCAACGATCTGGCGCCCAATCGCAATCCTCTTTGCGCACGTACAGGCTGCGCATCTCGGCCCGGGTCGACGTGACAACTTCATGATCGAGCCTGGCCGTACTAAAGGGGTCTGATTTATTTAAACCCTTAAATACATCAGCCCCCTCACCTTAAGCTTCAGACCATTTCCTCATAGCGCTAATTTCCATCCGCGATATACGCCGCCGAGCCGTTGTTTTACCGGCTGGCTGATCAATAGACCGCGGCCGTACTGTCATTTCTGACAGTAGCCACCACGGCGTATCGCGGAGCACTCTGTCTCTATGGATGACGCGCCTTCACGCCAACTAGCCAAGGACCGCAGAAATGACCCAGATAGACGAAGAGCAAGACAAACTACCCGCCAATGAACTGGCTTCAGCGGGTTCCAGCAACTCGGCGTTGAATGCGGCCGCCCTACAAGACCCAAACCTTCCTGCACCCAACGTCCCATTAGCGCCGGGCGGCGTGCTGCTCGAACCAAACCGTGCAGACCCCGACGGCCTCTCTGTAGATGTGACGTACCCCTCCATGAAGGTTACCGACATGATTGGCCTGAAATTCAACGGCGAGGACACTCTTGAGCCGCAAAAGGGCAACGCCGAATTGAAAGTAACCTTCCTGGTGCCTAAGGAATATGTTGCGAAGACTGTGGGCAAAACCGTGAAGGTTTTCTATACCGTCACAACGAATGCCGGCGCGGTTAACTCACAGACGCTCGATCTGGACGTGAAACTGATCCCCCTCGACAAACTACTCGCACCGGAAATCCTTCAGGCAGAAGGGAACGTTCTGGACGTCGGGGAGCTGGAAACTGACGCTGTTATCTACGTAAACCCCTGGCCACTTATCGCGCTTAAACAGAAGATGTGGATGCGACTTAAAGGCTCCGGCAATCTGGACCTGCCCGTTTGGCAAGGGGATGAAACTAGCAGTATTGGCGCGCGACTCGCTATTGGCGCGCAACTCGCTGCAGTTCCGCAGAGTGCCCTGCAAAACCTTACCGACGGTTCACTACTAAACCTGATGATGGAAGTGTCGTTCAATGACGGGCCGCAGCGCCAGCCGTTTCCAATGCGGACTTACCAGATCAAGACCGCGCCGGCATACGCTCTCGGGGCTCTGGAACTGGTTGGCGCAACGGGAGGTGTCATTGACCTGGGCGTTGTCAGCGGCGAGCTGGTGACCGTCCACACCCACGCCTACATAGGGCAAACGGCCGGAGACCGGCTTTTGCTGTCCTGGGCGGGAGTCGCTGCCGACGGTACGCCGATCACCTTTAGCCGCGAATACACCGTGCTGGCGGGTGGTGAAACCGGTGAGGTTCAGTTCGAGGTTCCTCGCGCGAATCTGGAGTCGCTGGGCGGAGGCACGCTGCAGTTGAGTTATCAAATAATCAAGGCGGGTGGGGGTATCCAGAATTCGCCGGTGACGGGGTACCAGGTAAAAGCCCAACCTGCGGCAATCTATCCGGCGCCTACGGTGGATAAAGCACCAAATGGCGTACTGAACCCGATGGACGCACTAACGGGCGCAACCGTGACCGTGAAGTATGACGACATGATGCCCACCGACCAGATCGCATTGATCTGGAATGGAAGCAATGTGGTAGTGCCATGGCAGGAGGTGGGTAGCCAAGACAGGGTCGACTTCAAGATTCCTGTGGATATGCTGGCAGACGTCCTCGGCGAAAGTTTCGATCTTGCTTATCAAGTGATGAGAGGGCCCAAGGTATCTACTTCGCAGGTTTTGCCATTCACGTTGCTAGCAATACCATCCGCCTCCCTGCCAACCCCGGTAGTGCCAGAGGCAAATCAGACCACATCAGTGTTGGATCTGAATGACTTTACTGGCGATGCGCATGTCACCGTTGCACCTTGGCCGTTGATTGCGTTGGGACAGACCGTTTGGTTGACGGTGACCGGTCCGGGCGGCGTGCCGACGATCAATTTGCTGGCGGGTGATGCGATTCAAGCGCCTGAAGTGGGCGGTGGGCTTCACGTGGTGGTTAGCCGGGCGGAGCTAGAGACGTTTGAGGATGGGAGTGAATTCCAAGTAGTGTGTAAGGTGGGATTCGATGGAGTTTTACACGTAACAGACGCCTCACCATTTCCTGCTTTAAACCTTTCCATACGATCCGAGCCGATAATCTTGATGGAAAATTTCGACTCGGTTGGTACCAAATTAATAAGCGGAGGCCAAATACTTGAAATCCCTTCAATGACTATAACCTTGTCGGGACAAGGTAGAGTGGGAACGGCCCACATAAATCATGGCAACACTCATCCAGTTGTGGACAAAATGGAAAAAATTCTGTTTTGGATGAATTATGACCTCGAAGCTCATGGAACAATCCAAATCGCTACGTTGAATTTCAAGCACACTTACTCTCAAATCAGCTTTTGGTACGATGGCGTCGACAGGAAAACAGAAATTACCGCTTATGCCAAAAACGGTAATATTCTGTCAACGCAGCAGTGCGTCATGCGAAAGCTCGAAGAAATGATATTTACTCACGATGATATAGCTTCCATATCCATAACAACCGGCGACTGCATGGTCATAGATTGGTTTCGATTTATCGCGTAACTGATGGGAAAAGTGACTAAAAAAGGGGCTGATTTATTTAAACCGGGGACCGATAAGGGTAAAGGGGTCTGATTTATTTAAATCCTTAAATACATCAGCTCCCTCCCTTAAGGGTTAGACCATTTCCCCATAGTGCTAATTTCCATCCGCGATATACGCCGCCGAGCCGTTGTTTTACCGGCTGGCTGATTAATAGACCGCGGCCGTACTGTCATTTCTGACAGTAGCCACCACGGCATATCACGGAGCACTCTGTCTCCAAGGATGACGCTCCACCACGCCAACTAGCCAAGGACCGCAGAAATGACCCAGATAGACGAAGAGCAAGACAAACTACCCGCCAATGAACTGGCTTCAGCGGGTTCCAGCAACTCGGCGTTGAATGCGGCCGCCCTACAAGACCCAAACCTTCCTGCACCCAACGTCCCATTAGCGCCGGGCGGCGTGCTGCTCGAACCAAACCGTGCAGACCCCGACGGCCTCTCTGTAGATGTGACGTACCCCTCCATGTCGGTTCACGACACGATTGCACTGACCTTCAACGGCGAGAACACTCTTGTCCCGCAGAAGGGCAACGCCGAACTGAAAGTAACCTTCCTGGTGCCTAAGGAATATGTTGCGAAGACTGTGGGCAAAACCGTGCAGGTTTTCTATACCGTCACAACGAATGCTGGCGCGGTAACCTCACAGACTCTCGATCTGGACGTGAAGCTGATCCCCCTAGACAAACTACTCGCACCGAAAATCCTTCAGGCAGAAGGGAACGTTCTGGACGTCGGGGAGCTGGAACTTGACGCTGTTATCTACGTAAATCCCTGGCCACTTATCGCGCTTAAACAGAAGATGTGGATGCGACTCAAAGGCTCCGGCAATCTGGACCTGCCCGTTTGGCAAGGGGATGAAACTAGCAGTATTGGCGCGCAAGTCGCCACGGTTGAGCGGAAAGACCTGCAAAACCTTACCGACGGTTCACAACTAAACCTGATGCTGGAGGTGTCGTTCGATGACGGGCTGCCGCGCCAGCCGTTTCCAATGCAGACTTACCAGATCAAGACCGCGCCGGAATTTGCTCTCGGGGCTCTGGAACTGGTTGGCGCAACGGGAGGTGTCATTGACTTGGGCGTTGTCAGCGGTGATCCGGTGACCGTCCACACCCACGCGTACATAGGGCAAACGGCCGGAGACCGGCTTTTGCTGTCCTGGGCGGGAGTCGCTGCCGACGGTACGCCGATCACCTTTAGCCGCGAATACACCGTGCCGGCGGGTGGTGAAACGGGCGAGGTGCGTTTCGAGGTTCCTCGCGCGAATCTGGAGTCGCTGGGCGGAGGCACGCTGCAGTTGAGTTATCAAATAATCAAGGTGGGTGGGGGTATCCAGAATTCGCCGGTGACTTCTTATAGCGTCACCGCTGTCGCATTGGTACTCCCGGCGCCGGTGATTGTGCAGGCATCAGGCGGCGTGTTGAGTCCAATGGATGTGGAGGCTGGCGCGACCTTCCAGGTGACCTACCCCGGCATGCGCACCACCGACACCATCGTACCCATCTGGAACAATATCTCCGACACCATTCCGTGGATGGATGGCAAACCTGGTGGCGATCCCGCGAATACGGTTGAGTCCAGTGTTCCGGCTGCGCTGATTGGAGCGGTTATCGGCCAGACGATTGAAGTGATGTACGACGTGCTGCGGAAGGAGCAGGGGGAGGATGTGGGGTATTCATCAGATGTTCTCAAATTGTCGGTTGGGTTAATCCCAGCGGACAAGTTGCCCATCCCGCAAATCTCCCAGGCATCAGGCAAGGTACTGGACGTTGGGGCGCTGCAAGGCGATGCCGATCTCACCGTGGATGCCTGGCCATTTATCGCGGTGGGACAAATAATGTGGTTGCGGCTTGAGGGATCCAACAACCCGGATCTACCTGTTTGGCAAGGGTATGAGATCAGCAGTGCGGGCGCGCAAGCTACGACGGTTTCAAAGGATGATTACCTCATTAACCTAACCGATGGCTCGACGTTAAGACTGATACTCGAAGTGTCGTTTGATGGCGGGCTAACGCGCCGGGCGTTTCCAGTGAGAGAATTAAGCGTCAAAAACGTGCCTGAACCCACAGAGCTATTCGAAGACTTTAAATATGAATATATCTCTATGGTTTCGAATATTCCGCAAAAATTTATCGGCATGACGGCGACCTCAGTCAAAGCCTCGGTGAGCGATCAAGGTATGAACGGAGTATTAAAACACTGCTTGTTTGCGCATTTTACTAAGCCCTATAGTTTAGTATTAACACTTACATTTGATCGCCCATGCTCTAATATAAGCTTCATCGACGAACTAGATGGTTATGAGTACGGATATGAGAATTGGAGTATTACCGTCTTCGACACAGAGGGTAAATCGATACGGTCTTGGATCCCTGACAGCAGTACAAATAGAAATATTACTCACCCAGGTATTGCCAGGCTTGAAGTAAGCACCCTTTCAAATCATGATTTAGGTGTAGGCTTTAATGATTTCAAAATGACATTTTTATGACTGATACCGTAAGTGGCAAAGAGGTCTTATTTATTAAAACCGAGAAATTAAGGGGTCTAAATTAAGAAATTAAGGTAAGAATTAAGGGGTCTGATTTATTTATGGTGGTAAAGGGGTCTGGTGGTAAAGGGGTCTGATTTATTTAAATCAGGGACAGATTCATTTACGGTGAAGCGCTGTAAATAAATCAGTCCCCTTCCCTGGCTGCTACTCCGCGCACAAACGTTGCAACCAATCTGCCCACTCCCGCGCAGGTCGCACACATCCATCACGACTACGCTGACCCTTCCATACTACGGAGGATCAGTCATGCCCCGCATTGCTCGCGTCGTGTTGCCAGGTCACCCACATCATATTGTCCAGCGCGGCCATAACCGGCAAACGGTCTTTGCCCATGAGGACGATTTCGCGCGTTACCTGGATGATCTCCGGGAACTGAAGAGCGTTTTTGACGTGAAAGTCTTTGCCTTTTGCCTGATGACCAACCATGTGCACTTATTGCTCGCCCCTTCATGTGCTGAAGGATTGGGAAAATTGATGAAGACGCTTGCGGCCCGCATGACGCGTTATCGAAATAAGCTGGAGGGGCGGTCAGGAACGTTATGGGAGAGTCGTTATAAATCCAGCGTTGTTCAGTCCGATGGTTATTTGCTGGCGTGCAGTCGGTATATCGAACTCAATCCTGTGCGGGCTGGAATGGTTGATCGCGTGGAAGATTATCGATGGTCGAGCTTCGGGTTACGGTTCACCGATAATGTGCAGGATGACTGGCTGGATGTTCATTCCTGTTACGAATCATTGGGGCTGACGCAGCCTGGTCGGCAACAGGCGTATCGGGCGTTTTTTGACGCGCCTGTTGCAGACGGCGAGTTGAGGTTGATTCGGGATGCCCTGCAGAGGGGGCAATTGACCGGGGGAAGGCGGTTTGCCGAGGACGTTGAGCGGGTGCTGGGGCGACGGGTTGAGTGCCGGGGGCGGGGGCGGCCTGCGGTTGATTGGGGATGCTTGAGCAGGGACGGATTAGATCGCGGCTGACGGGGACAGATTAATTTACGGTGAAGCGTTGTAAATAAATCAGTCCCCTTCCTAGTCCCCATCCTAATTGCGGTGAAGCGTTGTAAATAAATTAGTTCCCTTCACGCTAACTGCGGAAGAGTTCGCCAGGGGTGAGCCCGAACAGGCTTTTGAATGCGGCGATAAATGCTGATGTCGAGTCGTAACCGGAGGCCAGTGCCGTACTGGTTACGCTTGCGCCCTCCTCCAGCGCTTTAAGTGAGGACAGTAGGCGGGCGCGTTGTCGCCAGCCACGAAAGCTCAGGCCGGTCTCGCGCTGGAACAGGCGCATCAGGGTTTTTTCGGACATGCTCAGCCGCGCCGCCCACTCGGTCAGGGTGATGAGTTGGTCGGGTTGTTCGATCAGTTCGTTACACAGACCGAGCAAGCGCGTGTGCCTGGGCAGCGGCAGTGAGAAGCCCACCTCCGGCAAGCCCGCCAACTGGTCGAGGAGCACTTGCACCAGGCGCATTTCGGGGCTGTCGGCCTGTGGATATTCCGGCGGCAGTTGGCAGAACGCTTTGATCAACTCCTTTGCCAACGGCTTGACCTCCAGCACACGGCAGCGGTCCGGCGCCCACTCGCAGTCTTCTTTGCGCACATACAGGCTGCGCATCTCGGCGCGCGTTGACGTGACGACTTCATGGTCGAGACCGGCCGGAATCCACACGCCCCACTGCGGTGGCGCGAAGAAACTGCCGTGTGGGGTGTGAACGCCAAGCACGCCGCTGATCGCGTAGGAAAACTGCACCCAGTCGTGGCGGTGCGTGGGGGTCCATGAGCCTTGGCTCAGGCTTTCGGCGCGGGCGTAAAGCGCGCGCGGGAGGGCCTCAAGCGCCGGGATTTGGCGCTGGGTGTCGAGGCTGCGTGAGGGATGTTTGGCAGTTGTCATCGCTGCGAACTAAACGGGTCTGATTTATTTGATTTTCTTGAGACGGGGACAGATTAATTTACGGTGAAGCGTTGTAAATAAATCAGTCCCCTTTAAATACTTTAAATACTTTAAATATAAGTCCCCGTTAAACATTATCAGCATCAGCCCTCGATAATGGCCGTCACGCCTTGGCCACCTGCAGCGCAGATCGATATCAACCCTCGCCCTCCCCCCTTCTTGCTCAGCAGTTTCGCCAGGTTCGCCACAATCCGCCCACCCGTCGCAGCAAACGGATGCCCCGCCGCCAACGAGCTGCCTTTGACGTTGAGTTTGCTGCGATCAATCGACCCCAGCGGCGCATCCAAACCCAACCGCGTTTTGCAGTATTCCGGGTCTTCCCACGCCTTCAACGTACACAACACCTGCGCGGCAAACGCTTCGTGGATTTCGTAGTAATCGAAGTCTTGCAGCGTCAAGCCGTTGCGGGCCAGCAGGCGGGGGACGGCGTAGACCGGGGCCATCAGCAGGCCTTCGTTGCCGCGCACGAAATCCACGGCAGCGGCCTCGCCATCTCGCCAGTAGGCCAGAATCGGCAAGCCCCGCTCATGCGCCCACTCTTCGCTGGCGAGCAACACCAGTGATGCGCCATCAGTCAACGGCGTCGAGTTGCCCGCCGTCAGCGTGCCTTTGGCGCTGCGCTCGTACGCGGGCTTGAGCGAGGCGAGTTTTTCCAGGCTCGCGTCGGTGCGCAGGTTGTTGTCGCGGGTCAGGCCGAGGAACGGCGTGAGCAGGTCGTCCTGCCAGCCCTCCGCGTAAGCAGCGGCCATTTTCTGGTGACTTTCCAGCGTCAGTTGGTCCTGCGCGTCGCGGGGGATGTTCCAGGTCTGCGCCATCAGTTCGCAGTGCTGGCCCATCGACAAACCGGTGCGGGGTTCGCCGTTGCGCGGCAGCTCCGGCTTGAGGTTGTGCAGGCGCAATTGCGTCAGCGCCTTGAGTTTGTCAGCCGTGGTTTTGCTGCGATTGACCTGCAACAGGATCTGCCGCAGGTCTTCGTTGACGCCGATGGGCGCGTCTGAGGTGGTGTCGACGCCGCCGGCAATGCCGCACTCGATCTGGCCGAGGGCGATTTTGTTTGCCACCAGCAGCGCCGCTTCGAGCCCGGTGCCGCAAGCCTGTTGAATGTCGTAGGCCGGCGTTTGTGGCGACAGCCTTGAGCCGAGCACGCATTCGCGGGTGAGGTTGAAATCACGGGAATGCTTGAGGACCGCGCCGGCAGCGACTTCGCCCATGCGCAGGCCATGCAGGTTGAAGCGCTCGATCAGACCCTCCAGCGCAGCGGTCAGCATGTCCTGATTGCTGGCGGTGGCATACGCGCCGTTGGAGCGTGCGAACGGAATGCGATTACCGCCGACAATGGCCACGCGTCGTGTCTGAATCATCGAAATCTCCTTTCTCTTTTTTGGATCTTGCGGGCATCGGTTGCGGAAGCACGACCGCAGCAGGCCTGGCGCTTTTGTGCCCCCTGACGAAAAGCGATCGCGAGCACGCTCACTCCTACAGAGTTCGCCAACTGACAGCGTAGGACCTATTACCCACCGGTGCGGTCAACTGATTTGAACCCAGACTCAAGGAGCGTGTTCCATGGCATCCGATCGCTACATTGACTTCGTCAACTCCGACCTCGGCCGCAAGCTGGTCGGCGCCGTCGGTTTGCCAGCCCCCGCACGTCTGGAGCGCTGGCAGGCCGGGCGTCTGCGTCCGGTCGAAGGCGCGCTGTTGCTGAGCACAGGTCCGCTGGCCGAGCGGGTGAGCGCCTTTGCGCCGCGTCTGACTGATGTGCTGTTCAGTCATGGCGGCGAAGTCACAGGCGCCCACCCCTGGAATGCCGAGCAGAGCGCGAAGATCAAGGCTGTGGTGTTCGACGCCAGCACGCTGCTGCACACCTCTCAGCTGAGTCAGTTGCGCGACTTCTTCCAGCCGATCCTGCGTCATCTGGATAACAGCGCTCACGTCGTGATGCTTGTGCGCGCGCCGGAGGCTCAATCCGATCCGCTGGCCGCGAGCACGCAGCAAGCCATCGAAGGTTTCAGTCGCTCGCTGGCCAAGGAAATGCGCAACGGCGGCACGGTTCATCTGCTGCAAATAGAGGACGGCGCCGAAGATCAACTGGAAGGCGCGCTGCGGTTTTTCCTGTCGCCGAAGAGCGCGTTTATTTCCGGTCAAGTCATTCGCCTGAGTGCTTGCGATCAGCAGGTTCAGGACTGGACCCGCCCACTGGCCGGACGCAAAGCGCTGGTGACCGGCGCCGCCCGAGGCATCGGCGCGGCCATCGCGGAAACCCTCGCCCGTGATGGCGCCGAAGTCATTCTGTTGGACGTGCCCCAGGCCAAATCGGATCTGGATGCCTTGGCGGCGCGTCTGGGTGGACAGGCGCTGGTCCTGGACATCTGCGCACCGGACGCTGCCGCTCAGTTGATTGAACACCTCCCCGGCGGGCTCGATATCGTCGTGCACAACGCCGGCATCACCCGGGACAAAACGCTGGCCAATATGCCGGCGGACTTCTGGGACTCGGTGCTCGACGTCAATCTCAACGCGCCTCAGATCCTGACCCAGGCGCTGATCGACAGCGGCGCGCTGCACGAGAACGGCAGCGTGATTCTGCTGGCGTCGATCAGCGGGCTGGCGGGCAACCGCGGCCAGACCAACTACACCACCAGCAAGGCCGGCTTGATCGGTTATGCCCGGGCGATGGCGCCGACCCTCAAAGCGCGCGGCATCAGCATCAACGCCGTGGCGCCGGGCTTTATCGAAACGAGCATGACGGCGCACATGCCTTTTGCCCTGCGCGAAGCGGGCAGACGCATGAGTTCGCTGGGCCAGGGCGGCCAGCCGCAAGACGTGGCGGAAGCGGTGGCGTGGCTGGGTCAACCGGGTTCTGGCGCAATGAGCGGCCAGGTGCTGCGGGTGTGCGGCCAAAGCGTGCTCGGCGCCTGAGTCGGCATAAAGAAGACCACTGTTTGAATAGCCCGCGCCGTCGATCCGAGGCGTGCCTGATCTGCAGCATGACCACAGGAGTAGCTCGATGAGTGTGCACTGGCGGTATCTGGACACGCCCCCGGCCCTGCCCGGCCTGTTCATGCAAGCGGCGCTGCGGCGCAAGGTCAGCGGCACGCAACTGCCGGATCAGGGCCTGCGGTGCTGGATGTCGGTGGACCCGGACAAGGTGAAAGCGTTTGCCCATGTGTGCAGCTTCGTGCCCGGCAGTCTGCTGCCGCCGACCTATCCCCATGTGCTGGCCTTCCCGCTGCAGATGAAGCTGCTCACCGACAAGGACTTTCCCTTCCCGCTCCTCGGATTGGTCCACCTGCATAACCGGATCAGCATTCGTCGGCCCCTCGGGAGCGTGATCAAGGTTCAGGTCAGCGTGCGTGTCGGCCATCTCAAGCCCCACACCAAAGGCGCGACGTTCAGTCTGATCACCCAGATCGAGGACGCGCTGGGCCTGCTGTGGGAGGAAGAGAGCACGATGCTCTGCCGAGGTGTTCAGGTGGACGGCGAGATCGACGGCGATTACGAGCCGGCACCGCTGCCGATGACGGAACTGGCGACGTGGTCGGCGCCGTCGGACATTGGCCGTCAGTACGCCAAGGTCAGTGGTGATTACAACCCGATTCACCTGAGTGACAGCAGCGCCAGGCTGTTCGGCTTTCCCAAGGCGATCGCCCACGGGCTGTGGATAAAAAGCCGTGCGCTGGCGGCGCTTGAGGATCACCTGCCGGCGTCGAACGTGGAGATATCGGTGGAGTTTCACAAACCGCTGCGGCTGCCCAGCGGGGTGACGTTGTCTGCCAGCGCGGCGGGGTCACATGGGCAGTTCAAGCTGGAAGGGGCGGAAGGGATCGTGCATATGCTGGGGAGCTGGCGACCGGCGTCGGAGTGATGGCTGCGCCTATCGTGCGCCAGTAGTTTTGCGGTGTGACATCTGACGCCTTCCCGGATAAAGCCGGTCCAACTAACAGCGTGAGGCGTGTCATTAAAGTCGGGGGCGCAGGCAGTTTAGTGGGACCGGCTTCAGCCGGGAATGGCTTCACCACCGTACCCTACCGTAAACGTACAGCGCGACGCATTGCGCCCCCCTTGCGTCAATCGCCTATCCCCCTGAAGCTACGCACCTTCAGGAGACCCCCATGAACCTCGACGAACTCACCCAACGCCTGCATCGCATCCGCGATAACAACGACTGGCGGCAATTTCACAGCCCGAAAAACCTGGCCATGGCCGCCAGCGTCGAAATGGCCGAGCTGGTGGAGATCTTTCAGTGGAAGACCGAGGATCAGTCGCGTCAGCTGCCCGCTGATGAGCTGGCCCACGCCGGGCAGGAAGTCGGGGATATCGTGCTTTACCTGCTGCTGTTGTGCAGCGAACTCGGGCTGGACATGGATGAAGTGGTGCGCGCGAAACTGGCGGACGGCGAACGGCGGTTCAGCAAATGAGTGACCGTCATTTCGATCAACTGGCGACGCGCTTCGCTGAAAAAATCTACGGCGGCACGAAGGGCGCGATCCGGTTGGCGGTGCTACAAGCTGACCTCATCGAAAGCCTCCCCGATCGTCCGTTGCGCGTGCTGGACATCGGCGCCGGGCTTGGGCACATGTCGTTGTGGCTGGCCGAGCGCGGTCATGACGTCACCTTGGCCGAACCCGCCGCGCCCATGCTCGAAGGCGCCCGCCAGCGCTTTGCCGACGCGGGGCAGACGGCAAATTTCATTCAAGCGCCGTGGCAAGCACTGCCCGATATTCTGACCGAGCGTTACGACCTGGTGATCTGCCATGCCGTGCTGGAATGGCTGGAAGAGCCGTTCACGATTCTGCCGGCACTGCATCAGCTAACCAAGCCCGACGGCTGGCTGTCATTGGCCTTCTACAACCGCGACGCGCTGATTTACCGCAACCTGCTCAAGGGCCACTTCCGCAAAATGCGCAAGAACACCCTGGCCGGCGAAAAACAGAGCCTGACCCCGCAGGAGCCTGTTGATCCCCGCGAATTGGCAGCGCAACTTGGCTCCCTGTGGCGAGTCGAAACGCAAAGTGGCATTCGGGTTTTCCACGACTACATGCCGGTCGAGTTTCAGGCCAAGGCCGATCTTGCGGATCTCCTGGAAATGGAGCTCGCCCATCGTCGCCATCCGGCCTTCGCCGGACTGGGACGCTATCTGCACTGGATGTGCCGGGCTGTCTGACCCACGCTGGTTGATACACGCTGCTTAACACTCGTTGCGGAGACCCTCATGAAACGCCGTCTCGCTTTGCTATCCCTCTGCCTGGGCCTCGCCGCCTGCCAGAGCCCCAACCCTTATCGCGCTGTGTCGGCGGCCATTCCACCGGCGCCACCTCAGGCCGCCAATGCCATCGACATGAGCGCTTACCCTGCGGCGCCACGGGATTATGGCCGTTACCGCAATTGGGCCTGGCTCAACGGCCAGTTGCCACCGGGCACCCTCTGGGCTGACTCGGCTCAGCTGGCTGAAGCCGTCAGCAACGGGCTGGATCAACGGGGTTTGCGGCCTTCGCAGAACCCGCAGGCGGCGGACTTGCGCGTCGCGGCTGATGCCCACGCCGAAACCCGGATTCGTCAGGTGCGCGACGACTATTACGATCCGTACTACGGCGGTTCAGGTGTGGGCTATTACGGTGGTAATGGGTACCGCAACGGTTACGGCGGTTATGCCAGCGTACCGATTGTGCGCACCTATCAAGAGCAGGTGGTCGTGGTGCGCATCAGCCTGTTCGATGCCCGCAGCGGCCAGCCGGTGTGGAGCGCGAGTGCCGAAACCGCCAGCGGCGGCGATCAGTCAGAACGCGCCAAAGCCCTGCGCCAGGCCGTACAACAA
This sequence comes from Pseudomonas sp. HP_12, assembly GCF_055283955.1. NCBI lineage: Bacteria > Pseudomonadati > Pseudomonadota > Gammaproteobacteria > Pseudomonadales > Pseudomonadaceae > Pseudomonas > Pseudomonas sp. HP_12. The sequence goes on from NZ_JBTOQG010000003.1 coordinate 175,903, forward strand.
GCCCTGACGGCTTACCCGCCGTCCTGATTTCGCGCCCCGTGGCGTTTTGTTTTCACGCTGGAGAAACCCATGTATCGCCGCATTGCTGTCCTCTGTGTCGCCCTGCTGCTCGGCGCCTGCCAGACCGATCGGGTCAACCGTGACTTCGACGCCCAGCGGGATTTCGGCGCTTACCGCTCCTGGGCGTGGAAAGAGCCCGGCTTGCAATATCAGCCTAACGATCCGCGCATCAAAAGTGATCTGACCGAGCAGCGCATCCGCCAGGCGGTCGGCGAGCAACTGGAGCAACGCGGCCTGCGCATGGCGGCGCCCGGCGTGAAAGCGGATGTTCAACTGCAGGCATGGCTGATCGTCGAGAACCGCCAACAGACGGTGACTACCAACTATGGCGGTAGCGGTTATTGGGGCAATCCATGGGGCGGCTACTGGGGCGGCCCGATCGGCACCGAGACGCGCAACATCGATTACAAAGTCTCGACGCTGCAGATCGACATGCTCGACGGCAAGGACGGCAAGCTGGTCTGGCGTGGCAGCACCGAGCAGACGGTCAGCGAAGGCAACGCCAACCCTGCTGCGCGCGAGCAGGCCCTGCGCCAGACCGTGCAGCAAATTCTGCAGCAATATCCGCCGCATTGAGGGGTCGGTCCATTCGCGAGCAAGCTCGCTCCCACGGTCCGCGCTTCAGCAGATCCATCTGCAGTGTTTCCTGACACTGCACTTACTCGCAGTAGACGCATCCCCTGTGGGAGTGAGCTTGCTCACGAAGACGGCAGATTAGCCGCTGGATATTTAGCGGCTGTCCTGGCCCATTCGCGAGCAAGCTCGCTCCCACAATCCGTGTTTGAACAGACACATCTGCGGCGTCCTCTGACACCGCGCTATCTCGCAGCCGACACATCGCATGTGGGCGTGGGCTTGCTCACGAAGACGGAAATTGAGTCTAGGGCATTGCCTCACTCCACCACACTGAATTCCACCCGGGCGGTCTGCCCGCTTTCATCCAGCACGCTCAGTTGGTACCGCCCCAGGCGCGTGAAGGTGTGGGTGTAACTGTCCTGACTGGCGGTGTCGCCCACCGGCGTGCCGTCGATGAACCACCAGCGCCGGCCACTTCCGCCCAGCGCCGACAGCGTGAGCCGCAACAGTTGCTGACTGCCGGCCGGCAAGCGCAATTGATCGCCCTCTCGCACCCCCACCACGGACAAAGGCGGCGCCAGGCTCAATCCCTGGGGCGGGCATGTCGGGTCGATGTCCGGCAAACGCGCCTCGCGCCGCTCGGTTTTCGGCAGCCAAGGCTCAAGCGGCGCCGGCCAGAGGGCGATGTCTTTTGGTTGAGCCTGTGGACAACTTGCCGCGACACGCAGGCCCTTGTCGTTCAGCCAGACTTTTTCCGTGAGCCCCAATCCCAGCGGCTGATCGGTCGCCTGCAATGTCGGCGGCGTCGTGCCGTCGAGGGTCCAGGCGAAACGCTGACGGCGGCAGTTCGGATCACTCTTGCTCATTGGCTGCCCCAGCGGCCAGCAGATCGCCGCGACGCCAACGTTGAGCGGCACCGGCGACACGGGCGGCAGGATGTTGCGCTGGGCGTCGCGGTTCACCAACAGGTCGTGAACCTGCAGCATCAGCGGCGCTGCCGACGCCAGACCGAACTGCCCCGGCACCGGCGTCCCGTCGGGCCTGCCGATCCACACGCCAATCAAAAACCTCGGTCCCACGCCAATAGACCATGCATCCCGAAAGCCATAACTGGTGCCGGTTTTCCAAGCCAGTTGCGGCCGCTGCACAAGCTCGGCATGGGGGTCGAGGTCCGGCCGTGACTGACCGCTAAGAATGCGCCGAACGATCCACGCCGCACCCGGCGACATCATCGGTCGGTCACGCAGACGATCATCGGGCTGCAAGCGAATGTCCGCGCTGCGCCCGCCCCGCGCAAACGCGCTGTAGCCGCCCACCAGATCCTCCAGTCGGCTGCCCGCGCCGCCGAGAATTAACGCCAGATTGGGCTCGGCCAGGGGCGGCAGTGTCAGCGCCACACCGCCGTTGCGCAATTCCGCCGCGAAGCGCTTGGGTCCGTAGGCTTCAAGCAGTTGCACGGCCGGCAGATTAAGCGACATCGACAGCGCCGAACTCGCCGCCACCGCACCATTGAACCCCGACGAGAAATTGCCGGGACGATAGTCGCCGTAGCGCCGGGGCACGTCCTGCAGCAACGATTCGGAATGGATGAGCCCGGCGTCGATGGCCTTGCCGTAGAGAAAGGGTTTGAGCGTCGAGCCGGGGGAACGCAGCGCGCTGACCATGTCCACATGACCAAAACGTTTGGCGTCGCCGATGTCCACCGAGCCAACGTACGCGCGGACGGCCATGTTCTGCGCTTCCACTACCAGAATCGCGGCGGACGTGCGTTCGGGCAAGCGTGCGCGCCAGCCCAGCAGCAGGTCTTCGAGACGACGCTGCAGGCCGGCGTCCAGGGTGGTGCGGATCAGGGGCGGGCTGATCGGGCGGTTCAGGCGCCGGGCCAGCAAAGGCGCCAGGCTCGGTTCCTGACGGGGCGCAAGCAGCAGCGGCTCTTCCAGCGCTTCGTCGACCGCGCCCTGCGGCCATGTGCCGAACTCGGCCAGACGCCGCAGCACTTTGTCCCGCGCGGCCTGGGCCCGTTGGGCGTGGCGATCCGGCCGCAGACGACTCGGCGCCTGGGGCAATACCGCCAACAGCGCCGCGTCGGCACGGGTCAGTTGTTGCGGGGACTTGCCGAGATACGCCCAACTGGCAGCGGCGACGCCCTGCAACGTGCCGCCAAACGGCGCGCGATTCAGGTACAGCACCAGAATGTCCTGTTTGGACAGGTGCCATTCCAGCTGCGCGGTGCGCCACAGTTGACGAAGCTTGCCCGCCAGGGTGCGCGAATGGGGGTCGAGCAAACGCGCCACCTGCATCGACAGCGTGCTGCCCCCGGACACCACATGGCCGCCGCTGAGGTTTTGCCAGGCAGCGCGCGCCAGCGCCATGGGGTTCACGCCGGGATGTTGATAGAACCAACGGTCCTCGTAGGTCAGCAGCGCTTCGAGGTAATAGGGCGACACCTGATCGACCGTCACCGGGTAGCGCCAGACGCCATTGGCATCGGCGAATCGCCACAGCGGCGTGCCGTCTTCGGCGAGCACCACGCGGGCCAGATCATCCTTGGGCAAGGGCAGCGGCCAGATCCGGTCGGCGAGCCAGAGCAGCAGGCACACGATGAGCAGGCTGCCAATGAGCCAGGCCAAAACGCGAGTACACCGTCGTCCCATTCGCGAGCACGCTCGCTCCCACAATGGACATGTGAATCCCGGGCGGTTCCTTCGCGGCAATAATCGCGTGATCTTCACAGAAAGCCTTTACCCGACAGGGAACTCGCCCGGACAATCAGCAGCCAAAGCGGGCAGTGCCGTTTTTGGTCCACGTCCCTCATCAGGAAGCAGATATGCAGGTAGAAAGCGTTTTCGAATGGCTCGGCCAAGTGATTGGCGCCGTGATCCGCTTCGTCGTCGACGGCTTAAGCTGGTTGTTCAACATGTTCACTCACGCGGGCGGCAATTTCGTTGACGGCCTGTCGCGCACGCTGGGCATGGACACTTCAATCGTCAGCATCGTGGCCCTGATCGTCGGGCTGATGCTGCTGTATTCAGCGATCCGCGCCTTCATGCGCGCCTCGATCATCATGGGGATCATCTGGCTGTTTCTGGGGTTGTGGCTGTTGAGCTGGATTATTCATTGATACGTCAGGAACCGGGGACAGATTAATTTACGGTGGAGCGTTGTAAATAAATCAGTCCCCTAGCGTCTTCCGCGTGGGAATGCAGCCCAAGACGCTCCGCGTCCCCTGACGCAGAGCGTCGACCGAGGTGCTACCGCGCAGAGCGTGGGAGCAACCAGCGTCACCCCTCTTCTACTTCTTGCCCTTCACCACCAACTGCGCTGGCGCTTCGCCCAGTGCCTGCCAGTTCGGCCGGTACATCGACTCCACTTGCGGCGGCGGCACGCGGTACACGCCCGGCGTCACAGCACGCGCCAGATACAGCAGGTGCACCGTGTTGAAGCCCTCCAGATCCACCGCAGCCACATAACGATCGCCACGGAATTCCTGATGCTTCACGCCAGCGTTTTCCATCGATTCGCGCCACTGCTTCACCGACTCACTGGCGTCTTCCAGACTGGCCGAACTCTGCGCCAGATTCTGGTTTTCGATCTCCAGACCTGCGGGCAGCAGATCCACTACCAGCGCATCCGGCACGCGCTCCTTAGCCTTGATCTCAAGGTGTACCAAGACCAGTTCACCGCTCTTCAAGGCATTGAGATTCAGCGCCTCGCCGTCCATGCCCAAGTAGTCGCGACTGATAGACAGATTCTCGCCCCCGGCCGCAGGCGGCTGCGACGGATAACCGGAAATCGTCATCTGCTGGTACAGCGTGTCGCCACCGGTGTTCTGCACCGTCAACGGCGCGGCCAGCACTGAGCTGTCGAGTTTGACGCCCGGCTGATCGTTGCTCAGTTCGCGATTGTTGCTGCCGCTGGTCAAGGTCGCCGCCCATTTGCCTTCCGGCTTGCCAAGCAGATCGCGACCGGCGAGGAACAGCGAGTTGCGCTCCTGGGTCGACAGATAGCGGTTCGCTGCGACCTGATCGGACAGCGCAAACAGCCGCTCCTCGACCTTGTCCGGCGCCAGTTTGTTTTCTTCCAGCAACGACAGAATCAACGCCTGATCACGCAACGGGCTGCCGTAATCGGCGAGCCAGTCGTTGGCCTTGCGACCGGCCGCGAGCCCGGCAAGCAAAGCCTGATCGGCGCGGGGTTTGTCGCCCATTTTTTCCAGCGCGATGGACAGCTGCACCAGCGGCAGGCCCGATCGCGCATCGCTGCGACGCTCGAACAGACTGCGCAACGCACCCAGCGGTGCCTGCTGACTGCGCGACAGCACCAGACCAGCGTAGGCCTGCACAGCGAAACGGGTGTGGTCGGCGTTTTCGCTGTAATTGACCTCGATCTGATTGCGCTCCTGCAAGTAACGCAGCAGGCGCTCGTTGGCCTTCTTCAGCGCATCCGGCGGCACGGCATAGCCTTGGTCGCGGGCGCGCAGCAGGAAGTCGGTGACGTATGCGGTCAGCCAGTATTCCTCCTCACCGTCCGCCGCCCAGAGGCCGAAGCTGCCGTTGTAGCGCTGCATGCCGATCAGTCGCTCGATGCCCAGCTCGATCTTGCGCTTGCGGTCGGCAGCGGACTCGCCTTGCAGGCCCAGACGCTTGAGCGTCGGGGCGTCGGCATAAAGCGACGGGTACAAGCCGCTGGTGGTCTGCTCCAGGCAACCGTAGGGATAGGCTTTCAGCGCGCGGATCTGTTCGCCGAGGTTCAGCGGCGCACGGCTCGACACCGACAGCAGCGCCTCGCGTCCCGCTGGCTCGAACGCCTCAAGGGCGCCGTCCGGCAGGCTCCATGCCTGATCCTTGAGCACCGCGCGGTATTGCTTGAGCATCGCCGGGTACGCAGGGCGCACGCCGATGGTCCATTCGCGGCTGAAGGCTGGCAGGTTCTCGCCCGGCAGGTCCAGACCGTTGACCGTGACCCGAATGACGCCCTGACCGAAACCGCCCAGCGCCTTGACCGGAATCTGCAGCGTGGTGCGTTGCCCCTGATTCAGGCTGATGGCTTTGGCGCCGTCACCTTCAGCCAGACTCAACTGCCCTTCAGCCACGACTTGCACGTTGAGCTTCTGCGCCTTGCCGGACAGGTTCGACAGGTCCAGCGCCACCTTGGTCTGGTCGCCGCCCGCCAGGAATCGAGGTGCCGACAGCTCGGCGATCAGCGGCGCCGCCACCACGGTTTTGGCTTCGGCCATGCCATAGCGCTCGTCGGTCCAGGCCTGGGCCATGATCCGCAGCTCACCGTTGAAATCCGGGATGTCGACGCTGACTTCCGCATCGCCCTGCTCGTTCAGGGTCACCGGCGCGCTTTGCAGAGCGACGATGGTGACGCTGGTTTCCGGGCGCTTGCCGCCTTTGGCCAGCGCCGCGTCACCGCCGAAGGCCAGGCTGGCGAGACGATTACGTCCTGCTTCAATCAACTGGCCATAGATGTCCAGCTGATCGGCGCCGTATTCCTTGCGCCCGAACATCGCCGCGAACGGATCCGGCGTGGCGTATTCGGTGATGTTGAGAATGCCTACGTCCACCGCAGCAACCAGCACATGCACGCTCTTCGGGATCGTGCCGTCGGCGTTCTTCGCATTGACCTTCAGTTTGAGCGGCTGCTTGGGCCGCATCTTCTCGGGCGCCGTGACGGTCAGCGCCAGCTTGCGCTGCGAGCGGTCCAGCGGAAGGTGCAGGACGCCCACGGCGCGTTTCGGCGTGACATTGGCTTTGCGTTCACCCGGACGAATCACCAGCGCGCTGACGTAGAGGTCATGCCGCGCCCATTTCTTGTCCATCGGGATGTCGTAGGTTTTGCCTTCGGCCGGCACGTCGATCTCTTGCCACCACAGCGGCCCTTCGCTCGACTCCACCAACAGATAGCCCTTGCCCGCCGACGGCGGCGTGACGGTGACTTTTGCGGTGTCGCCGTCGGCATAGGCCGGTTTGTCCAGCGCCAGCTTGACCTGATCGGGACGCACGGCGCCGCCTTCGACATTGTCCTGCCAGCGATAACCAGCCCAGAAACGCACGCTGCTGATCAGGCCCGTGGCCGGATCCTCGACTTCGACGCGGTAAGGGCCCCACTCCACCGGGAAGCTGATTTTCGCCGTCGAGTCCTTCTTCACGCTGAGGGTTTCTTCGGAGAGGTTGAGAAACTTCTCGTTGAAGTGATAGCTCCAGCCATCGCTGTCGGAGTAGTTCCAGTAGTAATCGCGGCGCTCGCGGACCAGCCGCACCTTGAGGTTGTCGGCGGCCAGCTTGTGGCCCTGGGCGTCGGCCATCAGCACTTCGAACTCAACCGGGCCGTCGCCTTCGGTGGCTTCGCCGTCGAACAAACCGCGCAGGCCCGGCATGGCATCGGCGGGCCAGACCGGCTGGGTCAGACGCCGCGTGATCGGACGCCCGCCCGACTCCTGCAAACTGGCTTGCAGCACCAGCTCAAGCGGTGAACGGGCCTTGGCCCATTGGCTGTCGATGCTCAGGTCCAGCTTGCCGTCGGCATCCAGCGTGCTGTCTTCGATTTCCAGGTCCTGCTTGAGGTCTTCCTCGGTCACCGAACCAAACTGATAACCCGGCAGACCGGGCACGGCTTCCCGCAGCGGACGCACATAGAGCTGACCGTTCAGGCGATTGCCCGACGCGGGTGCGCCGTAGAGGTAACGACCGGTAATCGCCACATCGAACGGCGAATCGGGCGCCAGCGGGGTGTCGCTGCCCTTGAGCTCCAGGGTCATGCGTTCTGGCAGGAAGTCTTCGACCTGGAATTCATACAGCTGCGGCTTGCCGTCACCCAGATCAAACACCAGTTGCCAGCGGCCCGTCGGCGCTTCTTCCGACAGCTGCAATTGATATTGATACAGCCCGGTGGCGTCAGCGTCCCACACGAACTTGCGACTGACCTGCTCATCCGGTCGGCGCACTTCCACGGTGATCGGCTGAGGCTTCACGCTCTTGCCGTCGCTGTCACGCAGCAAACCGTTGAGCAGCACCACTTCGCCCGGGCGATAGAGATCGCGCGGGCCGAAAATAAAGAATTGCAGCGGGTGGGCCTTAGGGCCGGTGATGTCGAATTCGGCCAGATCCAGCGCGGCGCTGTTCAGGCGCAGCATGCTAGTTTGCTCGCCTTGATGGGCCAGCAGCACTTCAGCCTTGGCCGGCAATGGCAGCTCGGCGTGGCCGGCGTTGTCGGTCTTGACCTGGCCGATCACACGGCCCTTCTCGTCATACAGCTCGACGTCCACGCCGCTCAGGGCTTTGCCGCCTTCCAGCGCCTGAGTGAACACGTCCAGACGATTGGCGTAACGGTGCGCCGACAAGCCGATGTCGCTGAGGGTGAACAACGTGGCAGGTTGGGTGTAGTTGTAGGTCCCGGAGGCGCGCATCACGGCCAGATAAACGCCCGGCTGTTGCAGCGGTTTGAGGCCCGAGATCGGCAGCAGCACGGTCTCGCGGGTGTTGCGCGCAGGGTTCAGGTCGAAACGGCCGCTGTAGACCAGATCGGCCAAGGGCAGCAGTTCTTTGGATTGGTAGCTCTCAAGACTGGACGAGCCTTCCCATGAGCCAAGAAACGCAGGCAGTGACTCAGGCTTGATGCGGAAGAATTCGACGTCGACTTTATCGACGTTGAGGGCGATTACCGGCAGGCCTTCAGCGAGCCGGGTGGGCAGCAGGCTGCCGCGACTGGCGAAGCCCACGGTCGCCTGGAGATCGGAGGTTTCCAGCCGTGCGGAATACTCTGCCGCCAGAGTATTGTTGTTCACCGCCACCAGACCCGGATCGATGGTCAGCACCAGCTTGCGCTTGGGCTCGAGGTGACGCAGGCGCAGCTCCATGAGGTTGTCCGACAGCTCCCAGGCGCCATCGACCTTGCCGTCCTTGCTGTCGACGAGGTGCACTTTTTCAGCGAATTTCTGATCGGGGTTCAACGGCACCGAAAAGCTCAACGACAGCGTGCTGGCGCCATCAAGCTGAACTTCGGAGACGTCCACCACCGTCAACTCGCGTCCGGCGTAGCGCTTGCTCAGCGCAGGAATGTCTACTGCAGGCTTGGGCTTCGCGGACTCGGCGGCGCTTGATGAAGCCGCAGCAACCGGAGGGGTGGCCGCCGCTGAAGCGGGCTTATCGGAGGTGGAGGAATCGCAGGCACTGAGCAGTACCAGCGCGCAGGCCAGGAACAATCCTTTGTTTAGCATGAGGCACTCATTTGGACGGCGGCGATGAGGGAGCAGAAGTTATAGCACCGCTTTGGCAATCGTAAAGCGCGGCGCGCAGATAGACCGTGGGTTTGTGCGTTTGTTCTCAAGGGGGAAACGCAGCCATGGTTCCTACCCTTGCGGGGGTCGACTTGATTTCTCGGCCATGCTCGGGGACTGGTGGGAGTGAGCTTGGTCGACTCGGAATCCAGCCCACTCCGCTGAACCGGTGGGAGCGAGCTTGCTCGCGAAGGCATTTTCACTCCCAATGAAGGTGCGGCGGATGTGCCGACGCTTTCGTGAGCAAGCTCACTCCCACATGATCGAGGGCAACTCGGAATCCAGGCAGTGCCGCTAAAAGATGTGAGTGAGCTTGCTGGACCCAGAATCCAGGCCACTCCGCTGAACCGGTGGGAGCGAGCTTGCTCGCGAAGGCATTTTCACTCCCGATGAAGGTGCGGCGGATGTGCCGACGCTTTCGTGAGCAAGCTCACTCCCACACTATCGGGTTTCGGCTCGAGTTCTCAATCACGCCCCAGGACTGGTGGGAGCGAGCTTGCTCGCGAAGGCATTTTCGCTCCCGATGGAGATGCGCTGAATGTACTGACGCTTTCGTGAGCAAGCTCACTCCCACACTATCGGGTTTCGGCTCGAGTTCTCGGCACGCTCGGGGACGGGTGGGAGTGACCGGGGTCGACTCAAAAACAGGGCGCGCCCCGAGGCTGGTGCACGGGAATGCAGAAGTCCTGCATTCCCCTGTCGTCATCGCTACACTCGCGCGCTTGCCCGGGAGCCTTCATGTCCAACTTCTTCAACGACTGGCGTCAGCGCGCGACGCATCGGCAGGTGTGGGCGCTGGCGGCGCCGATGATCCTGTCGAATATCTCCGTGCCCCTTGTTTCGCTGGTCGACAGCACGGTCATCGGTCACCTGCCCCACGCCCACCAACTTGGCGCGGTGGCGGTCGGCGGTACGCTGTACAGCTTTCTCGCGTGGGCGATGGGTTGTCTGCGCATGGGCACGACCGGTTTCGCCGCCCAGGCGGCCGGCCGCAACGACGGAGCGGCGCTGCGCCAGGTGCTGTTGCAGGGCTTGCTGCTGGCGATGGGTTTTTCTGTGCTGCTGGGGCTGATCGGCCTGCCGTTCCAGCACCTGGCGCTGGAAATGATGCAGCCCTCAGACGATCTCAACGACCTGACCCGCGACTTCTTCCATACCCGCTTGTTCGGCTTGCCCGCCGCACTGGCGAGTTACGCGCTGGTGGGCTGGTTTCTCGGGCTGCAGAACGCCCGAGCGCCGCTGGCGATTCTGCTGACCACCAACCTGGTCAACATCGCGCTGAACCTGTGGTTCGTCATGGGCCTGGACTGGGGCGTGGTCGGCAGCGCGCGTGCGTCGGTCATCGCCGAATGGACCGGCGCACTGCTTGGCCTCGGCCTCACCCACAGAGGTTTGCGCGCATACCCGGGACAGCTGGCAGTGTCCACGCTCAAGCATTGGCAGAGCTGGCGACCACTGCTCACGGTCAACCGCGACATCTTCATTCGCAGCCTGATCCTGCAATCGGTGTTCTTTCTGATCACCGTACAAGGCGCTCGGTTGGGCGACGCGACCGTGGCGGCCAACGCGCTGCTGCTTAATGGGCTGTTGCTGATGGCCCACGCGCTGGACGGACTGGCCCACGCCGTCGAAGCCCTCTGCGGACACGCCATCGGCGCGCGGGATCGCGACGCGTTACGCCGCTCGTTGAATGTCTCGGGAGGCTGGTCGCTGATTTGCAGCGTCGCGTTTGTGGCGCTGTTTCTGCTGGGCGGGCACCTGTTCATCGAGATGCAGACCGACATCACCGCAGTGCGCGACATCGCCTTCGTCTATCTGCCCTATCTCGCCGTGCTGCCCTTTGTCGCGGTCTGGAGTTACTTGCTCGACGGCCTTTTCATCGGCGCCACCCGCGCCCGCGAGATGCGCAATGCCATGGTCGTCACGGCCTTGATCACCGCACCGTTTGCCTGGCTGGCAAGCGGATTCGGCAACCACGGTCTGTGGCTGGCGTTTTTGCTGTTCATGGCATTAAGGGCGCTGACGCTGGGGTATCTGGCGTTGAAGCTCAACCGCAGCGGCGCTTGGTTCAACGGCTGACCGAGACGCTCGACACCGGCGCCTGATCCTGTGCGTGGATAAAGGCTGCGACCTCCTCCAGCACCGGCGCCAGGCTGCGTAACGGGCGGGCAAGTGCACCCACCAGCGTGCGGTGACTGGTGCGAGAGAAATACACCTCTCGCACTGACACGCCTTGAGCGCGCAAACGACTGGCCATGCCCCCTGTGTTGCGTTGCGGGTTCACTTCCCTGTCATCGGCGGAAGCGATCAGCAACGCCGGCGGTGACGCTGCGCTGACATGGTTGATCGGCTGCGAGTCGGGCGGCGAATTCGGGAAGTAAAACACCGGCTTCACTTCCGGGTCGTCGATGGGCAGAAAATCATAGGGCCCGGCCAGACCGATCCAGCCCTTGATGATGGAAGGCGTCGTACCCGCTGCCGCCAGCCATTTTGGGTCCAGAGCAAGCATCGCGGCGTTGTAGGCCCCGGCACTGTGGCCCATCACATACAACTTCCCCGGATCACCGCCGTACTGACGAATGTGCGCGTGGGTCCAGCCCACCGCTTGGGCGCTGTCCTGCAGCAGTTCCCGGTAATGCACTTGCGGGTACAACCGGTAATCGGCAAGCACCGCGACAATGCCCCGGGACGCGAGCGCTTCACCGACGAAGGCGTAGTCACCCCGCGATCCGCTGATCCAGCTGCCGCCATAGAAAAACACAACGACGGGCGCGTCCGGCGCTGCATCTTTGGGCCTGTAGATGTCGAGTTTGTTGCGCGGGTCCGGGCCGTACGCCAAGTCAGACGTTCTGCTGAACGTGCTGCTCGGGGTAAACGCGTTGAGCACCTTCAGCGGCGTGCAAGCCATCAGCAAGGTCATCAACCAGGCGGCGAACACCGCTTTGAGCGCCAGCTTGATCATCATTCATGCTCCCGAAACAGTGAAGGACGCCTGACTGTGCAGACAACGAAAACGGGCCACAAGGGCCCGTTTTTGGGAGTCGCTACCTCATTACGACGACAGGTAGGACGACCGCGTCAGGCCCAGACGCAAGGCATCCAGAAACTGGGTGCGCTCGCGCGGGGTGATCTTGGCGCTGGCGACTTTGTCCCGGTAATGGGTCATCAGTTCTTCCGGCGACAAGTGCACGTAACGCAGCATGTCTTCGATGGTGTCGTGGGTTTCGATCCCGGCCGAATACGCGCTGCCATCCTGGTTCTGGTAGATATTCACCGAATCGGTGTCACCGAACAGGTTGTGCATGTCGCCGAGAATTTCCTGATAGGCGCCGACCAGGAACACGCCCAGCAAGTAGTCCTCACCCTCGTTCAACGAGTGAACCGGCAGGCTGGTCTCGATGCTCTGCTCGTCGACGTACTGATTGATCTTGCCGTCGGAGTCGCAGGTCAGGTCTTGCAGCACGGCGCGACGCAGTGGCTCTTCGTCCAGACGATGCAGCGGAATGATCGGCAGCACCTGATCGATCGCCCAGGTGTCCGGCAGGCTCTGGAACACCGAGAAGTTGCAGATGTACTTGTCGGCCAGCTTGTCGTTGAGTTCGTCGAGCACTTGACGATGGGAACGCTGGCGGGCTTTCAGCGAGTTGTGCAAACGACGGCACACCGCGAAATAGCACTGCTCGCCCAAGGCTTTTTGCGCCAGGGTGATCTTGCCGTCGGAGTACTGCGACGCGATGTCACTCATGTAGTGCGTGGCGCGCCAGTAGGTCTCGGTGACCATTTCGATGTCGGTCGGGCCGAGCAGATCGATCAGCCACTGCAGGGTTTCCGGCAGGCTTTCCTTGTCAGTGATTTCCGGCACTTCGTCGTTGTGACGCTCGACGTCGGTGACCTGGATCACCAGCATGGCGTGGTGCGCGGTCAGCGAGCGGCCGCTTTCCGAGAAAATGTGCGGATGCGGCAGGCCCTGCGCGTCGCAGAATTCCTTGAGCATCCCGACCACGACACCGGCGTAATCGTCCATGTCGTAGTTGATCGAGCTGGCGTTGCGCGAGTGCGTGCCGTCGTAGTCGACACCCAGGCCACCGCCCACGTCGATGTGGTCCACCGGCAGGCCAAGGTTGCGCAGCTCGCCGTAGTAACGAATCGCTTCCTTGAAACCGTGCTGGTAGTCCGCCAGGTTGGCGATCTGCGAGCCCATGTGGAAGTGCAGCAGACGAATGCCCTGATCGAGGCCTGCCTTGGTGAAGCGGTCGACGACTGACAGCAACTGCGCGGCGGACAGCCCGAACTTGGACTTCTCGCCACCGGTGTCGGCCCACTTGCTCGACGCCAGGGACGACAGGCGCACACGCAGACCCACTTGCGGCGCGACCTTCAGCTCGGCGGCTTCTTCGATGACCAGTTCGACTTCGGACTCTTTCTCGATGACGATAAAGACGTTGTGGCCCAGCTTCTGACCCATCAAGGCCAGACGAATGAACTCGCGGTCCTTGTAGCCGTTGCAGACGATGGTGCCGCCCTTCGGCGCCAGTGCCAGCACGGCCATCAGCTCAGGCTTGGAGCCGGCTTCGAGGCCGATGGACACGTTTTGCGTGGCGATGATGTTTTCCACCACCGCTTCCTGCTGGTTGACCTTGATCGGGTACAGCGCGGTGTATTTGCTCTGGTATTCCAGGCGGGCGATGTTCTCGTCGAACGCACCGGTCAGCTGACGCACGCGGTCCTGCAGAATGTCAGGGAAACGCACCAGCAGTGGCAGGGACAAGCCGCTCTTGCGCAGCTGATCGACCTGCTCGTAAAGATCGATGGGCGAACTGGTCGGCCCGTTGGGGCGAACTTCAACGCGGCCAGCTTCGTTGATTGCGAAATAACCGGCCCCCCAATGACGGATCCCGTAGACACTGCGGCTGTCTGCCACGGTCCATTGGCTGCCATCGTCTTTGCGTGTGCGTCGTACGGACATCAAAGTCCCCTATAGAAAAGTCATAAAGCCCCGGCCTGACCGGCTGGGCGCAGTGTAGAGCGTGGAAATGACGGTTTGGCGCCTGCTCGCTGTGGGGCAATAGACCCGCATTGCGCAGCAGAGTTTGCATGGATGAATGCGGCCAGACCGACGACTAAATCAACGGGCTCGAAACAGACGGCTCAACCGCCCGACTTCTTCGCCTTGAAACCCTGCTTGACCAACTCGGCCAACAGCGTTTCGACGTGGTCACCCTGAATCTCGATCACGCCATCCTTCAGCGCGCCGCCGGTTCCACACCGTTGCTTGAGCGTCTTTGCCAGGTCCTTGAGCGCGTCTTCGGCAAGCGGAACGCCGGTGACGGTCGTGACAGTCTTGCCGCCCCGGCCTTTGCTTTCGCGGCGCACGCGGGCAATACCATCACCTTCCGGGATGAGCGTGCTTTTGCAGGTACAGGCGTCGACGGGCTGACGGCAGTCGGGACAATGCCGACCGGCGTCGGTTGAAAATACCAGGCCACCGAGGGCGGCGAAGGATGCGGCTTTTTTGGCCACCGGCAATCCTCTTGTTGAGGAGCGAAGTCTGGCCGGCGGGAACCGACCGCGAAGCCCCACTCAGGCAGGGGCAGCGCTACCGGATCGAAGAACGGTCCGGCGTGAAAAGTCGCGCAGTGTAACGGCAAAAGGCGCCGATGCTAAGAGCAAATATGCGCCAATTTACGGGACTTTTGCGACGCCTTCCAAATAGCGCCTGAAGGCGGCCAGCGAGTCCGGGCAGTAAGGCTTTTCGGTGGTTTCGCGCAGCACTTGGTCGATGCCGAGAAAGCGCGCTTCCAGCACTTCTTCCGGCTGCAGTTTCAGCGGCCCGTCCCAGACTGCGGAGAACACCGCGCACCACAGTCGGTTATCCGGCTGATCGAAGAAGAAACGTTCGTGAGGGGTAAGCGGCACGCCAGAGACGCCCAACTCTTCCTCCAGCTCGCGCGCCGCCGAAAGCTCGTAGCTTTCATCGGCCTGCACCATGCCGCCCGCCGCCACATCCCAATACCCGGGATAGATCGCCTTGCTCAGCGTGCGTCGATGCACACACAGCTCACCGGCCGAGTTGAACAGCAGGATATAGGTGCCGCGTCCGATGAGACCGCGCTCACGCAGCTCTGCCCGGGGCAGCGCGCCGAGGGATTGATCGTGACGATCAACCCAGGCAATCAGCTCGGCGTCGGAGGCCGCACGGTGGGCGGCCTCTTGATCGGAAACGCTCATCGATCAGCCTTGGGACAGCAACTGGCGCAGGTCAATCACCGCCGCGTTGGCACGGGACAGGTAGTTGGCCATGACCAGCGAGTGGTTGGCGAAGATACCGAAAGGGCTGCCGTTGAGGATCATCGGGCTCCAGATCGGCTCTTGCGAGGCTTCCAGTTCACGAATGATCTGACGCACGCTGACGGTTGCATTCTTCTTCGCCAGCACATCGGCGAAATCGACTTCGATCGCACGCAGCAGGTGCGACAGAGCCCAAGCCTGACCGCGTGCTTCATAGAAGACGTTGTCGATCTGCATCCATGGGGTTTCAACGATTTCTTCGTCAACCTGCGGCACTTCGCCCGGTTTGACCGTGACCGTGGACTGCGCCTCGGTTTTCAGGGTGCTGTTCAGCTTGACCCGACCGACGCTGGCGGACAGTCGCTGGGACAGAGAGCCCAGTCGCGTACCCACATCGCCCAACCAGTTATTCAGGTTGTCGGCGCGGGTGTAAAACAGCGCGCCCTTTTGATTGGGGTCAGACAGGCGCGCCTGGTAGCGGCTCAACGCAGCGATGCCGTCGCGGTACTGAGACTCGCTCGAAGGCAGCACCCAGCTTTTATTGTCGAAGTTGAACAGTGGCTCGGCGCGCGCCAGATCGCCGTCTTCGGCGGACTGGGATTGCGACCGAGCGAAGTCTTTACGCAGTGCGCGGCTCAGGTCGCGCACCTGGACCAGCACGCCGTACTCCCAGCTCGGCATGTTGTCCATCCACAGGCCGGGCGGCGAACGATCGTTGGAAATGTAACCGCCCGGTTTATCCAGCAACGTGGACGCGACGGTCTTCAGGGTTTCGACGGTGGTGTAGCCCAACACCATCTGCTTGCCTTCACTTTGTGCGGCGGCCTGGGCTTGCTGCTGGACCGGAAACAGTGGCGGTTCGCTGCTCCACCAGATGCCGAGCACCACGGTGACCACCAGATAAATACCCACCACGGCCCCGACGGCACGACTGAACAACAGGCCGCCCCAATACCCCCGAGAACCCCGAGGCGCCTTGCCCATCGGCTTTTCGTCAACGCGTTCAGTTCCCGCGCTGCCCGAGCGCTTCTTCCAATCCAGCATGGCCTTGTCCTTTCAATCACGGAATTCAGTGCTTCTGACCGCAACCTTACAGCAAGGTGCGTTTGGCAGGAATGTAGTGGCAGGTGCAATTGTTTAGCAGCTGAGTCGAGCGCGTCCCCGGCCAAAGGCACCATATCCATTCTCCTATCCCGCTATCCGCAGCTACGCTTCCTGCCTTGAACTGAACCAACTGGTTCGAACACTCAAACGGGTTTAAAGATAGAAATTTGACGGATAAAACCGTCAAAAATGACGAGAAAATGACTTGCGGCAATCCTGATCCGGAGAAGTAGTGCTAGCATAGCGCCAGCATTTATATCGGGGTTTCCCCTGTAAAGAAGTCAGCACATGACCGAAGCAGAAGATCCGAGCCGCGACCGGCTCAAACACCACTTTGCCCAACGCGTTATCCATCAGGCCCGTCAGATTCTTGAGGTGTGGCAACGCCTGCAGCAAAGTGAATGGTCGGCAACGGACATGGCTGAACTCAGCGAGGCCAACCAGCGCCTGCTGCGTTTCGCCGAACGCTTCGAGCAGGCCGAGCACGTGCAACTGGCGACCGCGATCAACCTGGCGTTGCTTGACGTCGAGGCCAACCGAGGCCGTTTGAGCAGCGCCTTGATCACCGACCTCAATCGCCTGATGCAACGCCTGTCCCGAACCGGCCTCCGGCACGGCGACCGCCTTGAGCAAACCGCCCTGCCGCCCCTGCGCAAGCCGATCTATATAGTGCTTCAGGATCACGAACGCGGCGAACGTCTGGCCAAGCAGCTGGAGTTCTTCGGCCTGAGCGCGCAGTCACTCGCAAACGTCGACTCCTTCCACATGACCATGGCCGAGCGCTTGCCCGCCGCCGTCGTCATGGATGTCGACTTCGGCGCCCCGGGCCAGGGCCTGAAGCTCGCCACTCAAATGCAGGAAGGACTGGAGCAAAAACTGCCGCTGCTGTTTTTCAGCCATCACGAGACGGACACCCCCACACGCCTTGCGGCCGTCCGCGCCGGAGGGGAAGAATTTCTGACCGGCACGCTTGAGGCCTCCAGCCTGCTGGAGAAGATCGAAATCCTGACCCGGGTCGCGCAGTACGAACCGTACAAGGTCCTGATCATCGATGATTCGCGCGCCCAGGCCACACAGACCGAACGCTTGCTCAACGGCGCCGGAATCGTCACCCGGACCCTGCTCGACCCGATCAAGACCATGGCTGAACTGGCCGAATTTCAGCCTGACCTGATCATTCTCGACATGTACATGCCCGGCTGCACGGGCACCGAGCTGGCCAAGGTGATCCGCCACAATGACCGCTACGTCAGCGTGCCGATCATCTACCTCTCGGCTGAGGACGATCTGGATAAACAGCTGGATGCGATGAGCGAAGGCGGCGACGATTTTCTTACCAAACCCATCAAGCCCCGCCACCTGATCACCACCGTGCGCAATCGCGCGGCGCGGGCGCGCAACCTAAAAGCGCGCATGGTCCGCGACAGCCTGACCGGCCTGTACAACCACACGCACATCCTGCAATTGCTCGAAGATTGCAGCTTCCGCTCGCGGCGGGAGAACAAGCCGCTGAGCTTCGCCATGCTGGACATCGACCACTTCAAGAAGGTCAACGACAGCCACGGCCATCCCATGGGCGACCGTGTGATCAAGAGCCTGGCGCTGTTCCTCAAGCAACGCCTGCGCAAGACCGATTACATCGGTCGCTATGGCGGTGAGGAGTTCGCGGTGGTCATGCCGGACACGGATCTGGCAGCCGCCCACGGCGTGCTCGACGAAATCCGCCAGCGCTTCGCCGAAATCCACTACCCCGCGCAGCCCGTTGATCTGTTCTGCACGTTCAGCGCCGGGGTGGTGGAAATCGCCGAGGACGACGATGCGCTGATGATGGCCTCGCAAGCAGACGAAGCGCTGTACCGCGCAAAAAAGGCTGGCCGCAATCAGGTGCATGGGCTCGAGGAGCGCGTTGCAGTGTCGCCTTTGAGCAAACACACCCAGCCGGACACTGTTTGACCGCTGCGTCTTGACCGCTGCGTCCTACATCATTTTCAGACCGAAGCAGACCGAAGAACTCTAGCTCTCCCTGCACGCCCGCAGCCACTCCGCTATCATGCGCGGACTTCTGTGATGCGAGACCGCCATGCGCCGCCTGCTTTGTCTGCTACTGCTGATCTGTGCCCTCCCCGCTGTCGGCGCGAGCTTTCTGGAGAACAGATCGAGCCCCACACTGGGAAGCGCAGCAGTCGACAACAGCAAGGACTTCCTGCCGGTTCGCCAGGCGTTCCAGCTGAACCTGAGCGACACCACCGCTGACTCCATCAAGTTGCAGTTTGTCGCCACCGAAGGCTACTACCTGTATCGCCATCGCTTTCAATTTCGCACCGAGCCCGCCGACATCGGCCTCGGCGCCGCGCAACTGCCAGACGGCGAAAAGAAACACGACGAGTACTTTGGCGACGTCGAGGTCTATCACGGCATTCTCGACGTCAACTTGCCGCGCAACGCCGGGGACGACCGCCCTTTCACGCTAGTCGTCACCTATCAGGGATGCGCGGACAAAGGGCTCTGCTACCCGCCGGAAACCGAGCGCCTGAGCATCGGCGGCAGCGCAACCTCTTCTGCTGACGCATCTGCTGCGGCGCCATCAGGCAATGAGCAACCGGTACCCTCCTTCAGCTGGAAACAACTGGCGCTGTTTTTCCTCGCCGGCGTCGGGCTGACCTTTACGCCGTGCGTATTGCCCATGCTGCCGATCCTCTCTGGTGTGGTCCTGCGCGGGCAGATCGGCGGGCTGCGCGGTTTCTCTTTGTCCCTGGCCTACGTGCTGCCGATGGCGATCTGCTTCGCCATCCTCGGCGCACTGATGGGCATGTTTGGCGCCAGTCTCAACCTGCAAGCACGCCTGCAGTCGGCATGGGTCCTCGTGCCGTTCGCCGGGTTCTTTGCGCTCTTCGCTATCGCCATGTTCGGCGCGTTCGAGCTGCGCCTGCCCCGCGCGCTCAATGACCGGCTGGACCGCATCGCAGGCAATACCCAGGGCGGATCCTTGTGGGGAGCAGCGGTTCTGGGCGTGGTTTCAAGCCTGCTGGTCTCGCCTTGTGTCTCGGCACCATTGGCCGGCGCACTGCTTTATATAAGCGCGAGCGGCGATGCGCTGGGCGGGGCTTTGAAGCTGTTCGCTCTGGGCCTGGGCATGGGCGCTCCACTGGTGATGGTGGCAACGGGTGGCGCGGCGTGGCTGCCGAAAAGCGGGCCATGGCTGGTTGCGGTCAAGAACGCCATCGGCGTGCTGTTGCTCGCCCTGGCCATCGGTTTGCTGAGCCGGGTGATTCCGGGGCAAGCCACGTTATTGTTGATCGGGCTGCTAGGAGCCGGCGTTGCGATCTTTATGGGTGCGCTGGAGCTGGGCGAAAAGACCACCCGTGGCCGCCTCGCTCAATTGCTGGGTCTGTTCCTGCTGGTGTACGCCCTCGCGTGCTGGTACGGCGCGCTGAGTGGTCAGACTGACCCGATGCGCCCGCTGGGTCAGGCTCAAGTCATTGCGAGCGGCGCCCAGCCAAAGTCCGACAGTCGCTGGCAGACGGTGACCCAGGCGAGTGAACTGGACCGAATTCTTGCGGAGTCCAAAAGCGCAGGTCAGCCGGTCCTGGTCGACTGGTACGCGGACTGGTGCATCAGCTGCAAGGTCATCGAGCACGAAGTTCTGCCGGACCCGAAAATCGCCAGTGAGCTGGGCGCTTTCAGGCTGGTCCGTTTCGACATGACCGACAGCAACGCCGAGCAACGCGCCTTGCTGGATCGCTACAAGCTGTTCGGCCCTCCCGCACTGCTGTTTTTCGGAAAAAACGGCAACGAGCTGGAAAACGTGCGTGTCGTCGGCGAAATCGACGTCGATGCGTTCGCAGAGCGCCTTTCTAGAGCAAATGACCAAATTTAGCGTCATGGTCACAAACTTCGCGCGAACATCGGGCATCGTGCTGAATATTGTGGGTAACTGGACAGTCCATCGTACTTTCCGGCATAGTCGCTGCCCATCAGCGGCTCACTCTGTGCGTGAGCGTCGAAAACGCGAACAACAAGGAACACTCGATGGCGACTTTTCTGGTTCTTCACGGACCTAACCTGAACCTGCTGGGGACCCGTGAACCGGGGATCTATGGCTCGGTCACGTTGGCCGATATCAACCAGGATCTGGAACAGCGTGCGCGCGAAGCCGGTCACCACCTGATGTACCTGCAGAGCAACGCTGAATACGAGCTGATCGATCGCATCCACGCTGCGCGCGATGAAGGCGTGGACTTCATCCTGATCAATCCGGCTGCTTTTACGCACACAAGCGTTGCGATACGTGACGCGTTGCTGGGAGTGAGCATCCCATTCATCGAAGTGCACCTGTCGAACGTGCACAAGCGCGAACCTTTCCGCCATCACTCCTACTTTTCAGATGTTGCTGTAGGCGTGATCTGCGGCCTTGGCGCCAGCGGTTACCGACTGGCCCTGGAGGCCGCCCTGGAACAATTGGCCAAGAGTTCGAAAGCGTGAACGGCACAGTCCCGTACTGAGCCAGACCGCCGGAACCGGCTACCAAATCCCCCTGACCGTCCCTTGGGAGTTGATGATTAATGGATATCCGTAAAGTCAAGAAACTGATCGAATTGCTGGAAGAGTCCGGCATCGACGAATTGGAAATCCGTGAAGGCGAAGAATCCGTACGGATCAGCCGTCACAGCAAGACTCCAGCACAGCAGTACTACGCGCCTGCTCCGGTTGCCGCTCCGGCACCTGCCCCGGTTGCAGCGCCAGTGGCCGCCGCGGAAGCACCTTCTGCTCCGAAGCTCAACGGCACCGTCGTCAAATCTCCAATGGTCGGCACCTTCTACCGCACCCCGGCGCCTGGCTCGCCAGCGTTCGTTGAAGTCGGCAAGACCGTCAAGAAAGGCGACACCATCTGCATCGTTGAAGCGATGAAAATGATGAACCACATCGAAGCTGAAGTCAGCGGCACGATCGAATCCATCCTGGTAGAAAACGGTCAGCCGGTTGAGTATGACCAGCCGCTGTTCACCATCGTTTGAACCGGGGAGAGCCTGCGATGTTGGAAAAAGTCCTGATCGCCAACCGCGGCGAAATCGCCTTGCGCATCTTGCGTGCCTGTAAAGAACTGGGCATCAAGACCGTCGCGGTCCACTCCACGGCAGACCGTGAGCTGATGCACCTTGGCCTGGCAGACGAAACCGTCTGTATCGGCCCGGCGCCAGCCAACCTGTCGTACCTGAACATTCCGGCCATTATTTCGGCAGCTGAGCTGACCGGCGCCACGGCGATTCACCCGGGCTACGGTTTCCTCGCGGAAAACGCAGACTTTGCCGAACAGGTCGAGAAATCCGGCTTCGCGTTCATCGGCCCGAAAGCCGAAACCATTCGCCTGATGGGTGACAAGGTTTCCGCCAAAGACGCCATGAAGCTTGCCAAGGTGCCAACCGTTCCCGGTTCCGACGGCCCGTTGCCGGAAGACGAAGAAACCGCACTGCGCATCGGCCGTGAAGTCGGCTATCCGGTGATCATCAAAGCCGCTGGCGGCGGCGGTGGTCGCGGCATGCGCGTGGTGCACAAGGAAGAAGACTTGATCGAAGCGGCCAAGCAGACCCGTGCTGAAGCGGCTGCCTGGTTCAGCAACCCGATGGTCTACCTGGAGAAATACCTGACCAACCCACGTCACGTGGAAGTGCAGGTGATTTCCGACGGTCAAGGCCACGCGATCCACCTGGGCGATCGCGACTGCTCCCTGCAGCGCCGTCACCAGAAGGTCCTGGAAGAAGCGCCGGCGCCCTTCATCGACGAACAAGCCCGCAAGGACGTGTTCGCGGCATGCGTCAAGGCGTGCATCGACATCGGCTACCGTGGCGCTGGCACGTTCGAGTTCCTGTACGAGAACGGCCGCTTCTACTTCATCGAAATGAACACCCGTGTTCAGGTGGAGCACCCGGTATCGGAAATGGTCACAGGTATCGACATCGTCAAGGAGATGCTCAGCATCGCCGCCGGCAACAAGCTGTCGTACACCCAGGATGACGTGGTCATCACCGGGCATGCGCTGGAATGCCGGATCAACGCTGAAGACCCGAAAACCTTCGTTCCGAGTCCGGGCCTGGTCAAGCATTTCCACGCGCCGGGCGGCAACGGCGTGCGTGTGGATTCGCACCTGTACAGCGGCTACAAGGTTCCGTCCAACTACGACTCGCTGATTGGCAAGCTGATCACCTGGGGCGCCACTCGCGATGAAGCCATGGCGCGCATGCGTAACGCCCTGGATGAAATCGTGGTCGACGGCATCAAGACCAACATCCCGCTGCACCGTGATCTGACCCGCGATGAAGGCTTCTGCGAAGGCGGCGTCAACATTCACTACCTGGAACACAAGCTGGCCGCTGACAAGCATTGATCCGCCAGTAAGTGCGACAGACCAACAAAGCCGCTCTCGAGCGGCTTTGTTGGTTTTAGCAGGACCGGCATCGCTGCGACACCCGCTTTGTTGTTTCCCCGCGAACCCCGTAAACTTGCCGGTCTTTCGTGGCCGTCGGCCCCCTTTCAATTTTCCAACTCGAAGGTCACCCGCCATGCCTTGGCTGCAAGTCCGTCTCGCCATTAGCCCAGAACAAGCCGAAACCTACGAAGACGCGCTGCTCGAAGTCGGCGCCGTATCGGTGACGTTCATGGACGCTGAAGACCAGCCGATCTTCGAGCCAGAGCTGAACACCACGCCGCTGTGGTCGCACACGCACCTGCTGGCGCTGTTCGAAGCCGACACCGATGCCGATCACGTGCTCGCTCACCTGAGATTGCTCACCGACGCCGAGCTGCCGGAACACACCCATGAAGTGATCGAAGATCAGGATTGGGAACGCAGCTGGATGGACAACTTCAACCCGATGCGCTTCGGCCAGCGGTTGTGGATCGTGCCGAGCTGGCACGCCGCGCCGGAACCCGACGCAGTCAATCTGTTGCTCGACCCGGGCCTGGCGTTCGGCACGGGCACCCACCCGACCACTGCGCTGTGCCTTGAGTGGCTCGACGGTCAGGACCTCGCCGGCTGTAATGTGCTGGATTTCGGCTGCGGTTCCGGCATTCTCGCCATCGCCGCGTTGCTGTTGGGCGCCGAACAGGCGGTCGGCACCGACATCGACGTCCAGGCCCTCGAAGCCTCGCGCGACAATGCCGGCCGCAACAACGTCCCGGCCGAGAAATTTCCGTTGTACTTGCCTGAAGACCTGCCCCAGGTGCAGGCCGACGTGTTGGTCGCCAATATCCTCGCCGGCCCGCTGGTTTCTCTGGCGCCGCAGTTGGCGAGTCTGGTCAAGCCCGGCGGCCGTCTGGCGCTGTCCGGCATCCTTGCCGAGCAAGGCGATGAAGTCGCTGCCGCCTACGCCGACACCTTCGAGCTGGACCCGATTGCCAACCGCGAAGGCTGGGTACGGATCACCGGTCGTCGCCGCTGACAGCCAGTTGCCCTAAGATCCAACCATCAGGCGCTCTTTAACCCCGGATACCCGCATGACCGACAGCTTCGTCACTCAGTGCCCGCATTGCCAGACCAGTTTCCGCGTCAGTCACGCTCAGTTGAGCGTGGCCCGAGGCATGGTGCGCTGTGGCTCATGCCTGCAGGTGTTCAACGCCGCAAAGCAGCTGCTGGAACAACGCGGCGGGACACCCCCGGAAGCGCCGCTGACTTCAGTGCCAAATACCGAATCCGTTGAGAAAAAACCGGAAATTCTCGCGTCGCAGTCACTCGTTGTCACCCAGCCAGCGCCACTGCCGGTCAAGCGTGAAGAGCGTGAAGTCGATCTGGACAGCCTGGACCTGGACGATCTCGACGTAGAACTGGCCCGTCTCGAACAGCGCGAGATTCAGCTGCCCGAGTCCTTCGGTCGTGTCAGCAAGGCGCTCGATCACGACGAAGTCGAGTCCTTCAGCGCAAGGCGTGACGAGCCTGACGTCGCGCAGGAGTCGTGGGCCCACGGCATGAGTCACGACGATGTCGACCGGCTCCCCGAACTGCGCGCCGAAGTGCTTGAGGAACGCGAAGAGCATACCGACCACACGATAGACGAAGGCCCGCTGGACGAGCCGATCAACCCGCACGACCGTCATCGCACCGAGCCGTCATTCTCGCTGACCCCGGACGACCTGGACGACGAATCGGCTCGCCCCCACTCGCTCCAGCCTCAAGGCGAACCCGATGATCAGCCGTCGGAACGCTTCTCCGCCCTCGACACCCATGACGATCAGGATCGCCTCAGCGCCCGTCACGATGATGAAGACGACGAGACCCCGCTCGCTGCTGCCGGCGGCAAGCGCGGCGGGCGCAATGAACCCGGTCTGCGGGACAGGGCGCTGCTCGATCTGACGGATGATCCGCTGCAGTTGTCCTGGCAAAAACCCAAACCGCGCTGGGGTCGGCGTCTGCTGTGGATGCTGTTGATCCTGATTGCGTTGGGCGCGCTGGCCGGGCAATACGTTGCCTACCACTTCGAAGAACTCGCGCGGCAGGATCAGTACCGCCCGCTCTTCCAGGATCTGTGCCCGACACTCGGCTGCAAGGTCCCGTCCAAGGTCGATATCAAACTGCTCAAGAGCAGCAACCTTGTCGTGCGCAGCCACCCCGAATTCCAGGGTGCGCTGGTGGTTGACGCGATCATCTACAACCGCGCGTCCTTTTCCCAGCCGTTCCCGCTGCTCGAACTACGCTTTGCCGATGCGACCGGTCAGTTGATCGCCAGTCGTCGATTCAAACCGGGCGAGTACTTGAGCGGCGAGCTGGCGGGCAAGGACGAGATGCCGCCGCAGACGCCGATTCATATCGCACTGGACATTCTCGACCCGGGCCCCAAGGCGGCGAACTACAGCCTGAGCTTCCGTTCGCCGGAGTAAAACACCGCCCGTTGCGGGTTTGTCCGCACCGAAATGCAGCACCCTGCGCGGGACGGGATGCCCGAAATCCGACGACACTTTTATGACAATACCGGCCTAAACCTAACCGTTCGCGATAAGAACGGAACTGTTCAGATTTTATCCAATTCAGCCTTTATCCAGTCATCGAGAGCGGGTATCATGCCCACCCTTTTTCATACTCTGGGTCCCGTCTGAATTGGCGCTGAAGCACTTTTCGGACCAGACCTCGTGATTCGGCCCCACAACAGGTCACCCTATGTCGGCGGTACGCATCGGCCCTTACACATTGCAAAACGGCTTGATTCTCGCCCCGATGGCGGGTGTCACCGACCAGCCCTTCCGACAACTCTGTCGCCAGCTCGGCGCAGGCCTGGTGGTCTCGGAAATGGTCACCAGCGACATGAGCCTCTGGAACAGCCGCAAGTCGCGGTTGCGCATGATTCACGAAGGCGATCCCGAGCCACGCTCGGTACAGATCGCTGGCGGGGACCCGCAGATGCTTGCGGATGCAGCACGCGCCAACGTTGAACTCGGCGCGCAGATCATCGACATCAACATGGGTTGCCCGGCAAAAAAGGTCTGCAACAAGGCCGCTGGCTCGGCGCTGTTGAAAGATGAACAGTTAGTGACCGAAATCCTGCACGCGGTGGTCGCGGCAGTCGAGGTACCGGTCACGCTGAAGATTCGCACCGGCTGGGACCGGGCGAACAAGAACGGTCTGACCGTCGCCAGAATCGCCGAGCAAGCCGGCATTCAGGCACTGGCGGTGCACGGGAGAACCCGTGCCGATCTCTACACCGGTGAAGCCGAGTACGACACCATCGCCGCCATCAAGCAGGCGGTGTCCATCCCGGTGTTTGCCAACGGCGACATCGATTCACCGGAAAAGGCCCGCTACGTCCTCGACGCTACCGGCGCTGACGGGCTGTTGATTGGCCGGGCCGCCCAGGGGCGCCCATGGATTTTTCGCGAGATAGAACACTACCTGCAGACCGGGGAAAAACTTCCGGGCCTGCCCGTCGGTGAAGTGGAACGCATTCTGCTAGAGCACCTGGCTGCGCTTCACACGTTCTATGGCGACGTGATGGGCGTGCGAATCGCCCGCAAACACGTCGGCTGGTACCTCGCAACGTTGCCGGGCGCCCGGGAATTTCGCGCCCTTTTCAACCGTTTGGACGATACAGAAGCACAGTGCGCCAACGTTCGGGAGTTCTTTTCCCAGCGCGATAAATCCCGCCCGGCAGGGAACGAAGAAGAGGTGGCCGCATGACGATGATGACTGAGACTTTAGTGAGTGGAACAACACCCGTGAGCGACAACGTCAATTTGAAACAACACCTCAATACGCCGAGCGAAGAGGGTCAGACCCTGCGCGGAAGCGTCGAGAAGGCGTTGCACAACTACTTCGCTCATCTGGAAGGTGCGGCCGTCACTGATGTCTACAACCTGGTGCTCTCGGAAGTCGAGGCGCCGTTGCTCGAATGCGTGATGAACTACGTGAAGGGCAATCAGACCAAGGCCTCCGAGCTGCTGGGGCTGAACCGCGGCACCCTGCGCAAGAAACTCAAGCAGTACGACCTGCTGTAAGCATCCGAAAAACAAGCGACCTCACTTCAATGCGGTCGTTTTTTTTGCAAAATTCTTTTGCTTTTGATGGAAGTTGAGATGACCGACCAGACGACCCGCCTGCCGATCCGCCGCGCCTTGATCAGCGTATCCGACAAGACCGGCATCCTTGAATTCGCGCGTGAACTCGAAGCCCTCGGTGTCGAGATCCTCTCCACTGGCGGTACGTTCAAGCTGCTCAAGGAAAACGGCGTTGCCGCAGTAGAAGTCGCCGATTACACCGGGTTCGCTGAAATGATGGACGGCCGGGTCAAGACGCTGCACCCGAAAATCCACGGCGGCATCCTCGGCCGTCGCGGCATCGACGACGCCATCATGAGCGAACACGGCATCAAGCCGATCGACCTGGTCGCCGTGAATCTCTATCCGTTCGAAGCCACGGTTTCCAAGCCGGGCTGCGACCTGCCTACGGCCATCGAGAACATCGATATCGGCGGCCCGACCATGGTTCGCTCCGCCGCTAAAAACCACAAAGACGTCGCCATCGTCGTCAACGCCAGCGATTACACGAACGTGCTGGAAAGCCTCAAGTCCGGTGGACTGACTTACGCGCAGCGCTTCGATCTGATGCTCAAGGCTTTCGAGCACACCGCGGCCTACGACGGCATGATCGCCAACTACCTGGGCAGCGTTGACCAGTCCGCTGAAACCCTGAGCACCGAAGGCCGCAGCGAATTCCCGCGCACCTTCAACACTCAGTTCGTCAAGGCGCAGGAAATGCGCTACGGCGAGAACCCGCACCAGAGCGCGGCGTTCTACGTTGAAGCCAAGCCCGTCGAAGTGGGCATCGCCACCGCGACCCAGCTGCAAGGCAAAGAGCTTTCCTACAACAACGTCGCCGATACCGACGCGGCGCTTGAGTGCGTGAAGAGCTTCGTCAAACCCGCGTGCGTGATCGTCAAGCACGCCAACCCGTGCGGCGTTGCAGTAAGCCCGGATGCCGAAGGCGGGATTCGTCAGGCCTACGAACTGGCCTATGCCACCGACAGCGAATCGGCGTTCGGCGGCATCATCGCCTTCAACCGTGAACTGGATGCCGAGACGGCCAAGGCCATCGTCGAGCGTCAGTTCGTCGAAGTGATCATCGCCCCGAGCGTCAGCGCCGAAGCCCAGGCCATCATCGCCAGCAAAGCCAACGTGCGCCTGTTGACCAGCGGCCAGTGGGACGCCGAGCGCGCGCCGGCCTGGGATTACAAGCGCGTCAACGGTGGACTGCTGGTGCAGAGCCGCGACATCGGCATGATCGGCGCCGACGACCTGAAAGTGGTCACCCAACGTGCGCCGACCGAGCAGGAAGTCCACGACCTGATCTTCGCCTGGAAAGTCGCCAAGTACGTGAAGTCCAACGCCATCGTTTACGCCAAGAACCGCCAGACCATCGGCGTCGGCGCAGGCCAGATGAGCCGCGTGAACTCCGCGCGCATCGCGGCGATCAAGGCCGAACACGCCGGTTTGCAGGTGCAGGGCGCTGTCATGGCTTCCGATGCGTTCTTCCCGTTCCGCGACGGCATCGACAATGCGGCCAAGGTTGGCATCACCGCAGTGATCCAGCCAGGCGGCTCGATGCGCGACGCCGAGGTGATTGCGGCAGCGGACGAAGCAGGCATCGCGATGGTATTCACCGGCATGCGCCATTTCCGTCACTGATACGGTTTACGCTGTTGGCTTTTGTAGGACCGGCTTTAGCCGGGAAGGCGGCATGACTGACCCGACAGATGTGTCGGATGTACTGTCCTCTTCCCGGCTAAAGCCGGTCCCACAGTCTGCGTTCGGCGTTCCACACTGTTTGCCTTCGGATTTTTACGCGTTGTCGTTATTGAGGTTTTGGAAATGAATGTTTTGATCATTGGCAGCGGTGGCCGTGAACACGCTCTGGCCTGGAAGATCGCGCAGGACGCTCGTGTCGAGAAAGTCTTCGTCGCACCGGGCAATGCGGGTACTGCCACTGAAGCCAAGTGCGAAAACCTTGCCATCGACGTATTGGCGCTTGAGCAACTCGCCGACTTCGCCGAGAAGAACGTCGCCCTGACCATCGTCGGCCCGGAAGTGCCGCTGGTGGCCGGTGTTGTCGACCTGTTCCGCGCCCGTGGCCTGAACTGCTTCGGCCCGACCAGGGGCGCCGCGCAGCTGGAAGGCTCCAAGGCCTTCACCAAGGATTTCCTGGCGCGCCACGCTATTCCCTCCGCCGATTACCAGAACTTCACCGAGATCGAGCCGGCACTGGCGTACCTGCAAGAGAAAGGCGCACCGATCGTCATCAAGGCTGACGGCCTGGCCGCAGGCAAAGGCGTAATCGTCGCGATGACCCTTGCGGAAGCAGAAGACGCCGTGCGCGACATGCTGGCCGGTAATGCCTTCGGCGACGCAGGTTCACGCGTGGTGATCGAGGAATTCCTCGATGGCGAAGAAGCCAGCTTCATCGTCATGGTCGACGGCAAGAACGTGCTGCCCATGGCCACCAGCCAGGACCACAAACGCGTCGGCGACGGCGACAGCGGCCCGAACACGGGTGGCATGGGCGCATATTCCCCGGCCCCTGTGGTCACCGCCGAGGTTCACCAGCGCGTGATGGATCAGGTCATATGGCCGACCGTCAGGGGCATGGCTGCCGAGGGCAACATTTACACCGGTTTCCTCTATGCTGGTCTGATGATCGACAAGGCTGGCAACCCGAAAGTCATCGAGTTCAACTGCCGCTTTGGTGATCCGGAAACCCAGCCGGTCATGCTGCGTCTGCAGTCGAGCCTGGTATCGCTGGTTGAAGCCGCTCTGGCGCAAACGCTGGATACAGTGGATGCTCAGTGGGATCCGCGTCCGAGTCTGGGAATCGTACTGGCAGCCGGCGGTTACCCGGCCGACTACGCCAAGGGCGACGAGATTCACGGGCTGGATGCTGCGGCCGCGTTGCCGGGCAAAGTGTTCCACGCTGGCACCGCGTTGCAGGATGGCCGTATCGTGACCTCCGGCGGTCGCGTACTGTGCGCGACGGCCCTGGGCGACACCGTTGGCGATGCGCAGAAACAAGCGTACGAACTGGCGGCAAAGATTGACTGGAACGGTTGTTTCTACCGCAAGGACATTGGCTACCGCGCCATTGCCCGGGAACGCGGCGAAGATCTGGCGTGAGCCTCGGCCCGATCAGCGGCTCCTCCTTGAGTCGCTGATCGTTCATCCGGTGCCCCAGAGTTAAACAGGCTTCATTCACGAAGGGATTTCGCCGTGCGCTGGCTCAGGATTGCCACTCGTTTGACCGTCACATTGCTGACCCTGCTCTGTATATCCTCCGCCGCCGCCGAGGTCAGTGCAGGCTGGTCAACCCTTGTCGACGACCAGGCGAACCTGAACCTCAGCGACGTCCGCTCCCCCCACTATGAATCCCAGTTCAGCCCGGTCGAACTCGATCAAGTGCGCGCGACCAGCCGCGACGCCGCATTGTGGCTGCACTACCGCCTGCCCCCGACCACCCATGAGCAACTGGTGCGGATCTTCGCGCCCGACCTGGCGACGGTCGACATGTACGTGCTCGACGGCGACAGCCTGATCGATCATTCGCGCTCCGGTAACCGGGTGCCGCGCGGAGCCCAACCCCTGCCGTCACTGGACTTCCTGCTGCCGGTGCCCCAGAGCGACAAGCCCCTCGACCTGTATTTGCGTCTCAAATCCGAACAGGAACTGCGCCCGAACATCACTCTGCAGTCCGCCGTCACCAGTGCCGCAGACGAGCGCCGCCCCCTGCTGCTCGGCCTGTTCTTCGGTTCGCTGGCCATGCTGATCGTGCAGAACCTCACGCGCTTCGCCCAGTCCCGCTCGGTCAGTAGCTTGTGGCTGGCAGCGTGCGAGGCGTTTCTGGGGCTGAGCGCCTTACTGCTGCTCAACCTTCAGGCGCCATGGCTGCCGCGCTGGCATCTGGCGCAGACGCCGAGCGCTCACCTGGCTCTGCTGCTCGCCGCCGCGACAGGCCTGATGTACACGTACTGTTTCTTCATTCAGCGCGGGGTCGAGATGCTCAACCGGCTGCTGATGGGCGTGCTGCTGGTGGTCGGCTTTGGCGCTCTGCTGGTGCTGTTCGTTGAAACGCTGCCACTGAACATCATGACGTTCCTGCTGGTGGCATTGACCACGGTCAGCATCACCCTGGTGTCGATCTACCACCTGCAGAAGGGTTACTCCCCTGCCCGACCGTTTGTGATCGCCATGATCGCGTTCAATCTCGGCAACCTCGTGGTGCTGCCGGCCATGCTCTGGCTGACAAGCTTTCCCGCGCAGACGCTGATCATCGGGGTGTTGGCGGTGTTCTGCCTGTGCGGCCTGCTGATGAGCATTGCCCTCAGCGAACGTCATCGCAGCATCACCGAAGACAATTTCAGCATCAGCCGCGAACTGGCGGCCAGCACGGCAGAAATCAACGCCAAGGCCGAGTTTCTGGCGAAGATCAGTCACGAGATTCGCACCCCCATGAACGGCGTGCTGGGGATGACCGAGTTGCTGCTAGGCACGCCGCTGTCGGTCAAACAGCGCGATTACGTGCAGACCATTCACAGCGCCGGCAACGAACTGCTCACCCTGATCAACGAAATCCTCGACATCACCAAACTGGAGTCAGGGCAGATCGAGCTGGATGACGTGCAGTTCGACCTCAACGCGATGATCGAGGACTGCCTGAGTATCTTCCGCGCCAAGGCCGAGCAGCAAAGTGTCGAGCTGATCAGCTTCATTCAGCCCCAGGTGCCGCGCGTCATCAGCGGTGACCCGACACGCCTGCGGCAGACGCTGCTCAGTCTGCTGGAGAACGCCTTAAAGAAGACCGACGAGGGCGAGATCCTGTTGGTCGTCGCCCTCGACTCCCGCGGCGGCAAGCCACGGCTGCGCATCGCCGTGCAGGACAGCGGTACGCCGCTGACGCCCAAGGAACGCGACGCACTGCTGCACGCCGAGCTGCATAGCAAGAACTTCCTGGCTGCCAGCAAGGTCGGCGGTCACCTGGGGCTGGTCATTGCCCGACAGCTGATCCTGTTGATGAACGGTGAGTTCGGCATCCAGAGCGGCACCAATCAGGGCAGCACGCTGTGGCTGAGTCTGCCCCTTGATGCAGAACGACTGGAGCAGCCGCCCGCTGATCTGGACAGCCCGCTCAAAGGTGCGCGGGTTCTGGTCGTCGATGACAACGACACCTGCCGCAAGGTACTGGTCCAGCAGTGCAGCGCGTGGGGGCTGAACGTCAGCGCCGTGCCATCGGGCAAGGAAGCACTGGCGCTGCTGCGCACCAAGGCTCACTTGCGCGACTACTTCGATATCGTCTTGCTCGATCAGAACATGCCCGGCATGACCGGCATGCAACTGGCCGCCAAGATCAAGGAAGACCCGAGCCTGAACCACGACATTCTGTTGATCATGCTCACGGGTATCAGCAACGCGCCGAGCAAGGTCATCGCGCGCAATGCCGGGGTCAAACGCATCCTCGCCAAACCGGTCGCCGGGTATACGCTGAAGACCACACTGGCGGACGAGCTCAATCAGCGCAACAAAGGTAACGTGCCCTTCCCTGCGGTGCCGGGGCTGATCAGCGACATCGATGTGCCCAGCGATTTCCGCATTCTGGTCGCCGAGGACAACAGCATTTCCACCAAGGTCATTCGCGGCATGCTCGGCAAGCTCAACCTGCAGCCGGACACCGCCAGCAATGGCGAAGAGGCGCTGCTGGCGATGAAGACCCAGCGCTATGACCTGGTGCTGATGGATTGCGAAATGCCGATCCTTGACGGGTTCTCGGCCACACAGCAGTTCCGCGCCTGGGAAACCGGCAACCAGCGCATTCGCACCCCTGTGGTGGCGTTGACCGCGCATATCCTTGCGGAGCACAAGGATCGCGCGCGCCAGTCCGGGATGGACGGCCATATGTCCAAACCGGTGGAGCTGTCGCAGTTACGCGAGCTGGTCGAATACTGGGTGGAACAGCGTGCCCGGGATGAGGCGACGCGCGCCACCCGTGGCGAAGACCGCTACGAGCAAAACTGACCGCCAAGTGTCCGTGACGGGCTGATAGACTTGGCGCCGTCCCAGTCTGCTGCCATGAGCTCAAACCATGCTTCACGTGCTGTTCAGCGTTTACCTGAAGATGCTGGTGCTCTATAGCCCGTTCTTCGTCCTGTCCTGTTTCATTTCCCTGAGCCGCGGCTATTCGCGCAAGGAACGCCGGCAGCTGGCGTGGAAGATCGCCTTGGCGACCCTGGTGTCCAGCGTCTTGCTGTACCTGTTCGGGCGGGTGATTTTCGGGGTCTTCGGCATCACCGCCGACGCCTTCAGAATTGGCGCCGGCAGCGTGCTGTTCATCTCAGCCCTGGCCATGGCCCAGGGTAAATCCGGCGTGCAGACCGACAACGTGCAGCAGGACGTTGCGATCGTGCCGCTGACCATCCCCATCACCGTCGGCCCCGGCACCATTGGCGCACTGCTGGTCATGGGGATCAGCCAGCCCCATTGGGATGACAAACTCACTGCCATCGTCAGCATCGCGCTGGCCAGCCTGACGGTGGGCGTGATCCTTTATCTGTCCAACAGCATCGAGCGAATTCTGGGGGATCAGGGGCTACAGATTGTCAGCCGCCTGATGGGGTTGTTTGTGTGCGCACTCGCGGCCCAGATCATCTTCACGGGCATCAAGGGTTACCTGCTGACCTGATCTACAGGTGCGCGCGATTAGACGGGAATAGAGCCCATGAACACCATCACATCTGCAGCGTGGCACCCGACGTCTTCCCGGCTAAAGCCAGTCCTACAGGTGTACATCTGATGCCACGGTCAGATCGCGAATGTTTCAATGGCCCGCTCACCGTGAGCGGCAAGCTCACGGGCCACCGCGTCGCGATACCTGGCGTAATCGTCGCGATCGAACCGATACGCCCCGCCGGTGATACGTAATACCAGTTCAGCCCGTGACTGGCTCCAAAAGTCGAAATCGCGTGTGTCCACGGTGCCCGTCATGCTGATGCCGCACAGCAGCACGAGGGCGTGGCCAGCCGATGTTGCGACACATGGGATCACCTGAAAGCCTGCGAAGACGCTGTCGCCATCGCTGCGTTCAAAAAAATGAGCCGCGTTGCGCTCAATCTGCAGCGCTTTAAGTGAAGCCACGGCTTGTCGCGCCAGCAAAGCTGATCCTGCCGACTGGATGACGCCGAAACTGACGGCCTCAAGCTCCGAGGCAGAATTGATCACCATGGGCTGATGAACGATCGCGCTGGTCTTCGTGAGACCGCGTTGTTCCAGCCCCTTCCCGTAGCGATACGTCCAATACGTCGAGTTCTGTTCACGATTGACCTGACTGGCGACACGCTCGGCTCTCCACAGGCAATCAAACAGGTCGTCTCGGTCTTGACGATCCATGCCCGCCGATATCGATACCAGACTGTTGCCGACAATCGCGCCTGTAGCGTTCATGTTTCAGCCCTTTTCAAGGTACATACCTGGCCCGATCGCCGATCCTCCAGCGCCTGGGTGATCTTGGACCGCAATGGCGAGTACACCAGGTCCATCAGGCGCAGTGAGTAGAACCTCAGCTCGACATTGCCGATGATATTCGCCGTCTGCAGGGGCTCGAACAGAAAGTCCGGCTTCAGCAAAGGACCGTGGGTAAAGGTAACGAGGGCCATTGACAGCTCGCCGTTTGCGTCCAGAAAACCCAGCTGCAGCACCACTTTCTGGCCGTCCTGCGCGCCGCGTGGAATCCCGATGCGCACCGGCTCCAGCGCCTCGTTTGCCAAGAGCGCGACGGCTGGCTGATCCGGGTAGCTCAACACCGACTGCCAGACTGCGGACTCTGCCGCAAACATCAGCTCGGTGGGGATGAACGCCGGTCGGGTCTTCTTCAGCCATGCCCAGACTGAACCGGGCCCAAGTTGCGCAGCGGGCCAGGCAAATGCCTCGTGGGTTTTGAGCACCCAGCCGAAACGGGTAAACCCCGCCAGCCAGGTGTCGTTCCAGGCCGCAGTGGCCGTGAAGCGAGGGTGTTTCTTTGTGGCCGCAAGCTGCGTGTACAGAATGCAGTCGGCAGCGTCGCTTTTACGCTGTGCCGAGCACGCGCTGTGCATGGACAGCACGCAGCCTGCACTCACCTGCGTTTCGATCATTCCCTGATGCATGGCACATCTCCTTGAAAAGGAGGCGACTGGCGCCTCCTTCCCTTTGATTAGATCGCGAATTCGTCGATGGCAGACGCGGCACTGTCGCTCAGACGATCCTGGATCTTCTTGCGCAACGTCGCGTAAATACGCGTGTTCAACACCAGATGATCCTCGCCACGGAAGGCGCTGACCTGAGCACTGTTCCATTCCCAGAACAGCACGTTGGTGACGGTCGAGTCGGTGGAGAAGTTAACCGCGCCCATCGCCATGTTGATGGTGCCGTCGGTGGACTCGGTGCATGCGCCGATGCGGAAATTCGCGCCGGTGTGGGTCTTGGTCTGACGCTCGAACAGGCGCAACGGTTTGTCCTGGGCTTTCAGCGCTGCAACGGCGTCCCCGGCGACCTTGAGCATGGCGAAGGACGCAGGCCCTGGCAGCGCAGCGGCGGCAACAGCGGAGCCGAGAATTTCCAGCCCTGCCTGTTCCATGCTGAAGCGCTGATGTTTCGAGCGATAACGGGAGTAGCTCCAGTTGGTCGAAAACCAGCCCAGGGTCGCCAACACCTTGTTGAATCGGCCGTACCACTCCTGACTTTGCGTTTCCGCGCTGAACGCTTTGTTGGCAACCCGCGTGGCAAACAGGAAGGAGTCCATGACGTCCTCCTTGTTCTGCCGCGAAAAGCCTTCAGCAAAGGCCAACAGGTTGCTGCCGACGATCGCGGCCTGACTCGGAGTTTCCAGCAGACGCGGCGCGGGGGTCTCCATCGCCGAAACGTGCTCGATCAGCGAGTGACTGCAATTCGCCAGTTGGCACTGGTTGATGAAAGCGCTGCGTTCGGCGTCGGTCATATTTGCTTCGTGGTTCATTCGTTAATCCTTTAACTGAAGGTTGAGTCCGTCGTGGACACCTCCGAGATTAACGAACATTTGGACGTGCGCTAGCCGAGGGGCGGCAAGCGTTTTTGCCAATATCCAACCCTTGTTCCTACAGCATGGCAGCGCCCGCCCCTGAACCGGGAAGAGGAAAACTTCAAAGAATGCAGAGGGTTACGAGAGCCGGCGCCTATGGCAGCCGAATCAGGCGACGGAGGGTGTCGCCGACCGCCCGGCGTTTCCGCAGGGCATCGGCCCGGTTTCGCCCTCAACGCGCAGACAGGCCTGCCTCAGCTATCAGACAGATCCCACAGCGCAAACCGAACAGTCGCTCACACCGGCTTGGCGCCATACCAGCGCGGCGTGTAGACCCACGACTCACCATTGGTGCGCGGGAACACGCAGGTCAACGACGACCCCACCAGCACCATCGTGCGCATGTCGACGTGCTCCGGCCTCAGCTCGCCAAGCGTAATGACCCGCAACGTCTGCGCCGGCCGACCCACATCACGCCCCAGCGTCACCGGCGTCTCAGGGCTGCGATGCTGGCGCACGATTTCAAGCGCCCGCCCCAGCTGCCACGGACGGGAGCGCGAGATCGGGTTGTAGAACGCCAGCGCCAGATCGGCCTGACAGGCTAGATCCAGGCGCTTCTCGATGATCTCCCATGGCTTGAGGTTGTCCGACAGGGACATGACGCAGAAGTCGTGACCTAACGGCGCACCCGCCAGCGCCGCCGTCGCCAGCGAGGCAGACACCCCTGGAAGGATGTGCAGATCAACCCGGTGCCAGTCGGGATTATCCGATTCGTGCAGCGCTTCCAGCACCGCC
Source organism: Pseudomonas sp. HP_12 (assembly GCF_055283955.1). Lineage (NCBI taxonomy): Bacteria > Pseudomonadati > Pseudomonadota > Gammaproteobacteria > Pseudomonadales > Pseudomonadaceae > Pseudomonas > Pseudomonas sp. HP_12. The sequence goes on from NZ_JBTOQG010000003.1 coordinate 212,550, forward strand.
GCGGCCATGGCGAACACGCCGGGGTCACCCGATGAAACCACCACCACCGAACGGCCTTCAGCGGCCAGTTCGAATGCATGCCGGGCGCGCAGCATTTCTTCGCGGTTGTCGGTGCAGTGCAGCACCTGGTCGGCGCGGAACGGCCCGGCCATGCGTACATAAGTCTCGTAGCCGAGCACGTCATTGGCGCGTGCGAGCTCGGCTTTAACAGCAGGAATCATGAAGTCAGTAGCGCCCGGGCCAAGCCCGATAACCGCCAGTCGTCCTCGTGCACAGCCGATCTGTTCAACTTCCAACGGCTGCGGCGCCACGGCAATGGCGATGCCCGCCGCCGGGGTCAACGGTGGCAACAATTGCGGCAGGACCTGCCGGGTCATGTCGGCGGGCGTACCGGCGGTGGTAAAACGCAACGGTACGCCCAGTGCGTCGGCAGCCGCGTGGAGCGCCGGATTGGCCATCTCGGCTTTGCTGGCCAGTAAACAGCCCAGCGCCTGCACGGCGATGCGCGAATCATGCAGCGCGGCTTTCACGGTATCGGCGGGATCTGCCAGATCACCGCTCACCGCCACCAGCACGTTGCGCGGGTAGATCAACAATTCGTGGTCGCTGGGTTCGCGCTCGTCATAGCCAACGTGAATCGCCAGCTGCGCCTGGTCGTCTTCAGGCAGCTGCGCCTGCGCCAGCCACGGCGCCGCGCCCTCGACGCGCACGCTTTCGCCCGACAGCAAATCGCTGACGAAGCGCTTGCCCAGCTCCAGATCGCCCAACGCGTAACCGGCAGGCGGATTGAGCAGGCAGGTGCCGAAGCGCAGCTCGCCACTGGTGGTAATGGCTGCTGAGGTGTTCAGCGCGGCGGCGATTTCCCGGGCCATGACATTGACGCCGCCCAAACCGCCTAGCAGCGGCACTACCGCGCTGCCATCCTCGGCGACAGCAAGCACCGGCGGTTCGACGCCCTTCTCAAGCAGCACGGGCGCCAGCGTGCGAATGACAATGCCCGCTGCGCACAGCGCGATGATCGGCGTGTCCTGCTGATAGAGCTGACGCAGCGTCGCGCCGAATTCCGAATAGCCGCGATCAGCGCCCTCGACACGTCCGGCGAGCCCGTAAATCAGCGCTTGCGGGTACATCTGCTGAATACGTCGTGCCGTCGCCAGCGCGCCTTTGCCCAGAATGACGATCGCCGGGGCCTTGATGCTGGTCGCGCCCATCAGCCTTGCCACCGTTCACCGGGGACAATGATCAGCGAGAAATACGGCGATGACATCGGGTCGACCTCGGCCAGCGGCACGATCTTCTGATTGGCCATGGTCGCGCGCTCGACGTACAGCGCGCGCTCGGCCAGCCCGGTTTCAACCAGCACCTGGCGCACTTTCGGCAGATTGCGCCCCAGCTTCATGATCACCGCAGCGTCGGCGTCCTCAAGCTTGCGTTTGAGTTCCTCGGCGGACAAAACGCCGGACAGCACTGAAAGGCTCTGATTGCGGTACACCAGCGGCGCACCCAGCACCGACGCACCGCCGAGCATCGAACAGACGCCCGGGATGACTTCGGCGTCGTAGTGATCGGCCAGACGATCGTGCAGGTACATGTAGGACCCGTAGAACATCGGGTCGCCTTCGCAGATCACCGCCACGTCGCGTCCAGCGTCCAGATGCGCCGCCAGATCAGCGCTGCAGCGGTCGTAGAAATCGCTGATCACTTGCTCGTAAGACATGTGAACGGGCAATGCCTCGGTGGTCACCGGGTACACCAGCGGCATCAGCGTCTGGGCCTGCTGTAAATGACCTTCAATGATGCCGAATGCGTTGCCCTTCTTGCCCTTGGCGACGAAGTACGCGACCACGGGCGATTCGCGCAGCAGGCGCAGCGCCTTGACGGTGATGAGTTCCGGATCACCCGGCCCCACGCCCAGGCCAATCAGACGACCCCGTGGTGCCATCATTCGATCTCCGTGGCGAGTGAGTTGACTGCCGCGGCGGCCATGGCGCTGCCACCACGACGACCCTGCATGATCACGTAGGGCACGCCGCGACTGTCGGCGGCGAGCATGTCCTTGGATTCAGCGGCGCCGACGAAACCTACCGGGAAGCCCAGGATCAGCGCAGGCTTGGGCGCGCCGGCATCAAGCATTTCCAGCAGATAAAACAGCGCAGTCGGCGCGTTGCCGATCACCACGACCGCCCCTTCCAGGTGCGGCCGCCACAGCTCCAGCGCCGCCGCCGAGCGGGTGTTGCCCAGCTCACGGGCCATCTCGGGCACGCGTTCGTTTTTCAGGGTGCAGATCACTTGATTATTGGCGGGCAGGCGCGTGCGTGTGACCCCCTCGGCGACCATGTGCGCGTCACACAGAATCGGCGCCCCGGCCGCCAGCGCGCGGCGGCCGGCCGTGCCCGCACCGGGGGAGAAGCGCAGGCCCTCGACCGCATCGACCATGCCGCAGGCGTGAATCACCCGAACGGCGAGTTTTTCCAGGTCGGCCGGGATGGAATCGAGCCGGGCTTCGGCACGAATGATCGCGAAGGAGTTACGGTAGATCTCCTGGCCGTCGCGGATGTAATCAATCATCGGTGTCGCTCCGTGAGTCGGCGGTCAACAACGCGCCGACTGCTTCAATAGTGAGGTCACGTGCATGCAGATTGCCGAATCCGGACATTTCTGCATGACGAAAATAAAGGTCGTACCGACCGGGCGACGCTGCCAGCAAGGTCACCGGCATCACGTGCGCAGCGGCGCATGAACGCGCGCAGCCGGACAGATGCACTGCGCGGCTGATGGCGTTTTCTTGCAGCAGTGCGGCCAGATGCAGGGCATCGGCCTTGGTGTCCGCCAGCCCTTTCGCGCAGGCAGCGGAGCCGGTGCAGGCGACGATTTTCGACAGCGACTGAGCGGCATCGACGAGCAAACCCGCCTGGCTCAAGCCTTCCATCACGGTCACCGAATGGCCTGCCGGGACATTGCGCAGCATGAGGCTTTGCCAGGGGGTCATGCACAACTGACCGTCGCCGAACTCGATCGCCAGTCGGGCGGCTTCGCGCAACATGGACGGTCGCAAACGACCCAACGGCACGCCTGCGCCCACGGCCACGATGCCGGCTGTTGCCTGGGAATACGTGCCGATGTGCGCGAAAGACCGGGTAGGCGAACGCCGCCAATCGGTTACTTTTTGCTCAATCACCAGTCGCTGCGGCAAATGCGCGGCGACGTGTTCGATGAGTCGCGCAACGGGCACTTCTTTCAACAGATCACGCATGCGGGCATGTTCGGGGCGAGCGAGATTCAGAAAGGTTTCCAGCACCGCGACCACCAATGCGTGCGCTGCGTCCGGCGCCACTGCGGCCACCGGCGAATCGGTGGCCGGGCAACCCGCGAATCCAAATCCCAGCAGCGTCTGGCCATCGACCTGCAACGGGGACAGCCAGAGGTCATGGGGATGCTCGAGCATCGCCAACCCCTCGCCGCCGTCCAGCGACAGCGCGAACTTGGGCGACAGCTCATGGAAACGCGGGTGGTGCTCAAGGGAATGCAGAATCTGCCCGGCCAGCGGACGCACGTCGAGCATCTGCTGCGGATCAATGCCTGCGGTCGGGCTGAGCATCAGGTTGCGCACGTCGTCACTGGCAGGATTGCTCGGCCCCAGACCGGCATCGAGCAGGCTGGCAATCAGCCCGTCGTGGTCGGCGCCGATGCCGCGAATCTGCAGATTGCCGCGGTTGGTCGCCTCGATCACGCCACCTGCGAACCCCTCGGCGGCATCTGCCACGGCCATCGCCTGTTCCGCTGAAAGCACCCCGCCCGGCAGCTTGATCCGGCAGATGCCGCCATCCAGCGCCGGGACGATACGCAGCAACCCCGGGCAGGCCGAGGGGCGAATGGGCGTAGCGGATGGGCGAGCAGACAACGGCTCGGTCAAAGGATCACCTGGTGCGAACGGGCGGACGCGTAGAGAAACGAAAAGTTACAGGGGCCGTATTATGCCTGCTTTGGCCGTTGCCATGAAAAGACGCTCTGTCGGATTCACAAACCCGTACGAACCGGGCCCGTCGGCGCGGTATCATGCCGGCCACTTTTACAGGCCGAGCAGGCGGGCCTGTTGCACGCAATCGGGTTGAGGGCAATTCATGTCGCCGTGGCTGACAGTCGTGGGAATCGGTGAGGACGGCTATAAAGGCCTGGGCCGAAACGCTCGGCACGCGCTGTTGCAAGCGCGGCAGGTGTTCGGCGGCCCGCGGCAACTGGCCTTGTTGCCACCGTGCATTCAGGCCGAGCAGCGCCAATGGCCCAGTCCGTTTGCCCTGAGCACGGTGCTGGAACAACGCGGCGCCCCGGTCTGCGTGCTGGCCAGCGGCGACCCCATGTTGTTCGGCGTCGGCGCGAGCCTGTCGAAATACGTTCCCCTCGATGAGATGCGGGTGATCCCTGCGCCGTCGTCTTATTCCCTGGCAGCCGCGCGTCTGGGTTGGGCGCTGCAGGACGTCGTCACGCTGTCGGTGGTCGCCCGCCCGGTTGCCGCGTTGAATGCGCACTTGCAACACGGCCTGCGCCTGCTGGTGCTGAGCAACGACGGTTCGAGCCCGGCGGCCATCGCGGCACAGCTGAGCAAGCGCGGGTTTGGGCCAAGCCCCATGATCGTCCTCGAACATTTGGGCGGCCCTGCCGAACGACAGATCGAGGGCACCGCCGGCGAGTGGAACGCCACGGACATCGCTGCGCTGAACCTGGTCGCCATCGAATGCCGTGCCCAGCCCGATGCGCTGCGCCTGTCGCCGCTGGGCGGTTTGCCGGACGAGGCGTTTCGGCACGACGGCCAGCTGACCAAGCGCGATGTGCGCGCGATTACTCTGGCCCGTCTCGCGCCCGTACCCGGTGAATTGCTGTGGGACGTGGGCGCGGGCTGCGGCTCCATCGGCATCGAGTGGATGCGCGCGCACCCGACCTGCCGCGCCATCGCCGTCGAGGCCGATGAGGGCCGGCAACACTTGATCGAATTCAATCGCGATGCGCTGGGTGTGCCCGGCCTTCAACTGATTCGCGGACGAGCGCCCGATGGCCTTGAAGGCCTTGAGCAACCGGATGCCATTTTCATCGGCGGCGGCGTGACGCGCGAAGGTGTGCTGCACGCGTGCTGGGAAAACCTGCGCTCCGGCGGCCGTTTAGTGGCCAATGCCGTCACGCTGCAAAGCGAAGCGATGCTGATGAACTGGCGGGAGCAATATGGCGGCGAACTGACGCGCATTCATCTGGCCCACGCCAAACCGCTGGGCGAATTCGACACCTGGCGTCAGGCGCTGCCGATCACGCTGCTCGAAGCGATCAAACCCTGATGCGCGACGAGACCGCCGAACAACCCGCTCCGCTGCGCAGCGGCTTGACCACCGGCAGTTGCGCCACGGCGACGTCCCTCGCTGCTGCGCGCCTGTTGCTGGCCGGCGAAACCAACGATGCGATCGAAATCACGCTGCCCAAAGGCAAGTGCGTGCAGATGCGCCTGGAATTCTGCCGCCTGATTGCGGGCGGCGCCGAGGCCGGCACGCTCAAGGATGCCGGGGACGATCCAGACGTGACCCATGGCGCGCTGGTGTCTGCCCAGGTCAGGCTGATCCCTGAGCCGGGCGTGCGTTTTGTCGCGGGCGAAGGGGTCGGCACCGTTACCCGCCCGGGCCTGGTGCTGGGAGTCGGCGAGCCGGCGATTAATCCGGTGCCGCGCAGGATGATGGCCGAACACCTCACGCAACTGGCCCATGAGGTCGGCTATGGCGGCGGGTTTGAAGTGACGGTCTGCGTCGAAAACGGCAGCGAACTGGCGTTGAAAACCATGAACCCGCGACTGGGGATTCTTGGCGGGCTGTCGATTCTGGGCACCAGCGGCATCGTTCGGCCCTTCTCCTGCGCGGCGTACATCGCGTCGATCCACCAAGGCATCGACGTTGCGCGCACCAATGGTTATCAGCACATCGCCGCTTGCACCGGCAACGCCAGCGAAGACACGATGCGTCGGGTGTATCAGATCCCCGACATCGCGCTGATCGAGATGGGGGATTTTGTCGGCGCCGTGCTCAAGCACATGCGCAAAACCCCGGTAGAACGGCTCAGTGTCTGCGGCGGCTTCGGCAAGATCAGCAAGCTGGCGGCCGGCCACATGGACCTGCACAGCCGCCACTCCAGCATCGACCTGGTTCAGCTCGCGCAATGGGCCGCCGATGTGGGCGCCGATGCCGAGCTGCAACAGAACATTCGCGAGGCCAACACCAGTCAGCAAGCGCTGGCCATGGCCTCCGCCTTCGGCATCGCGCTGGGTGATGCGGTGTGTCAGCACGCGCTGAATTTCGCCCGCAGCGTGGTGCCGGCGCAGGTTCAGGTCGAGGTTTTTGCCATCGACCGGCAAGGCGGGATTGTCGGGCATGCGGGGGGCTTCGTTTGAAAAAGGCAGCCATCAAACGCGTGCTGTTGCTCGGCGGCGTGACCGACGCGCTCGCGATCGCCCGTACGCTGGGGCCTCAACATATTTACAGCCTGGCGGGCGTGGGTCGCGTGCCCACCGACTTGCGCTGTGAAGTGCGTGTGGGCGGGTTCGGCGGCGCTGAAGGTTTGGCAAACTTCGTACAGCAAACTGGCATCGATCTGATCCTGGATGCGACGCACCCTTACGCTGCGCAGATGAGCCAGAACGCTGTCATGGCGGCAAAGCTGACCGGTGTCCCCTGCTGGGCATTGCGTCGACCCGCGTGGCAGCCGGGGCCAGACGATGACTGGCGCGAAGTCGCGGACTGGGCAGAACTGATCGCCGCCCTCGCCCCCTTTCAACGCCCCCTGTTCACCCTGGGCCGCGAGCCTTTGCAGCATCTGCACGAGATTCCAACCCATCAGTTCTGGACGCTGCGCGCCCTGGACATCTACCCCGGCAACGAACGCTGTGAAGTGATCGGCGCCCGCGGGCCTTTCCGCCTGGAGGACGAGCGCGAGCTGTTCGAGACTCGCAACATCGACGTCCTCATCAGCAAGAACAGCGGCAGCACCGCGACCGAGCCGAAGCTGGAAGTGGCGCGGGAACGCGGGATGCCGGTGTTGGTGTTGAAGCGGCCGGTGTTGCCGGAGGTGGACCGGGCGTTCTGGAGTGTGGGTGAGGTGCTGGATGCGTTGCGGGACGTTGGCTGACGCATGGCAAAGATGCCGTGAAAATCGTCCGGGTTTGCGGATCGGTCTGACTTCCACCGTCTAAACCCTGACTGAACCAAACCCGCCGCGCGACATAACGTCGCGGGCGGGCTTTTTACATCTGGCGGCCGATCAGGCTAAATGGCCGACATGAAAAAACAACAAGATCAAATCATCACGCAGAAGCGGCGCCGGGCCTTTGCCTGGGTGGCCTGTTTCGCGTTGCTGTTCGGCGTACTGGCAATGCCGATGACACCGACCATGCCGCGCCCCGAGGGTGAGCGGCTGGTCTGGGGAAGCGCCTGCACTGGCGCCGCGTCACGACTGGCCATGACGCCCGTTGAAGTCATCGACAGACAATCACCCTATCACCCCGACATCGCATTCATGCAGCACTGCGCCTGCTGCACACACGACACGCCACTGGTTGCAGTGCCGACCCGCATCGGTTTCGGACTGTTCGCTCTGGTCGAGCCGGTGCGTTTCCCTGTCGCGGTGCTGGTGCTGCGCGCGGCACCCCGTCAGCACTGGCCTGACCGTAATCCTCACGCATCGCCCAAGGTCTGATGTCCCGATCGTGCCGTCGCGTACCTGAATGAACCGGAGACCTGCGTAGATGCTGAACAAAATCCTCCTGCTGATCGCCCTCGCGCTGCCAGCCGGTTTCGTTGAAGCCCAGGATTACACCAAGGGGCAACTGACCGTCACGCAGCCATGGTCCATGGCGCTGCCGCCCAACGCGCCCACCGTCGCTGCGTATTTTGTGATCACCAACAAGGGACCTGACGCCGACAGACTGGAAGCGGTCGACAGCCCCATCGCCGGTGCCGCCCAGTTGCATCAGCACGTGAGCCAGGACGGCCTGATGAAGATGCAGCACGTCGAGACGGTGGATATCCCAGCCGGTGGCACCGTGACATTCGCCCCCATGGCCTATCACGTCATGCTGCTGGATCTGAAAGACCGCACCCGACTCATCGACGGCCAGACCTTCCCGCTGACCCTGCACTTTCAAAAAGCGGGCGACCTGACCGTTGACGTCGTGGTACTGAAACAACCACCGGTTGCTGCCGCTCCGGCCCACGCCCACTGACCCGCTAATACCGACACCACTCCACTTGAACCGCCAGCCCGCGACCCGCGCCAGATCCGCCACCGCCCCTCGTCATCCGCAGGGCGCCTGGCTGAGCCTGTTCGCCATGCTGATGATCTTCATCGGTCCGCTGATCTCGCAATCCATGCCGATGGAGCATCACAGCGGCATGGCGATGCCTGCGCCGACGTCCATGTCGATGCATGGCGAGATGGACATGTCGGCGTCGATGGACATGTCCATCGACATGGGCGCAGACGAGCACAGTAGTCACGTCAAGGCCGAGCAAAGCGCCGGCGTCGATCACGTCATCTGGGCCAAGTGCGGCTATTGCACGCTGCTGTTCAGTTGCCCGGCGCTGACCAAAACCGTGGCCGTATTGGCGCCGGTCCCGCCTAAGCCCGCGGACTTCTACAACGAGGCCCCGCAACACGGCCACGCTCAGCGCAACGTCTTCCCCAACGCTCGCAGTCGCGCGCCGCCCCTCTCGTCAGTCGCCTGAACACCACAAAATTGATTCGTACCCGCTGACGGCTTCCCGGCCGCCAGCGGGTTGCGCCGTGTTTTCCCTGACGGGAGCGTTGCACCATGTCCAAACCGAATGTGTCTTTCTACAACCTGGCGTGGCGATGGCATTTCTATGCCGGCCTGTTCGTCGCGCCGTTCATGATCCTGCTGGCGGTCACCGGGATCATTTACCTGTTCAAGCCTCAGCTCGACGCGCTGATGTACAGCGACCTGCTGACAGTCCAACCCGCCCACCACTCACTCAGTGCCGATGACCTGCAAAAGCGCGTGCTGACCGCTTATCCACAGGCGCAAGTGAGCAAGTACCTGCCGCCGCTGAATGCCGAGGGCAGCGCGCAGTTCGTGGTCAAAAACGACGGCCGCGACGTGAACGTGTTCATCGATCCGTACAGCGGCACGGTGCTCGGTACCCAGGACGCGAAGCAAAACCTGCAAGCCATCGCGCGCGAACTGCACGGCGAACTGATGATTGGCACCGTCGGTGACCGGCTGGTGGAACTGGCCGCTGGCTGGGGCATCGTGCTGGTGGTTTCAGGTGTGTATCTGTGGTGGCCGCGAGGGCGATCACCGGCCGGCGTGCTCTGGCCTCGCCTCACCGCGCGTGGTCGCATTCTCTGGCGCGACCTGCACGCGGTGACCGGATTCTGGGGTTCGGTGGCGCTGCTGTTCATGCTGCTGAGCGGCATGACCTGGACCGGCATGTGGGGAAAGGTCTATGCCAACGTGTGGAACACCTTTCCGGCGGCCATGTGGAATGACGTACCCAAGTCGGACAAGCAAGCGGGCGCCTTGAACAGCGCGAGCGTGCAAACCGTGCCGTGGGCCATTGAAAACACGCCGATGCCGGTGTCGTCCGGGGATCACGCCGAGCACATGAATCACATGCACATGTCCAGCGCTCCCGCAGCGCCGGGCATCTCCCTTCAGCAGGTGGTGGAGATTGCCAAGGCGCGCCATATCGAGCCGGGCTACAGCATCACCCAACCGAAAACGGCTGACGGCGTATTCACCGTTTCCGTGTTCGCCGACGACCCGCGAAATGACGCCACGCTGCACGTCGATCAGTACAGCGGCAAAGTGCTGGCGGATGTGCGTTACAGCGATTACAGCACGGTGTCCAAGGCCACTGAACTGGGCGTGATGCTGCACGAAGGCAAGATGTACGGCTGGGTGAACCAGCTGCTGATTCTGTTCATCTGCCTGATGGTGCTGCTGAGTTCGGTGAGCGGAATCGTGATCTGGTGGAAGCGTCGCCCGCAGAACGGCTTTGGCGTTCCGCCTTTGCGCCATGACTTGCAGCGCTGGAAAACTGCGACGGCGGTGATGATCGTGCTGGGCGTGGCCTTCCCACTGGTGGGCGTTTCGATGCTGGCGGTGTGGCTGCTCGATCGAATAGTGCGTTCGCGCTTTGCCAAAATGGCGACAACAGCTTAGATTGCGTCTCGCGGGGCCTGGAACCTCTTTTGGGTGGTTTAGTGATGAATTCCTCCTCATTTCGGGTTTCAGGCTCCGCACCTGTTTTATCTGCTCACTGAGCGCTGCCTTTCTTCCCCGAAAAATCCTACTTGCCTGGTCGCTTTCCCTTCGCGCTCAGGCCAGAGAGTGCCTACAGACGCACGCCCCAAGCCCTGACTCCATGCAATGAGTTGCCGAACCCAACGGTTCTGCGAATCATCCCCCATGCAATGAACAGGCACCATGAATCCCACAACCGTCACTCCCTCAACTACGTCCACCTCCACACCCATCGCTGACAGCCCCGCGCTGACACGCTACGAGCTGCCCGATTTCACCCAGGCCCTTGAACAGACGTTCACCGAATGCCTTCGCCTGTCCCATCCCGGTCTTGTGGTTGATTGCGCCAGTGCGCGGCTCGTCTGCCGAGAGCGAAACCCGCAACCTGCCGCAACGGCGACCATCAGCAGTTACCCGCTGCTTGCCAGCCTGGTAGCCCATTTCACCGGGCTCTTTGAATGGCAGAACGTCGAGTCTGCCGGGCTCTACGCCACAGAGTTTCCTTCGGCTGACACGCCCTCCCTTGGCGGACTGGACCGCGACGCGCTGGCCACTTTGTACACCTGCGTCGCACAAACGCTGACCGAGCGGTACAAGCAACGGCTCTCGGATCACTGGGCAGAGATTCAGCCTTCCGGCAAAACCCGGCGCGATGACTTTCTCGCCGACCGGGTTCAACTGCTCAGGCTGGAAGGCCAGATGCGTGTCGAGCGCGGCCAGTTTCAGCCGCATCTGCACAGCATGCTTAACGACACGCTGGATTACGGCGTCGACACCTCGCCCGAGCCGTTGCAGAAATACGATGTGTTCAGCTTGTCGCTGGGTAGGAGCGACGGTCCGCTGTTTCCTCTGACCGGCACGTTTGTGATCACCGAACAACGCAGCGATCAGGTTCCGGCAACCGACGACGCGTCACTGGGCGAGGTCATTCTGTACACCCCCGCCGACAGTCTGGAGCGATTCGATTCACTGCATCAGCTCACCGAGACTCTCACCCGACGCCTTGCCGAGGACACTCAACGCGGTCGGCTGCTGAGCCATCTCACGCTCGATGACGTAGTGGCACTGGCGCTTCCCGGCGTTGAAAACGCGCAGCCCGCTCTGCGCTGGAGCTTGCAGAGGCTGGGCAACAATTTCATGAGCCTGCTGCTGACATTGCAGATCATCAAACAGAAGGCCGACTTTGATCACGCGGTGAAAATCGCTCAGTCCCTCAGGCTGGATCAACCCTCATTCCAGCGGCTGATTTTCGAGCTGATGGCCTCGGAACAGCTGTTCGATAACCACCGCATCGAGCGCCTGCTGGATTGCGATGTGGTGCGCGAGCAGATGCCTGAGTGGTGGCAACGGATGAATGAAGATCAGCACGTCGAATGGGCGCGACACGCGACGGTGTACGCGCAGGCGATCCGCGCAATCCGGCGCATCAGCCTTGATCACTTCAACACACCACAAGCTGACAGTCTGCACGTCCTGAGGGCTTACGCCGATGCGACGGTCAGCGCCGCACTGGCGGAGAAAAACATTCAACTGTCGCCCCGACAGATTGTGGTAACGGCGATGTTCCACCAGCCCATCCCGGTGCGCTTTTACCCTATCACCGTGATGGAAACCGAGACTCACTCGCAGACCTTCTCACTGCACGCCCTGGCCCACGACAACGCACTGCGGGTGACCGCTCAGGATGCCAGCGAGTTGCGGGCTGCAGACGGGCACGGTGCAGAAGTACCGGGTCTCTCCGCAGAATTCACGCGCGAGCTGCTGGCGCGAATCGACATGCCAAAGCGACTGGATGACTACCTTGCCGAACACTTTGACCACTCTGATTTCGCTGACCAGTTGAAGCATCAGCACCGCGAGTTGCTGTTGGCGCGCCTGGGCATGGCGTATATCGAGAGTGAGCTGAACGGCTTTCCTGAAAACCGGCTGGCCTGGATCAAAGCGGTACTGGACGGTCCCGATTCACAGCGGCGTCAGGGGGTGGGCGGGGTCAGGATCGAGGTGCGATTACTGCAGATCAGCGGGGTAAAAATCCCGGACATCATGCTGATTGCCCCGGTCGGCAAATTCGACAAGGGGCCTCTGACCCTTTGCACGCTTAACGCGCCGGATAACGTGGTGTTCCGCACCTTTGACAGCATGTTCCATCTCACCCAGGCGTTTCTGGAACAAGACGTGTACAAATCCTACGTGGCGAGGTTGATGCCATTGGCCGACAGGCGCCTGGCCCGGGTGATGCTCGATTATGAGGAGTGGCTCAAGCACTGGCGCTTTCCAGACGCGTTGACGTCGCTGCCAGGTCCATTTCCCGCCCCGTCCCATTTGATAAAGCCAGTGGTCTTCGTGACGCAGACGGGCGATCTGTTTGACGAGCATTTCAGGATCAGGATCCGCCAACTGAAAGAAGAAGCGAAATCCCTGTTGGTCCAGCCTGGTGGTGGCAATTCCCGAAAGCAGGTATTCGACATGGTCGTGAGCATCGCACTGCTGCTGTTGCCCCCGCCGGTCATGGTTCCGCTCGCACTGGGGCTGGGCCTTTACAACGCCTGGAGCGGCTTTCAAAAAGTGGATGAAGACGACTGGGAGGGTGCAGCCCAAGAGTTTACGGACGCGGCCGGTTATTTGCTGACTGCCGGGATTGGTCGAGCAAGCGCCGCAGCGCTGAAGGGGCCTCAACTGGCGATGATAAAACGCCCGCATCTGGTCCGCCGTACCGGACGCCATGGGCAGGTGCAAATCGGCTATATGCTGTCACCCGCTGGTGCGCCCTTCTTTGCGGAGTCGGGCATGGTCACGCGGCTGGACCCGAACAAATTCACCGAAATCACCTTCGGCTCTGAAACGGGTTACGTGGGTCGACGCTTCAACCTGTTCGGACGATCTCGCCTGTATCGCCCCTATCCTCGGGATCCAGCGCTACTGATCCATGAGGATGAATATGTCGTCCGGTCAAGCGCCGGGGGCTGGAAGAAGGTCTCGCAACCGGTCGTGCGCCTGAGTCCACAGGCCGACCGACAGGCCCGGCATGACTTGAGCCGATTGCTCAACGGATGGCCTACCCCAATCGAAGGCATTTCCATCACTGAACCGTCCCTTGATGAACCGCGCTTCCTGGCCCTCGCGAACCACGCCAAAGCGGAGCTCTACCCCGAGCTGCTCGACTATATCGAAGGCGGCTCGGCCGAGATCAACCGACTCTTGAGAAGCGGCGCGCGAACACCCCGCACGCAGGCATTCCTCAACCAGTTCCACCGCCTGCGCTCATGGAAAGGCGATGCGTTCCGCGCCGCGCACGTAACAGACGAGGGCCTGCAGCAATTGCGACGCGAGCTCGGTGCGGTGTTCGTGGATGCGGGCGTGCAATCGGCGTCGATCAGCCGAACCAATGCCGTGCGCTGGAGCCTCGACAGCTTCGTGACTGACCCGGCGCCGAGCAATACGCATCCGGTGTTTCTGATCTTCGCGCCGTCGGTTCCGAAGAAAAACATGTTCTCGGGCTTCCTCGGTGATCACGTCGCCATCCCGCCCGGCACCCGCCTGCAACTCAGGGCGTTCAGAGAGGTGAACGGAGAAACGTTCGCCTATTTCACCGCGCCGGACAGGCTGGTGTACGAAACATTCGATCTGTTCACCGGCGAGCGTGAGCTTTTTGTGAGGTAGCCCTTCTCGCCAATCGCGTCAGACCACCCAGCCGTGCGGCTCCAAAGGGATCGCACCAGTTGGGCGCACCTGACGCACCACCTGACTCGCACCGATCCACATTGGTGCGGGGCGCCCTGTGCAAGCGACTTTTTCATTCCATTTTCCGACGCGCGCGGCCTTGGCCCAGCGTTTGCTAAAGCCTAAGCAGACTCAACTCTGCACCGCCAACAGCCGTCGTCTAAAAAAATCAAAGAATGGAGCTAGCCAATGAAGCGTCGTAGTTTGCTGAAAGCGTTCACTTTGTCTGCATCGATCGCAGCGATGGGTTTGACCTGGACCGCTCAGGCGGCCGAGACCATCAAGGTCGGCATTCTGCATTCTTTGTCCGGCACCATGGCCATCTCCGAGACCTCGCTCAAGGACATGGCGCTGATGACCATCGATGAAATCAACGCCAAGGGCGGCGTCAACGGCAAGATGCTTGAGCCTGTGGTGGTCGACCCGGCGTCGAACTGGCCGTTGTTTGCGGAGAAGGGCCGCCAGTTGCTGACCCAGGACAAGGTCGCCGTGGTGTTCGGCTGCTGGACCTCGGTGTCGCGCAAGTCGGTGTTGCCGGTCTTTGAAGAGCTGAACGGCTTGCTGTTCTACCCGGTGCAGTACGAAGGCGAAGAGATGTCACCGAACGTGTTCTACACCGGCGCCGCGCCTAACCAGCAGGCCATTCCTGCGGTTGAATACCTGATGAGCGAAGACGGCGGCGCGGCCAAGCGCTTCTTCCTGCTGGGCACCGACTACGTCTACCCGCGCACCACCAACAAGATTCTGCGCTCGTTCCTGCACTCCAAAGGTGTGGCGGACAAGGACATCGAAGAGGTCTACACCCCGTTCGGTCACAGCGATTACCAGACCATCGTGTCGAACATCAAGAAGTTCGCGGCAGGCGGCAAAACCGCTGTGATCTCCACGGTCAACGGCGACTCCAACGTGCCGTTCTATAAAGAGCTGGGCAATCAGGGCCTGAAAGCCACCGACGTACCGGTGGTGGCTTTCTCGGTCGGCGAAGAAGAATTGCGCGGCGTCGACACCAAGCCGCTGGTGGGCAACCTGGCCGCGTGGAACTACTTCGAATCGGTGAAGAACCCGGTCAACACCAAGTTCGTCGCCGACTGGAAGGCCTACGCCAAGGCGCACAACCTGCCGAACGCCGACAAGGCTGTGACCAACGACCCGATGGAAGCCACGTACGTGGGTATCCATATGTGGGCGCAAGCGGTCGAGAAAGCCAAGTCCACCGACGTGGATAAAGTCCGCGAAGCCATGGCCGGCCAGACCTTCGCCGCGCCGTCAGGCTTCACCCTGACCATGGACAAAACCAACCACCACCTGCACAAGCCGGTGATGATCGGCGAGATCAAGGCCGACGGTCAGTTCAATGTGGTCTGGCAGACCAAAGAACCGATTCGCGCCCAGCCGTGGAGCCCGTTCATTCCGGGCAACGACAAAAAGCCTGACTACGCGGTGAAGAGCAACTAAGGAAAACAGGGTAAACGGTCGGTTGAAATGTTCCGGCTGAACCTATCCCTGTAGGAGTGAGCTCGCTCGCGATTGCGATCTGCCTGTGACGATGATGTCGGCTGGTATACCGCCATCGCGAGCAAGCTCACTCCTACAGGTTCCCCGTCTGACGTTACGTCATGCGGGTGCTCTCAGGATTCGATATGCCCAGATACTTCCACCACCTTATTCTCGCGCTGTGCCTGTGGCTGCCCTTCGCCGCCCACGCCAGCGAGGCCGGCGACTTTGTTGCGGCCGACTCCTCCGAGCGCGCCCAATTGCTGGAAAGCTGGGCCGCCAGGCCTGACCCGGCGCGCGTCGAGTTGCTGGTTGCCCTGCAGGATGGCCGCGTCGCTGCCGACAGCAGCAACCGGGCGTTCATCCAGAACGGCGACAGCTTTATCGCCGTCGACCCGGACGCCCCCGCGGTGGCCGATGCACCCAACCCCGATGCGCCCCAAGCCATCAGCCTGAACAACCGCCTTCGCGGCCTGATCAATACCGCGCTGGCCAGCCATCAGCTTTTAGCCGCCGACCCGAAAGTCCGTCTGGCCGCCGCGCAGGTCCTGCAAAAAAGCGCCCGTCCGGCGCAGTTGCCCTTGCTGGTGCAGCAAGTGGCGAGCGAACAGGACGACAGCGTTCACGCCGCCCTGACCCTGGCGCTGGCCAATCTGCAACTGGTCGACATCAGCCCCACCGTGCGGCTCGCCGCCGTGCGTCTGCTCGGTGAAACCGGTGATCCACTGGCCCGCACCCGTCTCGAAACCCTGCTCGAACCCAACGTCGAAACCGACGCTACCGTGCGCCTGGCGGCCGAAACCAGCCTGGCTCAGGTCAAACGCAAATTGATGTTCGGCGAGATCCTCGGGCAAGCCTTCGCCGGCCTGTCGCTCGGGTCGATTCTGCTGCTGGCGGCGCTGGGACTGGCGATCACCTTCGGCCTGCTCGGTGTGATCAACATGGCCCACGGCGAGATGCTGATGCTCGGCGCCTACGCCACCTACGTCGTGCAGATGATGTTTCAGCGCTACGCCCCCGGCGCCCTTGAGTTCTATCCACTGGTGGCGCTGCCGATCGCGTTTTTCGTCACCGCCTGCATCGGCATGGCGCTGGAGCGTACGGTCATTCGCCACTTGTACGGTCGCCCGCTGGAAACATTGCTGGCGACATGGGGCATTAGCCTGATGCTGATTCAGTTGATCCGCGTAGTGTTCGGCGCGCAGAACGTCGAAGTGGCCAACCCGGAATGGCTGTCGGGCGGCATTCAAGTGCTGCCCAACCTCGTGCTGCCCTGGAACCGCATCGTCATCATTGCGTTCGCGCTGTTTGTCGTCGTGCTGACCTGGCTGCTGCTGAACAAAACGCGCCTGGGCCTCAACGTGCGCGCCGTCACCCAGAACCGCAACATGGCCGCCTGCTGCGGCGTACCCACCGGGCGCATCGACATGATGGCCTTCGGGCTCGGCTCCGGCATCGCCGGTCTGGGCGGCGT
Source organism: Pseudomonas sp. HP_12 (assembly GCF_055283955.1). NCBI lineage: Bacteria > Pseudomonadati > Pseudomonadota > Gammaproteobacteria > Pseudomonadales > Pseudomonadaceae > Pseudomonas > Pseudomonas sp. HP_12. The sequence goes on from NZ_JBTOQG010000003.1 coordinate 229,529, forward strand.
GGCGCTGAGCCAGATCGGCAACGTCGGCCCTGACCTGGGCCAGAGCTACATCATCGACTCCTTCCTCGTGGTCGTGCTCGGGGGCGTCGGTCAGCTGGCCGGCAGCGTCACGGCGGCCTTCGGGCTGGGCATCGCCAACAAGATCCTTGAACCGCAGATCGGCGCGGTGCTGGGCAAGATCCTGATCCTGGCGCTGATCATTCTGTTCATTCAGAAACGTCCGCAAGGCCTCTTCGCACTCAAAGGACGGGTGATCGACTGATGAATCAGCCATTGATGGTCACTGCCGCGCAACGCGCCGGCACCAAAGTCACAGTCGCGGTCGGCGCGGTCATTCTTGCCCTGCTGATCGCCCTGCCGTTGTTGTCCCTGCTGCCTGAAAGCAACGGCGTGCAGGTGTCGGCCTACACGCTGACGCTGGTGGGCAAGATCCTCTGCTACGCGATCGTCGCGCTGGCGCTGGATCTGGTCTGGGGTTACGCCGGCCTGTTGTCCCTGGGCCACGGGCTGTTCTTCGCCTTGGGCGGTTACGCGATGGGCATGTACCTGATGCGCGAGGCGTCGGGTGACAGCCTGCCGGCGTTCATGACCTTTCTGTCGTGGACCGAACTGCCGTGGTACTGGGTCGGCACGCAGCATTTCCTCTGGGCCATGTGCCTGGTGGTGCTGGCGCCGGGGTTGCTGGCACTGGTGTTCGGCTTCTTCGCCTTCCGTTCGCGGATCAAGGGCGTGTACTTCTCGATCATGACCCAGGCCCTGACCTTCGCCGGCATGCTGCTGTTTTTCCGCAACGAAACCGGCTTTGGCGGCAACAACGGCTTCACCAACTTTCGCAGCATTCTGGGGTTCAGCATCACCTCCCAAGGCACCCGCGCGGTGTTGTTTCTGCTGACAGTGGCGTTGCTGGCGGGCAGCCTGTTCGTCGGCTGGCGTCTGGCGCGCAGCAAGTTCGGTCGCGTGTTGACAGCCGTGCGCGATGCGGAGAACCGCCTGATGTTCTGCGGCTACGACCCGCGCGGCTTCAAACTGTTCGTCTGGGTGTTGAGCGCGGTGTTGTGCGGCCTGGCCGGGGCGTTGTATGTGCCCCAGGTCGGCATCATCAACCCAAGCGAAATGTCGCCGACCAACTCCATTGAAGCGGCCGTCTGGGTCGCCCTGGGCGGTCGCGGCACGCTAATCGGCCCGCTGCTAGGCGCCGGTGTGGTCAATGGCATGAAGAGCTGGTTCACCGTGGCCTTCCCTGAATACTGGCTGTTCTTCCTCGGCGCGCTGTTCATCGTGGTGACGCTGTATCTGCCCAAAGGCGTGATCGGCCTGATCAAGAAAAGGGGCGAGCAATGAAAAGCACTCCGACGCCCGCATTCGATCCGGTGCTCGACCCGAACAGCGATGCCGGTACCAGCCGCGACGCCATCGGTCTCGGGCAGGTTGCCGGCAAGGGGCTGAACACCTTGCACGGCACGATCCTGACTCTGGAAGACATCAGCGTCAGTTTCGACGGGTTCAAGGCTCTCAATGATCTGAATCTGTACATCCGCGTTGGCGAGCTGCGCTGCATCATCGGCCCCAACGGTGCGGGCAAGACCACGCTGATGGACGTGATCACCGGCAAGACCCGCCCCAGTCACGGCAAGGCCTGGTTCGGCGAAACCCTTGATCTGACCAAGATGAGCGAAGTGCAGATCGCCCAGGCCGGGATCGGGCGCAAGTTTCAGAAACCCACGGTGTTCGAAGCGCTGAGCGTGTTCGAAAACCTGGAGCTGGCGCAGAAGACCGACAAATCGGTGTGGGCCAGCCTGCGGGCCAAGCTCAACGGCGAACAGCGCGACCGCATCGACGAGGTGCTGGAAACCATTCGCCTGACCGCGTCGATGTCACGGCCCGCCGGGCTGTTGTCCCACGGCCAGAAACAGTTTCTGGAGATCGGCATGTTGCTGGTCCAGGACCCGCAATTGCTGCTGCTCGATGAGCCCGTCGCTGGCATGACCGACGCCGAAACCGAATTCACCGCCGAGCTGTTCAAGAGCCTGGCTGGCAAGCACTCGCTGATGGTGGTCGAGCATGACATGGGCTTCGTCGGCACCATCGCCGACCATGTCACCGTCCTGCACCAGGGCAGCGTGCTGGCAGAAGGATCGCTGGAAGACGTGCAGGCGGATGAACGGGTGATTGAGGTGTATCTGGGGCGGTAATGCGCCCTCCTTGTAGGAGTGGGGGGGGGGGGGGGGGGGGGGGGGGGGGGGGGGGGGGGGGTGGTGGGGGGCGGGCACCCCACCCCACCGCCGCCCCCGACCCCCAAAGAACTAAATTTTGTGAAGGCAGGAAC
>NZ_JBTOQG010000004.1:0-190403 GCF_055283955.1 Pseudomonas sp. HP_12
AGCAGCTCTTTAGGGATTTTGGGTAGCTCGCGTAACGCAGGTTTCTTTTTGGTTGGCATACATGCACCTCTTACTCATGTTATGCCCGAACACAAAATTTCTGACACCCCCGATCCAAAAAAACCTACCGAATCCCCAGTCGCCGGGCCAGGCGACTAAGGTTAGCCCGATCAACACCCAACTCCCGCGCCATGTCCGCCCATTTCCCCTGATGCCGCTCCAGCGCCTCACCAATCAACCGCTTCTGAAACCCGTCCACCGCCTCCTTCAACCCCTCCCCCGGCTGAATCACCGGCATGGCGCCGTGCACCTGCGCCAAAGCAGGTGCCGCCACCCGCAACTCATCAAGCCCCAACACCTCCGCCTCGATCGTCAGAATCCGCGGCCGCTCGCCGTGCCCCGACAGCGCCTTGAGCACCGCGCGGCTGATCAGATGCTCCAGCTCCCGCACGTTCCCCGGCCACGGATACGCCAACAGCACCGCCTGCGCCGCCGGGCTCATGCGCAAACTGCGCAGCCCCATCCGCGCCCGGTTCTCCTCCAGAAAATACCCCGCCAGCAGCAACACATCGCGACCCCGTTCGCGCAACGGCGGCACCACCAGCGGGTAAACGCTCAGGCGGTGATAGAGATCCGCGCGGAAGCGACCAGCGCGCACCTCTTCTGCCAGATCACGGTTGGTCGCGGCGATGATCCGCACGTCCACGCGATGCTCCTGATCAGACCCTACCCGCTGCAACTGGCCGCTCTGCAACACCCGCAGCAACTTCGACTGCACCGGCAGCGGCAGCTCGCCCACCTCATCGAGGAACAACGAACCGCCGTGGGCCAGCTCGAATTTGCCGCTGCGCCCACTGACCGCGCCGGAAAACGCCCCTTTGACGTGACCGAACAACTCGCTTTCCACCAGCTGTTCCGGCAGCGCGGCGCAATTGAGGCTGATCAGCGGCTTTCGTGCCCGGGGTGACTGCAGGTGGATGGCCTCGGCGACCAGCTCTTTGCCCACACCGGTTTCGCCGGTGATCAAGACCGTCAGCGGGCTGTTGCCCACCAACTGGATTTCCTGCTGCAAACGTTTGTGCACCGGGCTTTGCCCGATCAGCTCCCGGGGCCCGCGTCCGCCTGCGGCACGTTTGTACACCTCGACCAAGTGGCGTTGATCCTCAAAGCCGCGCGCCAGTTGGCTGATCCGCTCGCTGGCCATCACGGTGGCCGCCGCCAGGCTGGCGAACGCCTGGAGATCGCCCAGATCAACCCGGCCAAAGCGCGCCGGATCAACAGAATCCAGCGTAATCACCCCCCACAGCGTGTTCTGCACATACAGCGGGCAGCCGAGGCAATCGTGCACCTCCAGATCGCCATGCACGCCTTCGACCAGCCCGTCATAAGGGTCCGGCAGGTCGCAGTCGGTGGAAAAACGCGTGGGTTCGCGGTTTTGCAGAATGATGTCCAGCCGCGGGTGCTCCCCCAGCCGGAATCGTCGCCCCAACGTGTCCGGGCTCAAGCCCTCGACGGACAAGGGCACCAGCACCTCATCCTCCCGCTTGAGCAACGCCACGGCGTCACACGGAAAAAGCTGGCGCAGCGACCGCAGCAACCGGCGGTAGCGCTCATCGTCCGGCAGGTCCCGGGACACGTCGGCAACCAGCGGAATCAGCGCCAGCAGCAAAGGATGGGTCATGGAAGCTCCCGGTCATGGCATGGGAAAGGGGTGCAAGGGCGAGTCATTATGACTGCGATGTGAGTCGAAACGACAGCGCCGTTCCGAGATCAGCCTCTGGCGCTGCCCCCTGGGAGCACGCTGAATCCAGACAGACGTGAATCGACGAATTGAATACGGCACTAAACCGTCACTCTCGAAAAGTCATTAGTTAGTCGCCAATTCCCCGGCAGCGCTCGGCTTATTAACGAGAAACAATCCCGCAGACTTTCCTCAAAAATGCCCAATTTTATTCTGACGCCACTTCGCCGACGTGCCGGGCGAGCCCCTTTAATTTAAATGAAGTTGTGAAAATCCTATTTTGTTTATAGTCCTGTGACCCTACAGGAGCACTCACTATGGCCAGAATTCAGGGACGAGTTCTCGAAACTTCCCCACCGTTGGTAGTTGATCTCGACGGCACGTTATTGCGCTCGGATCTGCTCATGGAAACGGCCATGGCGTTTGTTCGAGGCCAGCCGCTGAAAGCCCTGAAAATGCTGGGATGGCTGTTCAAAGGCAAGGCCGCGCTCAAGGAAGGCCTGGCCCTCAACTCCGAAATAGACGTCTCGGTGCTCCCGTACGATCCGCAGATCCTCGAGATGATCCAGCGCGAACGCGACACCGGCCGAATGGTGGTGCTGGCGACGGCGAGTCATGTCAGCCTGGCCGAGCGCATCGCCGATCACCTGCAGTTATTTGATCTGGTGCTGGCCTCCAATACCAACCGCAACTTGTCCGGCAACAACAAGCGCGACCTGTTAGTTGCGCACTTCGGCGAGGGCGGTTTCGATTACGTGGGCAACTCGAAAGATGATTTGCCCATATGGGATGTGTCCCGCCAGGCCTATGTGGTCAACCCCGATCGCGGTGTGGAAGCAAAAGTAAACGCGCAAGTGCGCGTCGAACCGACCATTCATAGCAACACGCCAAGCCTGCGCGACTGGCGCAGGGCCCTGCGCCTTCACCAGTGGCTGAAGAACGCGCTGATCTTCGTGCCGCTGCTGGCGTCCCATCGCCTGGCGCAGTTCGAGCTGATGCGCGACGGGGTCATCGCCTTCCTCTGCTTCGGCCTATGCGCCTCCAGCGTCTACATCCTCAACGACCTGCTGGACCTGTGCGACGACCGCCACCACAAGAGCAAATGCAACCGGCCGTTCGCCAGTGGGCGTCTGTCGATCAAGACCGGACTGGTGATGGTGCCGACGCTGCTGGCGATGGCCTTTGGCGCCGCGCTGTTGCTGCTGCCGTGGCAGTTTTCGGCGGTGATGGCGGCCTACTACGGCCTGACGCTGACGTATTCGCTGAGGCTCAAACGCCTGATGGCCTGGGACGTGATTGCCCTGGCGATGCTCTACACCGCGCGGATCATTGCCGGCGTCGCGGCGTTCAGCCTGACCCTGACGTTCTGGATCCTCGCGTTCTCGATGTTCATTTTCCTCAGCCTGGCGATGGTCAAGCGCTACGCCGAGCTGCGCGATGCCCGCGCCCGGGAGGTGAATACCCTGGCCCGCGGGCGCGGTTACCACCCCGGCGACCTGGACATGATCGCCTCGCTGGGGGCGTCGTCGGGTTACCTCGCGGTCATGGTGCTGGCGCTGTACATCCAGGACGCGAAAACCACCGAGCTGTACGTCACGCCGCACATCATCTGGCTGGCCTGCCCGCTGCTGCTGTTTTGGGTGACGCGGGTGTGGATGCTGACCCATCGCGGGCAGATGAACGAAGACCCGGTGGTGTTCGCCATCCGTGACCGCACCAGCCAACTCATCGGCGCCGCATTTCTGATGATGTTCTGGATCGCCGCATGAGCGCACCGTTGTATTCCTGGGGACGTTTCCCCCATCGACCGCAACGCGGTCACGGCTGCGTGTGGCTGGACGAACTGCCGGCGCAGATGGACCGCGTGATCGGCGCCCATCGTAGCAGCCTGCCCTACGGCAACGGCCGCAGCTACGGCGACAGTTGCCTGGCCACCAGCGACGAAGTGCTGCACATGCGCTCGCTCGACCGGCTGATCGACGCCGACTGGACCACCGGCGTGATCAAGGCCGAAGCCGGCATCACCCTGGCGGAAGTGCTGGCCGTGGCCATCCCTCAAGGCTGGTTTTTGCCGGTGACGCCCGGGACTCAGTTCGCCACGCTGGGCGGCGCCATCGCCAATGACGTTCACGGCAAGAACCATCACGTGCGCGGCACCTTCGGCCGTCATGTGCTGGGCTTCGGCCTGTTGCGCCATGGCGAGCCGGAAGTGATCTGCTCGCCTGAAGATCATCCAGCCCTGTTCGCCGCGAGCATCGGTGGCCTCGGCCTGACCGGGATCATTCACTGGGCGCAGATTCAGCTGATGCCGATCCGCGCCAGCCAGATCGACACCACCACCGTGCGCTTCGCCAATCTGGCCGAGTTTTTTGCGCTGTCGACCGAGCTCGACGCGCGTCATGAGTACAGCGTTGCCTGGGTCGACTGCCTGGCCAAGGGCGCCGAGACCGGACGCGGGGTGTTCATCGTTGGTGATCACGCGCAGTACGGCTCCCTCGACGTCGGTCAGCGCAAAAAGCTCAGCGTGCCGCTGACGCCGCCGGTGTCGCTGATCAACAAAATCTCCCTCAGCGCCTTCAACAGCCTCTACTGGCGCCTGCACCCCAGCCAGCGCAAGCAGGGCCGCAGCGCTTACGAACCCTTCTTCTACCCCCTCGACCGGATCCTGCACTGGAACCGTATTTATGGCCGCCGGGGTTTTCAGCAATACCAGTGTGTGGTGCCTGCGGCGAACGCCGAAGCCGCCATGGGCGAACTGCTGCGCACCATCGCCGACGCCGGCCAGGGCTCGTTCCTCGCCGTGCTCAAGCGCTGTGGCGACATTGCTTCCCCGGGTCTGCTGTCGTTCCCGCTGGAGGGCACTTCGCTGGCGCTGGATTTTGCCCAGAGCGAGGCGCTGGAAAACGTTCTGTTCCCACGTCTGGACGACATTGTTCGCGCTGCCGGCGGGCGGTTGTACCCGGCCAAGGACGCCCACATGAGCGGCGCCGATTTCCGTCGTGCCTACCCCGCCTGGGAGCAGCTGGAAGCGCTGCGCGATCCCTCTTTGATGTCCCGTTTCTGGAGCCGTGTGATCCTATGAAAACTGCCGTGAAGAAAGTCCTGATCATCGGCGCCACCTCCGCCATCGCCAGTGCCTGCGCACGGTTGTGGGCCACGGAAGGCAGCGATTTTTTCCTCGTGGCGCGCAACGTCGAGAAGCTGCAGCAGACCGCCGCTGACCTCAAGGCGCGCGGGGCGAGCAACGTCACGCTGCACGAGATGGACGCCAACGACATCGAGGCGCACCCGCTGATGATGGGGCGCTGCCTGACCGCCCTGGGTCAGATCGACATCGCCCTGATCGCCCACGGCACGCTGCCGGACCAGAAGGCCTGCGAGCGCGACGTGCACATGGCCCTCAAGGAATTCGCCAATAACTGCACCTCGGTGATCGCCCTGCTGACCGTGCTGGCGATGCAGTTCGAGACCCAGCGCTGCGGCAGCCTGGCGATCATTTCTTCGGTGGCGGCTGACCGAGGCCGCCCTTCCAATTACCTCTACGGCAGCGCCAAGGCGGCGGTGTCGACCTACTGCGAAGGCTTGCAGGCGCGGCTGTTCAAGGTCGGCGTACACGTCACCACCATCAAGCCGGGATTTGTCGACACCCCGATGACCCAGGGGCTGTCGTTGCCGGCGGCCTTGCTGGCACAACCGGCGCAGGTCGCCCAGCGCATCGTCAAGGGCATCGCCAACAAGGTGCCGACGCTCTACGCACCCGGCTTCTGGGCGCTGATAATGCTGGTCATTCGCTCGATCCCGCAGCCGGTCTTCAAGAGGCTGAATCTATGAGCGAAGCCGTGACAGAGCCTTCGCACCTGTCTGGCTGGCGCTACCGCGCGGTGGTGCTGTCGGTGGTCGGTTCGGCGCTGGGCTATCTGGGCTTTTCGCTGTGGGGCGGCTGGCAGGCGGTGGGCGCCGCCGTGAGCGAGGTCGGGCTGGTCGGCATTGTCATCGCGCTGTTCATGTCGTCGGTCAATTATGGCCTGCGCTTTGTCCGCTGGCAGACCTACCTGAAGGTGCTCGGCCATCCGATGCCGTGGCGGCCGAGCCTGAACATTTACCTGGCCGGCTTTGCCCTGACCACCACGCCGGGTAAGGCCGGTGAAGCCTTGCGCGGCGTGCTGCTGAAACGCTGGGGCGTGCCCTACCCGCAGAGCTTCGCGGCGTTTTTCAGCGAACGGCTTTCGGACCTGTTTGCGGTGGTGTTGCTGACCCTGTTCGGCCTGTCGCTGTACCCCCAGGCGTGGCCGATGATCGTGGTCGGCGTGGCGCTGGTGGCGGTCGGGCTGGTGGTGCTGTCGCAACGTCGCCTGCTTGAGCGGATCACCGAAACAGTGCCGGCCGGTGGCGGCAAGGTGCTCGGGCTGCTGCGCCATCTGCTGCAGGTGCTGGTGCATGCGCAGCAATGCCATCGCCTGCGCCTGATGCTCGGCCTGACCGCCCTCAGCGTCGTCGCCTGGAGCGCCGAGGCGCTGGCGTTCGACTGGATTCTGAAATGGATGGGCGCCGACATCCCGCTGACCTTCGCGGTGTTCGTCTACGCCCTGGCAATGCTGGCCGGCGCAGTGAGCTTCATGCCCGGCGGCCTCGGCGGCGCGGAGGCGGTAATGGTCGGGCTGCTGGCCTGGAAAGGCATGAACAGCGCCGACGCCGTGGCCGCCACCGTACTGATTCGGCTGGCGACGCTGTGGTTCGCCGTGGCCATCGGCGCGGTGATGCTGGTCAGGCTCAAAGGCGAGGCATCGGCGCCTCGGGTTCAACCGATTCAATAACGCTTTTCGACGGGATTAAGGGACAGGAGTGCAAGTCATGGTGGCAGCAGTACGTTATCGAGCGTTGTTTGGCATTCCCCTGTTGCTGGCGGTGGCCGCCGTCCTCTGGAGTTTTCTGGCCTCCAGCGGACCGATTCAGTGGATGGACAATGGCATCTTCATCGCCGATGCCTCGGAAGGCCGTTACTTTAGCGAAACCCTCGGGCCGCTGGATCACCCGCTGTACCTGTTCGTCACCACGGCGCTGTTCGCGAATTTCGGCCCGTTGGTGCTGAGTTTCATGAACTCGATGCTGCTGATCCCGCTGGGCTGGGCGATCTTCCGTCTGGCCAAGGGCGTCGGCGCCACGTCGCAGCAGGCCTTGCTGGCGATTGCCGCTGCGGTGTTGTGCCATTGCGTGTTCTGGGTCTCGACCAAGGCCGAGGTTTACCTGCTGCACACGCTGCTGGTGACCCTGGCGTACATGGTGCATTTTCGCGATAAATCGCGTCTGGGCCTGCTCACCGCGTTGTTCGTCATCGGCATCCTCACCGGGCTGGCTGCGGCCATTCATCAACTGACGTTCATCGTGCTGTTCCCGCTGTATGTGCAACTGGTGTGGCAGCACAGGGCGCGGGTTCTGGTGACGATTCCGGGGTTTGTGCTGGGCTTTGCGGTGGCGATTCCCGGTGTTCTGCAGGAGATGCAGAACGGCCTGAGCCTGATCGATATCGGCCATCGTTACCTGATCGGCATCCCCGACAACCCCACCGAGCAAAGCTGGCAGGGCTCGCTGTTTCGCTTCGACGACATGTGGCACGAAAAGAACTCAGTGGCGCTGCTGCTGCTGTCGTTACTTGGCCCGCAACTGGTGGCGCTGGTGCTGTTCCCCAGAAGCCGGCGCCTGCGACTGCTGTGGTGCGCGGCGGTGCTGAACTTCATCTTTGCGGTGTCGTACAACGTCACCGATCGTTTCACGTTTTTCCTGCCGGGTGCGGTGCTGTTGAGCATCATCGGCGTGATCCATGTGCAGGCGTGGCTGGCGCGTCGCAAGGCCGCCGTGGTCGCTTACGCCCTGCCCTTCAGCGGCCCGGTGACCATTCTCGCGGTGTACGCGATTTACGCCAGCGGCGCCGTTGCGCTGCCGACCCACAAGGAAGCGCTGCCGTTCCGTGACGACATCCATTACTTCATGGCGCCGTACCTGCGGGATCGCTCGGCGGAAACCTTCGTGCACAGTTACGAACAATCGGCTCCGGAAGGCGCGCTTATCGTCGCCGACTGGACGCCCAACGGTGCGCTGCGCTCGGCGCAGGCCAGCGGGTTGCTCAAGGGTCGAACGATAGCGCTGTGTGAAGGCGCGCAGGACATCGAGTCGTATCTGAACGGCCCCGGGGCCTTCCTGGCGAGGACCAGCTACTGCTCGAGCATTTCCGATCGTTTTGATCTGCAGACGTTGGCGGTGGGATACGAGCTGCGCGCGAAATAGCCAAACCTGAGTGATCGTGGATGACCGTTCGTCGGGACGAATGCACCTCTTGCATTGCCCGACTGACCAATAGGTATCCATGACAACAAAGGGATTCACATCATGATCAAGACAAAATTGACTGCCCTGACACTCGCTGGCCTGATGGCTGTTGCTACTGGCTCCGCATTTGCAGGCTCCACAGGCCCAACCGATCCGATCGACAAGAACGGTCCTAAGCCAAGCACCTCCACCAGCGGTCAGAGCAGCGACGGCAGCTCGCCAGGCACGTCGACCCCAGGCACCAAAGGCATGGGCAGCACCAACGGCACCAACCGCACCGACGCTGATGGCGGCGGCATGACCAATGGCAACGGCATGGGCGGCAGCGGCGGCGGTACTGGCGGTGGCGCAAGCGGGTCCAGCGGCAGCAAGTAATCGCTGTTGTGATGACCGTATGCCCTTGAGTGCGATTGCGCCGGGGCGACGCTGAATACGATGAAGGGCCGAATGTGATTCGGCCCTTTTTTCGTTTCTGGGGATCAGCCATTGGTCCCGTGATCTTCTGGGCAATTGGACGTAGCCGCGTTGCATCGGCGGGCTTAGCGTAGTGGTCATCAATTGCTGCCAGATGATCCGCTCATGAAACCCCTCAATTTCCTCACCGCCCCGCTCTGCTGGCTGGCCTTCGCCGGCTTGCTGTCCGTGGGGAGCGTCCAGGCCCACGATGCCGAGCAGGAAAAGGTCACCGTGCTGGAAGAGCACCCGATGCTCAATGCACCGGGCAAAAAAGCTATGGTCCTGACCGTCGATTACACGCCGGGCCAGGCCTCCATCGCCCACAGCCACAGCGGCAGCGCGATCGCTTACGTGCTGGAAGGCGAAGTGATCTCGAGAGTCAACGACGGCAAGGCGATCACCTATAAGGCGGGCCAGACGTGGTACGAGCCGGCTGGCTCCAAGCACTTCGAATCGCGAAACGCCAGCGAAACCCAGCCTGCGAAGTTGCTGGTGTTCATTCTGCTGGACGACAAGGCTGACATCCTCACACCGCTGCCAAAGTGATGCCGCTGTCCCGTGGGACCGGCTTTAGCCGGGAAGGCGCCGGGCGTCACACCGCAAAAGCCGGCAGAGAAACCCGAGGCTAAATTTTCCGCCGCCGCTGTCGATACGCTATTCGTAGAGCCCGAAATGTCGGGTCGGACCGGATCAGTGAAAGGCACAGGTATGTACACAAACATTTTTCTGCTGGTAGAGCATGGCCGCGATCAAGGTGAAGTTTCTGTTTTGGGCTGGTTTGATGACGAACGCGCCGCGCAGGACACCGCCGAGGCCATGGAGTGGAAAGCGTATCGCGATGAAGCCAAGCGTCATCACCAGTGGTCGAGCCAGCCGTTGCTGCCGCCGGACCAGAATCCTCATCGACGGTTCTGGGTCAAAGGCATCTCCAAATTCAGCCACACTCCGGCACCCCGTTCGTGGGCGGTGCATTAATCCCTGTTGAGCAGAAACTCAGCGCAGCGGGCACCGCCAAGGTGCCCCGCTTCTGGCAATGTCCAGCTCCTCGACCTGTGTGAGATCGCGGAGATGCCCTAGCGGTTTTTTTGGGCATTGATGAAGTTCAGAAAATCATGGGAGGGCAATGCTTTCGAGTACAGCCAACCTTGAGCGTAATCTACCTTATGCATTCGCAGGTAATCTGCTTGATGGGGGCTCTCGACCCCCTCGGCAACAATGTCCAGACCCAGTGTTTTAGCCATTGCAATAATATGCGTCACCACCGAGCTGGACGCTGAAGATTTATCGATGGCGTCCACGAAAGATTTATCTATCTTGAGCACATTGACAGGAAGGCGCTCCAGATATTGCAAACTGGAGTACCCCGTACCAAAGTCATCGATGGCTATCTTGAACCCCAGCGCCCGAGCTCTTTCAAGTGTCGCGACGGCCGATTCAACATCAATGAAGCCTCGCTCAGTTGCCTCTATCCATATTTGACTGTTGTCAATCATGGAGCCTTTCAATGCATGATCAAGCGTGTCAAGAAAACGCCCAGATTTAAGATCATCTGCACATATGTTGATGGCGACATGAAGATGACGGTTATCCCGCAGAAGTTGCGCCATGTCTCTGATGACGCCCTGGATGACTTGGTCAGTGATGGGCAAAATCAGCCCTGTTTCTTCAGCCAGCGGAATGAACTGATCAGGGGCCACAACCGTTCCGTCCGGCCTCAGCCATCGGACCAATGCCTCGGCCCCTGTACATTGTTCAGTTTCAAGATCAATGATCGGTTGATAGTGAACAGTGAACTCCCGCTGGGCGATTGCGATCTGCATCTCCGCCATCGGCGAGAGTCTGATGCGCATGATTCGGATGACGGATAGCACGACGACGAAACCGATACCTATGCCAATCGGCAGCATCCAGGCCAGCTCGCTGTAAAAGCTTGTGTCGACGCTGGTAATGGGCTCCATCACAAGCGCGAACCAGTCGTCCTGAGTGGAAGCCGCATGGAGATAGTCTTTATTATTTCGATCTTGACTTGAAGCAAGTCGGGAAATCGTCTTTTCATCCGCGCCCCGAGAGATATTCACTAACTGACCTTGGTAAAAAACCCCGAGCTGCATTCGATCATCCAGAATGATGTCGCTCAGCCTTTCTGCATTTATAAGTACGTTGTAGGCACCACGATGGATGATCGTAATCGGCTGGATCCCGTGGTCACGCGGGATCAGGCGAACATTGATTTTATAGCCTCCCGCATCGGTATAGGTCGACGTCGTCGATCCAGACAGTATCGACGTGACTCCCCATGAGGTACAAGCAAGCGACCCTTGCTCAAGATAATCAATTTCTTCCACCGCACGGGTGTTCACGGTCGCTTTTCGCATCAACGAAATATGCTCGGGAGAGCACGGAGTTCCGGACCAGTTCTCCATGTCCGATATAACGTTGAGTCCTTGCTGCAATGACAAGCTAATATTTTTGAGAGCCCGCTCGGAGTAGGTCTCCAAATGCGTTCGTTCTTTGGCCAGGGCCCTTTCCCAGGAAATGTAAGCCATCGTTATCATGGGCAAAACAGCCCCTATCAGCCCTGACAGGGTGGCTATTATGATGACTCTTGATTTACGCATTCCCTTGCCTCAAAAAATGGACTCATCCTTTCCCGATGATCATGACCTGGCGTTCGGAGTGTGATTTATCCTGGACTACCGGGCAAGGAGGCGCGGAAGGTTTTGCCACCCGAACACTTCGCGCCGACGTTCTTTCTGCGCTCTCAACGCAAAACGGAAAAACGCTGACGTTCGGGCCAGCCACACATCACCTCTCGAAAACCGAGAGGCCACCCACGCTCTGGACGGACATCAACCACCTGGGATAGCGTGCGCCTCCAACGAAACTCAAAGTGCCCACCCCATGACCGACCGTCAACTCATCGTCCCGGACGAAATGCGTCTACTCGCCGAGCGCGCGGGCTATGCCCCTGCCGTCAAGGTCGGCAAAACGCTTTACTGCGCCGGTCAGGTCGGTCGCACCCCTGAGCTGACAGTCATCGAAGACCCGGAGCAGCAATTCCTGGCCGCGTGGGAAAACCTGCGGCTCGTGCTGGCCGCTGGACGATGCACCTTCGAAGACGTCGTCGACCTGACGACTTATCACATTGATCTGCACCGTCACATGCCCGTGTTCAGGGCAGTGAAGGACAGCGTCTTCCCCCGCGGCACCTGCCCATGGACATGCCTCGGCGTCAGCGAACTGGCCCGGCCCGGCCTGCTGGTGGAAATCAAGTGCGTGGCGGTGCAGCGCTGATCATCAGAAGCGTGGCCTCTGTGTGTGCGAAACGCAGGCGCATTGGCTTCGGGAAACCCAGGCTGAAGCGTCAGTTATCCCGACGCTTCAGCCTGCCATTTACTCTCAGCGCGCGGTGATCTTCCACGCGCGGTGGATTTTGCCGTTGCGCGCAAAGTCCGGATCCACGGTGTGCTGGGTGATCTCCTCCACCGCATAACGCTCCACCAGCGTCTCTTCGAGCTGGAATTTGCGGAAGTTATTGGAGAAATACAGCACGCCGCCCGGCGCCAGACGTGCCATGGCCAGGTCGATCAGTTGCACCTGATCGCGCTGCACGTCGAACACGCCTTCCATGCGCTTGGAGTTGGAGAAGGTCGGCGGGTCGATGAAGATCAGGTCGTACTCTTCGCGACTGGCTTCCAGCCACACCATCACGTCGCCCTGCTCCAGACGATTCTTGTCCGAGAAGCCGTTCAGCGACAGGTTGCGACGCGCCCAGTCCAGGTAGGTTTTCGACAGATCGACACTGGTGGTGCTGCGCGCGCCGCCCTTGGCTGCGTGCACGCTGGCGGTTGCGGTGTAGCAGTAGAGGTTGAGGAACCGCTTGCCCGCCGCTTCGCGCTGGATCCGCATGCGCATCGGCCGGTGATCGAGGAACAGGCCGGTGTCCAGGTAATCCGTGAGGTTGACCAGCAGCTTCACGCCGCCTTCGTTGACCTCGTTAAATTTGCCCTGGGCGCTCTGGCGCTCGTACTGCTTGGTGCCGCTCTGGCGTTCGCGCCGCTTGACCACCACGCGGCTCTTGTCGATGCCCAGCGCCTGAGGGATGGCCGCCAGCGCATCGAACATGCGGATCGAAGCCTTTTCCGGATCAATGGACTTCGGCGCCACATACTCCTGAACATGGACCCAGTCGTGGTACAGGTCGATGGCCATGGCGTACTCGGGCATGTCCGCATCGTAGACACGGTAGCAGTCGATGCCTTCGCGCTTGACCCACTTGCTCAGCGCCTTGACGTTCTTCTGCAGGCGATTGGCGAACATCTGCCCGCCTTCGCTCAGGCGCGGTTGCTCGATGACCGGCGCGGGGGCCGGCGTCGGCTTGATCGGGTTGCCATTCTTGTTGTACTGGCGCTCCTGCGGCTCGTCCGGCGCCTGATCGTAGGCGGCTTGCTCACGCTCGGCCTGACGCTGCTCCGGGGTGCGACGCTCGCCGGTGACGAACTGATCCGGCAGCACTTTGATCAACAACAGCTTGCACGGCAGTGCGCCGTTCCAGAACGCGTACTGCTTGTGGCTGCGAATGCCCATGCGCTTGCCCAGGTCAGGCGCACCGGTGAACACCGCCGCTTCCCAGTTCAGGCAGGCCTGACGCAGGCGCTCGCCGAGGTTCTGGTAGAGATACAACAGGCTGGCTTCGTCACCGAGACGCTCGCCGTACGGCGGGTTGCAGATGACCAGACCGGTCTGGTTCTGATCGGGACGCGGCTCGAAGGTCGCCACTTCGCCCTGGTAGATCTTGATCCACTCGCTCAGGCCGGCGCGCTCGACGTTGTTGCGGCCCGGCTGGATCAGACGCGGATCGGCTTCGTAACCACGAATCCACAGCGGCGGCTTGGCCAGACCCGCTTGCGCACGTTCCAGCGCTTCGTCATGCAGCTTGCGCCAGATCGCCGGCACGTGCCCCAGCCAGGCCGAAAAACCCCAGCGCTCGCGCTTGAGGTTGGGCGCGATGTCGGCGGCAATCATCGCCGCTTCGACCAGGAAAGTCCCCACGCCGCACATCGGGTCAGCCAGCGCGCCGCCTTCAGCGGCAATGCGCGGCCAGCCGGAACGGATCAGGATCGCGGCGGCCAGGTTTTCCTTGAGCGGCGCGGCGCCCTGCTGCAGACGGTAGCCGCGCTGGTGCAGGCTGTGGCCGGAGAGGTCCAGGGACAGAATCGCTTCGCCGCGGTCCAGACGCAGGTGCACACGCAGATCCGGGTTGAGCTTGTCCACCGACGGGCGTACGCCGTCTGCCGTGCGCAGGCGGTCAACGATGCCGTCCTTGACCTTCAAGGCGCCGAAATGGGTGTTGTCGATGCCCGAACCATGACCGCTGAACTCCACGGCCAGCGTGCCTTCCGCTTCCAGATGGTCAGCCCACTCGATGTCATGCACGCCGTGGTAGAGGTCCTCGGCGTCTTTCATCGGGAAACGCTTGAGCACCAGCAGCACCCGGTTGGCCAGACGCGACCACAGACACAGCCGGTAGGCGGTTTCCATGTCGGCGGTGCCGCGGATGGCGGAAGTGTGTTCGCGGGTTTCCTCGAGACCGAGGGCGGTGGCTTCCTCCGCCAGCAACCCTTCGAGGCCTTTTGGGCAGGTGAGGAAAAGTTCGTAACGGTCCGACATTGAGTATTCCAGAGCCTAAGGCCATAGCGGCCGGACAACGCATTGTCCGGCCCGATTCCAACAGACGCCTTTCAAGGAGGACGCCTGCGCGGCACACAGTTTGTGCCTTTCCCTCGCACCGATACATTTCGAGTGCGACGGTCCGCCAGCGCATCAACGCCGACGTTTTGATGTTAAAAAACCACTATTCAGCACGACGGTGGCTGCAATAAAAAGTCACATCGCCGACCCTTCGTCGTTTTTCCACTGACTGCAAACGGCCAGCACTCTCAATTGCGAAACACTTGCACTGCCACGTGAAAGCCCCGGTTCAAGGGGACCCTCTGACAAAACTGCGCTGAAACGCGTCAGCGCTTATGGTCGTAATGCCTGAATGGTTACGTTCTTATGACAAAACGATCATTCACAGCGTATCCCTCATTGGTTAGAAATCACCCAAGGTCATCGCCGCAACGGCGGTGGCCTCAAGCCCGCGACGCCGGCAGCGGGCTGCTAACGGCAGAGGATTTTCTGCCGGACCTCAACCTGAGGTCTCCAGGGACATTACAGTCAACAAACGAGGGCAAAACCCTATGAGAAGACTTAAGCGTGATCCGATGGAAAGAGCATTTTCGCGCGGATACCAGTACGGCGTATCCGGTAAATCCCGTGAGCTTTGCCCATTTACTCTACCGTCAGTGCGTCAAGCCTGGATCAATGGCTGGCGAGAAGGACGCGGCGACAACTGGGACGGTATGACCGGCACTGCGGGCATTCACAGACTCAACGAACTTCACGCGGTCGGCTGACGCCACCCTCACGTTACGGCCTGACCTAAAGCTTCTTCGACATTCCTGATCGCTTCATCATGACCACGCACGCCCCACCCGGGCGGCGGGCTAAAGCCCAAGAGGGGTTCCAGTCGGAACCCCTCTTTTTGTTCACGCCGTCAGCGATCAGACCGCTTGGCGAGTCATCGCTGCGATCGCGTCCACCGACTCGCGAATCAGCGCCGGCCCTTTATAGATAAAGCCCGAATAAATCTGCACCAGACTCGCCCCCGCCGCGATCTTCTCGGCTGCGTGCCTGCCTTCGGTGATGCCGCCAGCGGCAATGATCGGCAAGCGCCCACCCAACTCACCCGCCAGCACCTTGACGATGTGCGTGCTCTGCTCGCGCACCGGCGCGCCCGAAAGCCCGCCCGCTTCGTCACCGTGGGGCAAGCCCTCGACGCCCTTGCGGCTGAGGGTGGTGTTGGTCGCGATCACCGCGTCCATCCCCGATTCCAGTAACGCGCTGGCCACCAGTACGGTCTCTTCGTCACTCATGTCCGGGGCAATCTTGATCGCCAGCGGCACGCGTTTGCCGTGGATCAGCGTCAGGGCTTCCTGACGTACCCGCAAGGCTTCGAGCAGTTGCTTGAGCGAATCGCCGAATTGCAGGCTGCGCAGTCCCGGCGTGTTGGGCGAGCTGACGTTGACGGTGATGTAACTGGCGTGGGCGTACACCTTGTCCAGGCAGATGAGGTAGTCATCTACGGCGCGCTCAACCGGCGTGTCGACGTTCTTGCCGATGTTGATGCCCAGCACGCCGTTGTACTGCGCGGCCTGCACCCGGCTCACCAGATGGTCGACGCCCAGGTTGTTGAAGCCCATGCGGTTGATGATCGCCTGGGCGTGGGGCAGACGGAATACGCGCGGTTTTGGATTGCCCGGCTGCGGGCGCGGCGTGACCGTGCCGATCTCGACGAAACCGAAGCCCAGTTGGGCGAAGCCGTCGATGGCCGCGCCGTTCTTGTCCAGCCCTGCCGCCAGCCCGACCGGGTTGGGGAAGCGCAGGCCCATGACGGTCACCGGCAACTGCATCGGCGCCTTGTTGAACAGGCCGTTGAGCCCCAGACGCCCGCCCGCTCCGATCAGGTCAATGGACAGATCGTGGGAGGTTTCCGGGGAGAGTTTGAACAGTAACTGGCGGGCCAAGTTATACATGGGCGGGGGCGGCTCGATTGCGGCTGGGATCAGCGGCGGATT
Source organism: Pseudomonas sp. HP_12 (assembly GCF_055283955.1). Lineage (NCBI taxonomy): Bacteria > Pseudomonadati > Pseudomonadota > Gammaproteobacteria > Pseudomonadales > Pseudomonadaceae > Pseudomonas > Pseudomonas sp. HP_12. The sequence goes on from NZ_JBTOQG010000004.1 coordinate 16,201, forward strand.
ATAAACGCCGGTGCGGGCGAAGCGCGAGGCATGTCGAGAACTTTGCTTACAACCTCGGCTCCCGCTGGCATATGGCTTGCTTAGTGCCTATATCGACTCGATCCAATGGCGGAGCGAGACACAGGACAACGACGTCGCTGGCGCCCCGGTTCAATCGGGGCGAGGCGGCGTTTTTTTTGGACGATCGGCAGCGCTGACCAGCGCGTCGGCCTCCACGCGGAATGGCACTCATGAATGACACGCTTACCCCCTCGCTGGCCTGGGTCAACGGCAGCGATGCACCGGAACTGACCAGTGTCGACCTCGGTTTCATGGCGCTGACTGACAGCGCCTCGCTGATCGTCGCCGCGACCCAGGGCTTCGCTCAGCCCTATGGCCTGCACATCAACCTGCACCGGCAGACATCGTGGGCCAACCTGCGGGACAAACTGGTCAGCGGCGAACTTCACGCCGCCCACAGCCTTTACGGTCTGGTCTATGCCGTGCAACTGGGGCTGGCCGGGCCGGCAAAAAACATGGCCGTGCTAATGGGGCTGAACCAGAACGGCCAGAGCATCAACCTGTCGAGGGCGCTGCAGGATGCCGGCGTGACCACTCCTGAGGCACTCGATCGGCGCACGCACCAAAGCGACTCAAAACTGACGTTCGCCCAGACCTTCCCCACCGGCAATCATGCGTTGTGGCTGTATTACTGGCTCGCGAGCCAGGGCATTCATCCGCTGCGCGACGTCGACAGCGTGGTGGTGCCGCCGCCGCAGATGGTTGAACACTTGCAGGCGGGGCGCATCGATGGTTTTTGCGTCGGTGAGCCGTGGGGTGCCAGCGCCGTTCAGCAGAACCTGGGGTTCACCCTGGCGACCTCCCAGGCCATCTGGCCGGATCACCCGGAAAAGGTGTTGGCGTGCAGCCTGGAATTTGCCGAGCAGTACCCGAACACCGCGCGGGCGCTGGTAATGGCCGTGCTTGAAGCCAGTCGCTTCATCGAAGAGAGCACCGACAACCGGCGCAGCACCGCGCAGCTGCTCAGCGCCGCCGAGTACGTGAATGCACCGGTCGGCGCCATCGAATCCCGGCTACTGGGCGAGTACGACGACGGGCTCGGCAACCGATGGCACGACCACCACGCGATCCGCTTCCATGGCCACGGTCAGGTGAACATGCCTTGGCTGTCCGACGGCATGTGGTTCATGACCCAGTTCCGCCGCTGGGGATTGCTGCGCGAAGACCCGGATTATCTCGACGTTGCCCGCAGCGTCCAGCAGCTCGACCTGTACCGCGAGGCCGCCGACGCACTGGGCATCGCCGTCCCGCCGTCGCCGATGCGCAGCAGCCAGTTGATCGACGGCAAAATCTGGGACGGCAGCGACCCGGCGCGTTACGCCCGCAGCTTCAAGCTGCACGCGCTGGCCGATGCCACCCTCGTTCATGCTGATCGCTGAGGAGACGCCAAGATGCTGCGAATCCTGCTGATCAATGACACCCCCAAGAAGGTCGGTCGCCTGAAAGCGGCGCTGACCGAGGCCGGCTTCGAGGTGATCGACGAATCCGGGCTGATCATCGACCTGCCGGCGCGGGTTCAGGCAGTGCGCCCGGACGTGATCCTCATCGACACCGAATCGCCGGGCCGTGATGTGCTGGAGCAAGTGGTGCTGGTGACCCGCGATCTGCCGCGCCCCATCGTGATGTTCACCGACGAGCACGACCCGGTCGTGATGCGTCAGGCGATCAAGTCCGGGGTCAGCGCCTACATCGTCGAAGGCATTCACGCACAGCGCCTGCAGCCGATTCTGGACGTGGCCATGGCCCGCTTCGAAAGCGATCAGGACCTGCGCGCGCAACTGCATGCCCGCGACCAGCAACTGGCCGAACGCAAGCGCATCGAAACGGCCAAGGGCCTGCTGATGAAGATGAAGCAGTGCAACGAAGAAGAGGCCTACACCCTGATGCGACGCCAGGCCATGAGCCGGCAGCAGAAACTGATTCAGGTGGCGGAACAAATCATTGCCATGAGTGAGCTGTTGGGCTGAGCCTTTCCATTTTCGGGCTGGCCGTGCTTGTTTGATCCAGACGGTTTCACCCAACCCTTCTCTAGCCCACAGCTCGCGGCGCACATTTGGCCCATGTATTGCTAGCTACACATCACAGGTAGCCAACGGCGGTTGCCCACTCACGACAAAGACGTCGCACCCCTTCGCGAAAGCGCACAGGGCTGCGGCGTTTTTTCGTTTTTGCCCTGAACACATCGGGGCGGGTGGAGTGCCGGTCTGGTGCTTCGCCTGCATGACCTGACCCGTAGCGGTGCGAGCGACATCTCCACCGAACACGAATCCCTGCAGATGAGGTGGTAGATGAACACGAGTTTCTGGAAAGCCGGCCATAAACCGACACTGTTCGCAGCGTTCCTGTATTTCGACCTGAGCTTCATGGTCTGGTACCTGCTCGGCCCGATGGCCGTGCAGATTGCCGCCGACCTGCACCTGACCACCCAGCAGCGGGGCCTGATGGTCGCCACGCCGATTCTCGCGGGTGCGGTGCTGCGCTTCATCATGGGCATGCTGGCCGATCAGTTGTCGCCAAAAACTGCCGGGATCATCGGCCAGGTCATCGTCATCACCGCGCTGCTGGGCGCCTGGCAACTGGGCATTCACAGCTATGAACAGGCGCTGCTGCTCGGCGTATTCCTTGGCATGGCGGGCGCGTCCTTTGCCGTGGCCCTGCCCCTCGCCTCCCAGTGGTACCCGCCGCAGCACCAGGGCAAAGCCATGGGCATCGCCGGCGCCGGCAACTCCGGCACTGTGTTCGCGGCACTGATTGCGCCCGTCCTGGCCGCCAGCTTCGGCTGGAACAATGTGTTCGGTTTTGCCGTCGCGCCATTGCTGCTGACCCTCATCGCGTTCTCGCTCATGGCGAAAAACGCCCCGGAACGCCCCAAAGCCAAATCCATGGCTGACTATTTCAAGGCCCTGGGCGACCGCGACAGTTGGTGGTTCATGTTCTTTTACAGCGTGACCTTCGGCGGCTTCATCGGCCTGGCCAGCGCCCTGCCCGGCTACTTCAACGATCAATACGGCTTGAGCCCGGTGACGGCGGGTTACTACACCGCCGCCTGCGTCTTCGGCGGCAGCATGATGCGGCCACTGGGCGGCGCCCTCGCCGATCGCTTCGGCGGGATTCGCACGCTGTCGGGCATGTACGCTGTCGCCGCCATCTGCATCGCCGCCGTCGGGTTTAACCTGCCCAGCTCATGGGCCGCACTGGCGCTGTTCGTCGCGGCCATGCTCGGCCTCGGTGCCGGTAACGGCGCGGTGTTCCAGCTGGTGCCGCAACGCTTTCGCAAAGAGATCGGCGTGATGACCGGCCTGATCGGCATGGCCGGCGGCATCGGTGGCTTCCTGCTCGCCGCCGGGCTCGGCGCGATCAAGCAGAACACTGGCGAGTACCAACTGGGCCTATGGCTGTTCGCGTTCCTTGGCGTGCTAGCCTGGTTCGGCCTGATGAATGTCAAGCGTCGCTGGAGAACCACTTGGGGCTCGGCCGCGGTCACCGCCGCCCGTGTCTAGGCCGTGAGCGTCAATCCGGGGCTGACGCCGGTCGCGCCCACTGCGACCGGTTTGCAACTGCGCGTCGCCGAATTCAGCGCCACCGGGCCGCGGGCGGAGAATCAGGACGCCCTTCGCGTGGTCACTCCCGCTCCAGCGCTCGCGGCCAGCAAGGGCTATCTGTTCGCCCTTGCCGACGGCGTCAGCCAATGCGCCGATGGCGGTCTGGCCTCCCGGGCCACGCTGCAAGCGCTGGCGATGGACTATTACGCGACGCCGGAAACCTGGAGCGTCGCCCAGGCCCTTGACCGCCTGCTGCTGGCACAGAACCGCTGGCTGCTGGCCAACGGCTTGTTGACCACCCTCAGTGCGCTGGTCCTGCGTGGGCGACGCTTCACCCTCGCCCATGTCGGCGACTGTCGTGTGTACCGCTGGCACTCAGGGCTGCTCCAGCGAATCAGCCAGGACCACGTATGGGAACAGCCAGACATGCAGCACGTGCTGAAACGCGCGCTGGGTCTGGATCAATACGTGGTCATGGATTACCTGGACGGCGAACTGCGGCCCGGCGAGCGCTTGCTGCTGGTCAGCGACGGCGTGTGGGCAACGCTGGGCGATGACCGAATCGGCTCGATCCTCAACGAACAGGCAGATCTGGACACGGCCGTCCGCACGCTGGTCAACGCCGCGCATCTTTCGGGCAGCGCCGATAATGCCAGCGCCTTGCTGATTCAGGTGGATCAACTGGGCTCGGACAGCTTGGGTGAAACGCTGCTGCAACTGCAGCAATGGCCTGCCCCACCCCTTCTCAAAGCAGACCAGACGTTTGAAGGCTGGCAGGTCGAAACGCGCTTGAGCGACTCGCGACAGTCCCTGCTCTACCGCGTACGCGACAGCCAGCAGCAACCGTGGCTGCTGAAGACGCTGCCGCCCTCACGGGTTGACGAGGCCGGCGCGGCAGAGGCCTTGTTGCTCGAAGAATGGTTCCTGCGTCGCGTTGCGGGTCGCTTCTTTCCCGAGCTGCACCCGCTCGGCCAGCGCCAGCATTTGTACTACGTCATGCGCGAGTACCCCGGACAGACCCTGGCTGAGATCTTTGAGCAGGAAGGGCCGATGGCGCTGTCGCCGTGGCTGAGTCTAGCCAGGGAGTTGATCGCTGCCGTTGGTCTGCTGCACCGGCGCAACATCATTCACCGCGACATCAAGCCGGAAAATCTGCTGCTCGAGCAGGCGGGAGGTTTGCGCGTCCTGGATTTCGGGCTCGCCTACAGCCCGGGTCTGTCAGTGGATCAAGGCGGCGACGTACCCGGCACGCCCAGCTTTATGGCGCCTGAAGTCTTCGAAGGCGCAGAACCCTGCCAAGGTTTCGACCTGTATGCCGCCAGCGTCACGCTGTATTTCCTGCTGACCGGTCATTACCCCTACGGCGAGATCGAGCCCTTCCAGCGCCGCCGCTTTGGCAAACCGCTGTCGGTCAGTCGTTACCGACCGGATGTCCCGGAGTGGCTAGAGCAGCATCTGCAACGCGCGCTGCTGGCTGATCCGCTGAAGCGTTTCGAGACTGCGGAGCACTGGCTCGTGCATTTTCAACAGGGCGAACTTTCGCCGCTGGATAAACGCACTGTCCCACTACTGGAGCGCGAGCCGCTCAAGGTGTGGCGCGCAATTGCGCTGATGTCGCTGCTGTTCAATCTGGTTTTGTGGGGTTTGCTGCTCAAACGCTAGTCTGGACTTAGTCGTTCAAGGGCATCTGCTTAGATGGATCCAGGTTCATCTCTGTCTATTCGCTTAGACGATCAGACCGGGAATGAATGGGGACGAGAGGAGGTTAAATCGCAGGCAAAGAAAAACCCGGCCGGAGCCGGGTTTTTCGTGAAGCGAGGCTAATTACTTAGCTTGGGCTTCTACTTGTGCTTCTACGCGACGGTTTACAGCGCGGCCAGCGTCAGTTGCGTTGTCAGCAACTGGGCGGGTTTCACCGTAGCCAACCGAGTTTACGCGGTTAGCGCCAACACCGTACTGGTTAACCAGAACTTGCTTAACGGCGTTTGCACGACGCTCGGACAGCTTCTGGTTGTAAGCGTCAGGACCGACGGAGTCAGTGTGACCTTCAACAGTGGTGGTGGTTTGTGGGTACTGCTTCATGAAGTCAGCCAGGTTCTTGATGTCGCCGTAGCTGTTTGGCTTCACAACCGACTTGTTGAAGTCGAATTTAACGTCCAGCTCAACGCGTACGACTTCAGCAACAGCTGGGCAGCCGTTAGCGTCAACAGTCACGTTTGCTGGGGTGTCAGGGCACTTGTCAACGTTGTCGCAAACGCCGTCGTTGTCGCTGTCGGAGCACACTTCAGCTACTGGAGCCGGTGCTGCTTCAACTTTCTTCGAACCGCCGCCGAAGTTCACACCGATACCGACGCTTGGCGCCCACTCGGTGTCGCCTTGGTCGATGTTGTACTGAGCTTCAACGCCAGCACGGGCATAGAAGTTGTCAGTGAAGTACAGCTTGGCACCGCCGCCGATGTTGGCGAAGGTGGAGCGGTTACGACCGTTGCTGCCGTTCTGATCGATGCTCTGATCGGAGAAACCAGCCGAAACGTATGGACGCAGCATGTCGCCCGGGTTGTTGAAGTGGTACAGAGCGTCCAGAGCGGTGTTCGCGCCCTTGATGTTCTGGCCATTGTCGCTACGGACGTTGTGCACTTCGTCATAGCCCAGACGCAATTCAACGTCGTCGGTCAGGAAGTAGCCAACAGAACCGCCGAACAGGTTGCCGTCGTTTTTGAAATTACGAGCGCTGTCGAACTGTTCTTTCTTGGCGAAGCCTTCGATTTCGACTGCGCCTTGGCCTTGAGCCAGAGCGCCGAACGAAGTTGCGGCAACAATAGTACCAATGGCCAAGCCCAAGGTGTTTTTCAGTTTCATCCGTTAAATCCCCATCTGGTGATTGTAAAGCAGTCCCCCTTAGCGAGAGACAACTCGTCGGCAAGTCTATCAGAACTTGCCTGCTCGTTAGAGATATTTGCACCGAGTTAAGTTTCGGTAACGCCTGCAAATTTCTCACGTAATTTATCAAGTGCCCGTTTGTAACGCATTTTCGTGGCACTCAGGCCCATGTGCATGATGTCGGCGATCTCCTGAAATTCCAGCTCTGCGACAAATCGTAGCACCAGAATTTCCCTGTCGATCGGATTCACATGCACAAGCCAACGATCAAGCCCGCCCTTTTCTTCTGGTTTCGGCGTCTTTTCTTCCGACGCTTCCTCGAGGGGGTCAAGACTCAAAGCGTCCAGCAACCGACGCTTTCGCCGCTCCTTCCTGTACTGCGTGATGCATTCGTTGTACGTGATGCTGTAGAGCCAGGTTTTGAACTTCGATTTACCCTCGAAGTTCTTCAAGCCATACAACACCTTAAGCATCACTTCCTGACAGACATCGTCAGCATCGCGATCGTTCCCCAGATACCGTGCGCAGACGTTAAAAAGTGTCCGCTGGTAACGACGCATCAGCTCTTCGTAGGCACGCGTCACATGAAACAGCTCGGCGTGCGAACGCGCAACCAGCTCCTCATCGGAGAGCTCGCGTGGGTCGTAGCGCAGAGAGGGCGTTTGAACGTTATTCAAAACAAGTCGTGCCGACAGTCGGGTAGATGTCCGCCGCGTCCGGGAATCGCCCGGGTTTTGCGGCGGCATACATTAGCAGATTCGCCGGCTCAACGGCTGCTCACTCGCTGCTCGAGGAGGATCCGGTTGGACAAAGACACCAACTCGCCTTCCTCGGTCAGCAGGGTGGTCTTCACCGTGCCAATTTCTTCGATCTGCCCTTCGACCTCACCCACACGCACTTGTTGCCCTACCTGGTACAGCTCACGTACATAAATTCCTGCCAGGATCTGGCTCGCGATTTCGCGGCTTCCCAGGCCCATGGCCAGCGCAACGGCCAGACCAACGGTAATCAATCCGATAACAATAACGTGGTTCAGCAGGTCGGTTTTGACCTCCAGCTGACTGATCGCCACCGAAATACTGATGATGATCACCAGCCACTGGGCGATTCGCCCCAGGCCAGCCGAGTAATCCAGGCCCACCCCTTCGGCAGCGCCCCGCACAATACCGTTGACCAACTGCGCCAGCAAGACACCCACCAGCAACACCAGCGCGGCGCCAAACACCTTCGGCAGGTACAGCGCGAGCATGTCCAGCGTCGCCGAAACCCGCTCCAGCCCCAGCGATTCTGCCGCCGACACCAGAAAAATCAAGAGCACGAACCAATAAACGATCTTGCCGATCAGGGTCGAAATCGGGACCTGAATGCCCGCGCGGCTGATCAGCTTGGTCAAACCGGTGCCGCCCATCAGGCGATCCAGACCGAGTTTGGCCAACAACTTCGAAAGCAGGGTGTCGAGCAGCTTTGCCACCACGAAGCCCAAAAGCACAACGACCAGCGCGCCGAACAGATTCGGGATGAAATTCGCGACTTTGGTCCACAGCGCAGTCATTGCGGTAACCAGGCTCTGCGTCCAGAGATCCAATTCCATATTCAATCAGCCTTGTCTTGTGTACCGGCACCGGTAGACGTAGTACCGGCACGTGTCGCCTTGCGGCGGGAAACGGGTGAAACGTGAGCGGAACCGTTATTGACGGCGATCATCAAAGCCTGCGTGCAACGACCCAGAAGGCTGAACAGATCACCGGCGCCCACCTGACGGTTGGCGGTCTTCAACACTCGGCCCAGAACGGCATCGTCGTCCCGGCTGCTGGACGACGAGTTGAGCATGTCTCGCAGTGATTCTTCAAACGGGTCGTGCATAGGCACCTCACGCAATGTCACTGAAAGACGCAGCCAATTCTGCCTGAGTCACACGACGCACATGAACGCCTTCCGATTTTTCATCCTCACACCCAGCGCAAACGCTTGAACAGCCACATCTGGCCGACGGCCACAATGAGCATCAGGCCGCAAGCGTACACAAATCCGTAGGGATTTTCCGACCCCGGGATGCCCCCCACGTTGATCCCCAACAATCCTGTCAGGAAGCTCATCGGCAGGAAGATCCCAGTGATGATCCCAAACCGATACATGGTCCTGTTCATTCGCTCGTTGAGGCGCCTGTCTTCCGCCTCAAGCACCAGCCCCACGCGCTCTCGGGTCAATTCCAGCTCTTCGAGATAGCGCGTCAGGCTGTTGTTCAATTCGTTCCAGTAGTCGGCATCGTCTTCCACGAACCACGGCGTCTTGCTGCGCGTCAGCTGGGCGTAGATTTCGCGCTGCGGTGCAAGGAACCGACGCAGTCCCGCCGCTCGCCGGCGGATGTGCACCATGTTGCCGTGCTCGGGCAGATACCGCTCGTCGGCATCTATGCGTTCTTCCATGTCATCGACCAGTTCGGTCAGCTCGCTGACCACTGCCTGAACCTTGTCGGTCAGAAACTGAGCCAGATACAGCAGCAATTCGGACGCGGTTTTAGGACCCTTGCCCTCATTCAGTGAAGTGATCAGCTCATCGGTTGCCCTTAGCGAACGCAATCGCAACGAGATAACGCGCTGGGCGGCGGCAAAGATGCGTACCGAGACCATGTCTTCCGGTTCGGCGCCAGGGTTCAGGTTGATCCCGCGCAGGAACAGCAACAGCTCGTTGTCGGGCAAGGCCAGCAGCCGTGGCCGGGTGTTTTCTTCCAGCATCAGGTCACAAACGAATTCGCTGAGACCGCTGGTCTTGCGCAGCCAAGTCTGGGTCTGCGGATGGCTGCGGTCCCAGTGGAGCCACACACTTTCGTGGGGCTCCAGCTGCAGGCCATCCAGTGCAGTTCGGGGGATTGAACGCGCCCCGCCCTTCCCGTCCAACACGAGGGCATGAACCAGCCCCCACTGCGCGTTTGTTTCGTCGAACATTCGTGTCCTTGCTGAGTGAATGGCTACCAGCGTGAAGAGGGATAAAACCGATCAGTCCGGCATCTTCAGTGCGCTGGGCGAAACGATGATTCCGTTGTTGTCGGCATAGATGAATTCGCCCGGCTTGAACGTCACACCGCCGAAGGTCACCACCTTGTTCAGGTCACCGAGGCCACGCTTTTCGGTCTTGAGCGGGTGACTGGCCAATGCCTGCACACCCAAGTCGGTCTGTGCCAGTACATCGACGTCGCGGACGCAGCCGAAGATCACCATGCCCTCCCAACCGTTTTTCGCTGCTTTTTCGGCAATCATGTCGCCGAGCAATGCGCAACGCAGCGAGCCTCCGCCGTCCACGACCAATACTTTTCCGTGGCCAGGCTGTTCGGCCTGCTCGCGCACCAGCGAATTGTCTTCGAAGCACTTGAGCGTGACGATCTCGCCGCCGAATGAATCACGGCCACCAAAGTTGCTGAACATCGGCTCCACCACCTGAACCCGCTCAGGGTAGGCGTCGCACAAGTCCGGGGTGATGTAATGCATGGGTAACTCCTGTCAGGAAAGCTCTGTGATGGGGGAAAACAACTACAAGGATAGATGGCCTGCGTCAACGGCCGACGCTTCAACGGGCTGCATCCTTATATAGCACCTCACACAGAACACACATCTGACCAACGAGTCGCCACCTGCCGTTCGGCCCCGGTGATGAGAATGGGTGCAGCTTAGCGACAAGTCGGCGCCCAAGGAATGGCTGAAACCGTGACTATGACGGAGTTGCCATCATGTTCAGCGTTGATTCAGCCTTTACCACCGGAACATGGCGGTTCAGCCAGTCCGTCACGCGCGGCCACACCTGAGTTTGCGCGGCTTTGCTGACCAGCATCGGCACGTGGCCGAAGTCTTCGCTGAAACCCTGTTCGCGGCCAAGGACGAGAAACGTCTTGTCTTCGCAGCCGAAGCGCTCGAAGAGGTCGCGGCACGCCCATTCCGGGTCCTGATGATCGCCAGCGCCAGCTACGCACAGCAGCGGGACCGTCACCTGTTGCAGCCCGGCCCACCAGTCCTCCTTCTTGTGCCCGAAGCCGCCGAACAGGCTATCCCAGCGCATGCTTTCCAGCAGGACGCCCATGGGCTCGTCTTCCGGGCCGCGCTTGAAACGCGGGCCTGACACGTGCTCGAAGCGTTTAAGCAGCAGCCGTGCCGCCCATTGCAGCGGCGGTACTTTCAGCGGCCAATGGCTTCGGGTGACCTGACTGCCGAACAGAGCCACCGAGGCCGCGTCGTCCGCCGTCAGGTACTGCCCGCCGAATGCTGCAGCCAGGGTCGTGCCGCCCAGGGAGTGGCCGATCCAGTGGGGCGCCTCGCCGGTCTGCTCGCGCACGAACGCCGCGATGGCCGGCAGATCAAAGCGTGCGTAATCGGCCACGCAATTGGTTTTGTACGCACTGTTGCGCGCCGACAGGCCGTGACCGCGCATTTCCGGGATCCACACATCGAACCCGGCGCGGGCCAGATACGCGCCCAGGCCGATGCCCTTGGGCGAGTACCAGAAGCGCCGATTGGAAAAGCTGCCGTGCAGCAGGACCACCGGCACGCCTCGGGCATCCGGTGCAGCCACAAGACCCAGCCGGGTGACGGCGATTTCGACAGTGAAATCCGGGCTGTTGCCGGGTTTCAAACGGTAGACGTCCTCGGTCAGGTCGCCACGACGCTCGGCACTGATCAGGGCCACGGGAAAGAGATGACTGCTGCTTTGCATGGTGCTTTTGCTGGACGCTCTTGGTGGATGGGTGAATGGCGGTTGCGCGGAACAGCAGGTTGACGCTGCCAGCGCACTGAAAATCACCCACAAAAAAGGGCGGATTCGTTAAAAACCGCCCTCTCGGGAAACCGGCCCATGGAAACGGGCCGGCATCTTACTCGATCTGCATCAGGTTGGAGCGTCCTCTTCGGACAGGAAGAACCAGGTTTCCAGTACCGAATCGGGGTTCAGAGAAACGCTTTCGATGCCCTGTTCCATCAGCCAGCGCGCCAGATCCGGGTGATCGGACGGGCCCTGGCCGCAGATGCCGATGTATTTGCCGGCCTTGTTACAGGCCTGAATGGCGTAGGACAGCAGCTTCTTGACCGCAGGATTACGCTCGTCAAACAAGTGGGCGATGATCCCGGAGTCACGGTCCAGGCCCAGGGTCAGCTGGGTCAGGTCGTTGGAACCGATGGAGAAACCGTCGAAGAATTCGAGGAATTCATCGGCCATCAGGGCGTTGGACGGCAGTTCGCACATCATGATCACGCGCAGACCGTTCTCGCCACGGGCCAGACCGTTCTCAGCAAGCAAATCGATAACCTGGCTCGCCTCGCCCAGGGTGCGGACGAACGGCACCATGATTTCGACGTTAGTCAGGCCCATCTCGTTGCGTACGCGCTTGAGGGCACGACATTCCAGCTCGAAGCAGTCGCGGAAGTTTTCGCTGATGTAACGCGACGCGCCACGGAAGCCCAGCATCGGGTTTTCTTCTTCCGGTTCGTAGAGCTTGCCGCCGATCAGGTTGGCGTATTCGTTGGACTTGAAGTCCGACAGGCGCACGATGACTTTCTTCGGCGAGAAGGCCGCTGCCAGGGTGCTGATGCCTTCGACCAGCTTCTCGACGTAGAACCCGACAGGGTCGTCGTAACCGGCGATGCGCTTGTCGACGCTTTCTTTGATGTCCTGGGGCAGGTTGGCGTAGTTCAGCAGCGCCTTGGGGTGCACGCCGATCATGCGGTTGATGATGAATTCCAGACGCGCCAGGCCGATACCGGCATTGGGCAGCTGGGCGAAATCAAACGCGCGATCGGGGTTGCCGACGTTCATCATGATTTTGAACGGCAGGTCAGGCATGGCGTCGACGGAGTTCTGCTTGATGTCGAAGCCCAGCTCGCCCTCGAAGATGTAACCGGTGTCGCCCTCGGCGCAGGACACGGTGACGCCCTGACCTTCCTGCAACAGCTCGGTGGCATTGCCGCAACCCACTACGGCCGGAATGCCCAGCTCGCGGGCAATGATCGCGGCGTGGCAGGTGCGCCCGCCACGGTTGGTGACGATGGCGCTGGCACGCTTCATCACCGGTTCCCAGTCCGGGTCGGTCATGTCGGAGACCAGCACGTCGCCGGGCTGGACTTTGTCCATCTCGGACACGTCCTTGATGATCCGCACCTTGCCAGCGCCGATGCGCTGGCCGATGGCGCGGCCTTCCACCAGAACGGTGCCCTTCTCCTTCAGCAGGTAACGCTCCATGACATTGGACGAACTGCGGCTTTTCACGGTCTCCGGACGCGCCTGCACAATGTACAGCTGGCCGTCGTCGCCGTCTTTGGCCCACTCGATGTCCATCGGGCACTGGTAGTGCTTTTCGATGATCATGGCCTGGCGTGCCAGGTTGCTGACTTCCTCGTCGGTGAGGCAGAAACGCGCGCGGTCGGCCAGGTCGACGTCGATGGTCTTGACCGATTTGCCGGCCTTGGCTTCTTCGCCGTAGATCATCTTGATCGCCTTGCTGCCCAGGTTGCGGCGCAGGATCGCCGGGCGACCGGCTTCAAGGGTGTTTTTGTGAACGTAGAATTCGTCCGGGTTGACCGCGCCCTGGACGACGGTTTCGCCCAGGCCGTAGGCACCGGTGATGAAGACCACGTCGCGGAAACCGGATTCGGTGTCCAGAGTGAACATGACGCCAGCGGTGCCGGTTTCAGAACGCACCATGCGCTGCACGCCAGCGGACAGCGCCACCAGCTTGTGGTCGAAACCCTGATGCACGCGGTAGGAAATGGCGCGGTCGTTGAACAGCGAGGCGAACACTTCTTTCGCCGCGCGGATCACGTTTTCGACGCCACGGATGTTCAGGAAGGTTTCCTGCTGACCGGCGAAGGAGGCGTCCGGCAAATCTTCAGCGGTAGCGGAAGAGCGCACGGCCACCGCGATGTCCGGGTTGCCCGCCGAGAGCTCGGCGAAGGCGGTGCGGATTTCGGCGTTGAGCTTCTCGGGGAATTCAGCTTCCATGATCCACTGACGGATCTTGGCGCCGGTTCTCGCCAGCTCGTTGACGTCGTCGACATCCAGCGCGTCGAGGGCCTGATGGATCTGATCGTTCAGGCCACTCTGCTCAAGGAAATCACGGTAGGCCTGGGCGGTAGTGGCAAAGCCACCGGGAACGGACACGCCTGCGCCCGCCAGGTTGCTGATCATCTCGCCGAGGGATGCGTTCTTGCCCCCCACGTGCTCAACATCATGTTTGCCGAGCTTATCGAGGGAAACTACGTACTCTACCAAGGTGATCTCTCCACTAACCGGTTATTGTTGGAAATGCTTTGGTGCGGGAATCGCGGCGATTGAAAACGGGTAGACTGCGGCCAGTCATGGCCCGCAAGTCGGCCTATCATATCCACAAATTGTCTTCAACTTAAGGCCCCGGGGCGCAAATGAAACGATCCGCTTTTTTCATCTCCGATGGCACCGGCATTACCGCCGAAACCCTTGGCCAGAGCCTGCTAGCGCAATTTGAAAACATTACATTCAACAAGTTCACGCGCCCCTATATCGACAGCGTCGAGAAGGCGCGGGCCATGGTGCAGCAAATCAACAAGGCCGCCGAGAAGGACGAAGCCCGCCCGATCATCTTCGACACCATCGTGAATCAGGACATCCGCGAGATTCTCGCGACCTCCGACGGCTTCATGATCGACATCTTCTCGACCTTTCTCGCCCCGCTGGAGCTGGAGCTTAGTTCACACTCGTCCTACTCGGTGGGGAAATCCCACTCCATCGGGCACAACTCCAATTACATGGAGCGGATCGAGGCGGTGAACTTCGCGCTGGACAACGACGACGGCGCCAGAACCCATTATTACGACAAGGCCGACATCATTCTGGTGGGCGTGTCACGCTGCGGCAAAACCCCGACCTGCCTGTACATGGCCATGCAATTCGGTATCCGCGCGGCCAATTACCCGCTGACAGAAGATGACATGGAACGCCTGCAGTTGCCTGCTGCGCTGAAACTGCACCGGGACAAGCTGTTTGGCCTGACCATCGACCCCGACCGCCTCACCGCCATCCGCCACGAACGCAAACCCAACAGCCGCTACGCCAGCTACGCCCAGTGCGAGTTCGAGGTGCGCGAAGTCGAGGGCCTGTTCCGCCGCGAAAACATCCCGCACATCAACTCCACGCATTTTTCGGTCGAGGAAATCTCGGCGAAGGTGCTGGTGGAGAAAGGCGTCGAGCGGCGGTTTAAGTAGCTGAGCAGCGGCAAGTTTGAAGCTACAAGCTGCGAGTTGACGGAGTCAGGCCGTGCCGTTCGGTCAGAAGCTGTCACCCGGCACGCGCACCCAGCCTTCCATCAACACCCGCGCGCTGCGGCTCATGATGGCTTTCTTGACTTGCCATTCGCCGTCGACCCGGACCGCTTCAGCGCCGACACGCAGGGTCCCGGAGGGATGGCCGAAGCGCACGGCGCTGCGCTCGCCGCCGCCCGCTGCCAGGTTGACCAAGGTGCCCGGAATCGCTGCCGCCGTGCCGATCGCCACTGCCGCGGTGCCCATCATGGCGTGGTGCAGTTTGCCCATGGACATGGCGCGGACCAGCAAATCAGTATCTTCGGGTGTGACGCGCTTGCCGCTGGAAGACAGGTAGTCCGCAGGCGCGGCCACAAACGCCACTTTGGGGGTGTGCTGACGGGTTGCTGCCTCCTCGACAGTGCCGATCAGCCCCATGCGCACGGCCCCATAGGCGCGGATCGTTTCGAACATGCTCAGGGCTTTCGGGTCGCTGTTGATCGCGTCCTGTAACTCGCTGCCCGTATAGCCGATGTCAGCGGCGTTGACGAAGATCGTCGGGATGCCGGCATTGATCATCGTCGCCTTGAACGTCCCGACGCCCGGCACTTCAAGCTCATCCACCAGATTGCCGGTGGGGAACATCGAGCCGCCAGCGCCCTCCTCGTCCGCGGCCGGGTCCATGAACTCCAGCTGCACTTCCGCCGCCGGGAAGGTCACGCCGTCGAGCTCGAAATCGCCGGTTTCCTGCACCGCGCCGTCGGTCATCGGCACGTGGGCGATGATGGTTTTGCCGATGTTGGCCTGCCAGATGCGCACCACCGCCACGCCGTTGCGGGGGATGCGCGACGGGTCAACCACACCGTTGCTGATGGCGAACGGGCCGACCGCCGCCGACAGGTTGCCGCAATTACCGCTCCAGTCGACGAAGGCCTTGTCGATGGCAACTTGGCCGAACAGGTAATCGACGTCGTGATCGGCTTTCTCGCTCTTCGACAGAATCACCGTTTTGCTGGTGCTCGACGTCGCGCCGCCCATGCCATCGATCTGCTTGGCGTAGGGGTCGGGGCTGCCGATCACCCGCAGTAACAAGGCGTCACGGCTCGCGCCGGGGGTTTGCGCGGCTTCGGGCAGATTGTCCCGGAGGAAAAACACGCCCTTGCTGGTGCCACCGCGCATGTAGGTCGCGGGAATCTTGATCTGTGCTGTGGAAGCCATGAACTGTTCCTTTTTTATATAGAGCGCGCGTCATATAGAGCGCGCGTCGGCTCAGGCGACGGCCGAGGATTCGAGGAAGTCCTGGGCGAAGCGTTGCAGCACGCCCCCGGCTTCGTAGATCAACACCTCTTCCCCCGTGTCGAGGCGGCAGGTCACCGGCACCTCAACGCGCTCGCCGTTCTTGCGCTGGATGATCAGCGTCAGGGTGGCACCCGGCGTACGCGCGCCGATCACGTCGTAGATTTCACTGCCATCGATGCCCAGGGTCAGGCGATTGGTGCCCGGCTTGAACTCCAGCGGCAGCACGCCCATGCCCACCAGATTGGTGCGGTGGATGCGCTCGAAGCCTTCGGCGACGATGACTTCGACGCCCGCCAGGCGCACGCCCTTGGCGGCCCAGTCCCGGGACGAACCCTGGCCGTAATCGGCGCCGGCGATGATGATCAGCGGCTGCTTGCGCGCCATATAGGTTTCGATGGCCTCCCACATCCGCGTGACCTGGCCTTCCGGCTCGATCCGCGCGTAGGAACCCTGCTTGACCTTGCCGTTCTCCACCACCATTTCATTGAACAGTTTGGGGTTGGCGAAGGTGGCACGCTGGGCCGTCAGGTGATCGCCGCGATGGGTGGCGTAGGAGTTGAAGTCCTCTTCCGGCAGGCCCATTTTATCCAGGTATTCGCCGGCCGCGCTGTCGAGCATGATCGCGTTGGACGGCGACAGGTGATCGGTGGTGATGTTGTCCGGCAACACCGCCAGCGGACGCATGCCCTTGAGGGTTCTCTCGCCGGCCAGGGCGCCTTCCCAGTACGGCGGTCGGCGAATGTAGGTGCTCATCGGGCGCCAGTCGTACAGCGGCGCGACTTTCGGCCCGGTATCTTCGTGGATGGCGAACATCGGGATGTACACCTGACGGAACTGCTCCGGCTTGACCGAGGCCTTCACCACCTGGTCAATTTCGGCGTCAGTTGGCCAGAGGTCTTTCAGGCGGATTTCTTCGCCGTTCGGGCCAAGACCCAGCACATCTTTCTCGATATCGAAGCGGATCGTTCCGGCGATGGCGTAGGCGACCACCAGCGGCGGCGAGGCGAGAAATGCCTGCTTGGCGTAAGGGTGAATGCGCCCGTCGAAGTTGCGGTTGCCCGAAAGCACTGCCGTGGCGTACAGGTCGCGGTCGATGATTTCCTGCTGGATCACGGGGTCCAGCGCGCCGGACATGCCGTTGCAGGTGGTGCAGGCGAACGCGACGATGCCGAAACCCAGTTGCTCCAGCTCGCCGGTCAGCCCCGCCTCGTCGAGGTACAGCGCGACGGTCTTCGAGCCCGGCGCGAGGGACGACTTGACCCAGGGTTTGCGCGTCAGGCCGAGGCGATTGGCATTGCGAGCCAGCAAGCCTGCAGCGATGACGTTGCGCGGGTTGCTGGTGTTGGTGCAACTGGTGATGGCGGCGATGATCACCGCGCCGTCCGGCATTTCGCCCGGGGTTTCCTCCCACGGCGCCGCAATGCCTTTGGCGGCGAGATCAGAAGTGGCTACACGTGCGTGTGGGTTGGACGGCCCGGCCATGTTGCGCACGACGCTGGACAGGTCAAAACGCAGCACGCGCTCGTATTCGGCGGTGACCAGGCTGTCTGCCCAGAGCCCGGTGTGGCGGGCGAAAGTTTCGACCAGTTGCACGTGCTGGTCTTCGCGACCGGTCAGCCGGAGGTAATCGATGGTCTGTTGATCGATGCTGAACATGGCGGCGGTTGCGCCGTATTCGGGGGCCATGTTCGAGATGGTCGCACGGTCGCCGAGGGTCAGCGCGCGGGCGCCTTCGCCGTAGAACTCAAGGTACGCGCCGACGACCTTTTGCTGACGCAAGTATTCGGTGAGCGCCAGCACCACGTCGGTGGCGGTAATGCCCGGCTGCGGACGGCCTGACAGTTCGACGCCGATGATGTCCGGCAGGCGCATCCACGAGGCGCGGCCGAGCATGACGTTCTCGGCTTCAAGGCCGCCTACACCAATGGCGACGACGCCCAGCGCATCCACGTGAGGCGTATGGCTGTCAGTGCCGACCAGCGTATCCGGGAAGGCGACGCCATTCAGCGTCTGGATCACCGGCGACATCCGCTCCAGATTGATCTGATGCATGATGCCGTTCCCCGGCGGGATCACTTCGACGTTCTTGAACGCCTGCTTGGTCCAGTTGATGAAGTGGAAGCGGTCTTCGTTGCGACGGTCCTCAATCGCCCGGTTCTTGCTGAACGCATCCGGGTCGTAGCCCCCGCATTCGACGGCCAGCGAGTGATCGACGATCAACTGCACCGGAACGACCGGGTTGACCTGCGCGGGGTCGCCGCCCATGTCGGCGATGGCATCGCGCAAGCCGGCGAGGTCCACCAGCGCGGTCTGGCCGAGGATGTCGTGGCAGACCACCCGCGCCGGAAACCACGGGAAATCAAGATCACGCTTGCGTTCTATCAACTGCGTGAGCGAGGCCGTCAAGGTCGTCGGATGGCAACGGCGCACCAGGTTTTCGGCGAGCACGCGGGAGGTGTACGGCAGCGTGGCGTAGGCGCCGGGCTTGATCGCATCGACCGCCGCGCGGGCATCGAAATAATCCAGCGCAGTGCCGGGCAGGGCTTTGCGGTATTCAGTGTTCATCGTCAGGACTCGATCACGGTAGTTTCAAAAGGCGGGGGATTGCACCGGCCTTGAACTGAGCACGCTCCCACAGGAATTAGTCTCAGTCTTCAGTCAGTGGCCCCTGCCCCATCAGCGCTGTTCGATGGGCACGAATGTGCGCTGTTCGACGCCGATGTATTCGGCGCTCGGTCGGATGATGCGGTTGTTGGCGCGCTGTTCGAACACGTGGGAGGCCCAGCCGGACAGGCGCGAGCAGACGAAGATCGGCGTGAACAGCTTGGTCGGGATGCCCATGAAGTGGTACGCCGAGGCGTGATAGAAGTCAGCGTTGGGAAACAGCTTCTTCTGCTCCCACATGGTTTTGTCGATGGCTTCGGAGACCGGGAACAACACCGTGTCGCCGACCTCCTCCGCGAGTTTTTTCGACCAGCCCTTGATCACCTCGTTACGCGGGTCGTTGTCCTTATAGATCGCGTGACCGAAGCCCATGATCTTGTCCTTGCGTTCGAGCATCGCCAAGGTGCCCTGGGTCGCGTCTTCGGCCGACGAGAACTTCTGGATCATCTCCATCGCCGCTTCATTGGCGCCGCCGTGCAAAGGCCCGCGCAACGTGCCAATGGCTGCGGTGATGCAGGAAAACAGATCGGACAGGGTCGACGCGCAGACCCGGGCGGTGAAGGTCGACGCGTTGAATTCGTGCTCGGCGTAGAGGATCAGCGAGACGTCCATCACCTTGCGATGCAATTCGCTGGGCGCCTTGTCCAGCAGCAGCTTGAGGAAGTGCCCGGCGATCGACACCTCGTCAGTGACGCAGTCGATGCGCTTGCCGTCATGGCTGAAGCGGTACCAGTAGCACATGATCGCCGGGAACGCGGCCAGCAGGCGGTCAGTGGAATCAAGCTGTTGGGCGAAACTGGCTTCGGGCTCGAGATTGCCGAGCATCGAGCAGCCGGTGCGCATGACGTCCATGGGGTGGGTGTCGGCGGGAATGCGCTCAAGCACTACTTTCAGCGCCTGGGGCAGGTCACGCAGGCCCTGAAGTTTCTTCAGGTAACCGTCGAGCTGCGCCTGGGTTGGCAGTTCGCCGTACAGCAGCAGGTACGCGACTTCTTCGAATCGGGCGTGGGCGGCGAGTTCACGCACGTCATAGCCGCGGTAGGTCAATCCGGCGCCGGCCTGGCCGACGGTGGACAACGCGGTCTGTCCGGCCACCTGGCCTCGCAGGCCTGCGCCGCTCAATACTTTTGCTTCAGCCATTGCTGTCTCCAGTCTTGTAGTTGTGTGGGAATCGGCAATTCATTTGCGGCTTTTCTACGATTTCTTCTGCGCAAACAGCGCATCGAGCTTCTGCTCGAACGCGTGATAGTCAATGCGCTCGTACAACTCCATGCGCGTCTGCATGGTGTCGACGACGTTCTTCTGGGTGCCGTCGCGACGAATCGCGGTGTAAACGTTTTCCGCCGCCTTGTTCATTGCCCGGAACGCCGACAGCGGGTACAGCACCAGCGCTACTTCGGCGGACTTCAGCTCGTCGGTGGTGAACAGCGGCGTCGAGCCGAATTCGGTGATGTTGGCGAGGATCGGCGCCTTCACCCCTGAGGCAAACAGCTTGTACATCTCAAGCTCGGTGATCGCTTCCGGGAAGACCATGTCCGCGCCCGCTTCGATGCACGCAGCGGCGCGGTCCAGAGCAGACTCCAGCCCTTCCACCGCCAGCGCATCGGTGCGCGCCATGATCACGAAACTGTCGTCGGTTCGCGCATCAACCGCCGCCTTGATGCGATCGACCATTTCCTGCTGCGAAACAATCTCCTTGCCAGGCCGATGACCACAGCGCTTGGCGCCAACCTGGTCCTCGATGTGCATCGCCGCCGCGCCGAACTTGATCATCGACTTCACCGTGCGCGCCACGTTGAACGCCGAGGCACCGAAGCCGGTGTCGACGTCCACCAACAGCGGCAGCTCGCAGACATCGGTGATGCGGCGCACGTCGGTGAGCACATCGTCCAGACCGGTAATGCCGAGGTCCGGCACGCCCAGGGAACCCGCCGCAACACCGCCGCCGGACAGGTAAATGGCCTTGAAGCCGGCGCGTTGCGCCAGCAGCGCGTGGTTGGCGTTGATCGTGCCGACCACTTGCAGCGGATGTTCACTGGCGACAGCGTCACGGAAGCGTTGGCCGGGAGTGGTTCTTGTGGTCATTGTTCACCTCGGGCAGTGGCAGCGTGGAAGTGCTGCTCAATATTGCATTTGGATGCGGCAATGTGGCGGCGCATCAACAGCTCGGCCAGCTCGCCGTCACGGTCGGCGATGGCGTCGAGAATACGGTGGTGCTCGGCGAACGCCTGGCGCGGGCGGTTGGGCGTTGTCGAGAACTGAATGCGGTACATGCGCACCAGTTGATAGAGGTCATCGCAGAGCATCTGGGTCAGCGTGCTGTTGCGCGCGCCCTGGATGATCCGGTAATGAAAGTCGAAATCGCCTTCCTGCTGGTAATAGCCGACGCCGGCCTGGAAGGCGCTGTCGCATTCGTGGGTTTCCAGCACGCGGCGCAGGTCGTCGACTTCTTCAGCGGTCATGCGCTCGGCGGCCAGGCGACAGGCCATGCCTTCGAGGGATTCGCGGATTTCGTACAGCTCGACCAGTTCGGCATGGCTCAGGGAAACCACGCGAGCGCCGACGTGGGGCACGCGGACCAACAGGCGCTGGCCTTCGAGCCGGTGAATAGCCTCGCGCAACGGCCCTCGGCTGATGCCGTAAGTGCGCGCCAGTTCGGGCTCGGAGATCTTGCTGCCGGGGGCGATATCGCCCTTGACGATAGCCGCCTGAATACGGCGGAACACGTTCTCGGACAGGGTCTCGGCATCCACCGGAGAGGCAGGCAGAATTTCTGCGGCATCCAACATTGTTGACACCTGCTGATTGAATGCCAGTAAATCTAGCGAAAGATGCCAGATTCGTCAAAACAAAACGATCGATTGTCGACAATCATCTAATAGCGACACATTTTGACGAAAAGTCCGACAGCCCGTATCCGCGCCGCCCTTCGCTGGTGCCATAAAAGCTTCATGCTAGAATGCCGGCCGCCTCAAAACGCCCACGCGGGCAGCAGGCGGCTTTCGCAGGAGCGGCACCCTTGGTCAAACCAAAACCACTTTTCGACGTCAAAGCAGCTTCTTCACTTTTCATCGCGCCTGGACTTATGAGCCGCCACCCTCTTCTCTTCCTCTTATCGCTGTACCTGCCAGGCCTCTTTCTGCCCGGGTTTTTTCTCCCCAGCCTGGCCCTGGCCGCTGAAAAGACGGTGTATGGCCTGAACGAATATGCCGAGCTGGCCGACATCGACCTGCAGGTCGCGGCCAAACTGGACACCGGCGCCAAAACCGCCTCCCTGAGCGCCCGCGACATCAAGCGCTTCAAGCGCAATGGCGATTCCTGGGTGCGTTTTTACCTGGCCATCGACGACGCCCACGAACACCCCATCGAACGCCCCCTGGCCCGGGTCAGCAAAATCAAGCGCCGCGCAGGTGACATCGACGCTGATGACGACAAGAAATACACCGCACGCCCGGTCATCAGCCTGGATGTCTGCATGGGCGAGGCGCTGCGCACCATAGAAGTGAACTTGACCGACCGCAGCGCATTCCAATACCCGCTTTTGATTGGCTCCGAAGCCCTCAAGCACTTCGATGCGCTGGTCGATCCAAGCCTGAAATACGCAGCGGGCAAGCCTGCCTGCGTCAATGCTCCAACCGCAGAGTAACGACATGCGCTCTCTTACCCTCCATCTGAAGATCCTGATCGCGACCCTCGTCACGCTGGGCATCGCGATCACGGCTTATCAGATATTGGTACTCGGCATTCCGGTGACCGAAGATGAAACCGACGACCTGTGGAACATCGACGCCAAGGTCGAGTTCGTCGCCAACCCCAAGGACACGGTCAAGGTGCAGATGTACGTGCCGCCGCTGTCCCGCGATTACATCAGCCTCAATGAAAGCTTCATCTCCAACAACTATGGCGTGAACGTCAACCGCGCCGACGGCAACCGCAAGGTCACCTGGTCCGCGCGCCGGGCCACCGGCAATCAGACGCTGTACTACCGACTGGTATTGACCAAGCGCTATAGCGGCGAGAAAGCCAAGATCAAGGGGCCGATCTTCCGCGACAGCATCGTCGTCGAAGGGCCGGAAAAAATCGCTGCCGACGCCCTGCTTGCGCCGATCCGGCAGCATTCCGCCGACGTCGAAACCTTCGTCAGCGAAGCCATCAAGCGGGTCAACAATCTGAGCGACGACAACGTCAAGCTGCTGCTGGCCGGCGATACCTCGGTGGCGAACAAGGCGCGCATCACCGAAACCCTTTTGTCCATCGCCCACGTGCCGGTGGAGAAAGCCCACACCATCCGTTTGGTCGCCGATCAGCCGCAGTCGCCGGAACTGTGGCTGCGCAGCTTCAATGGCAAGGACTGGCTGTATTTCAATCCGGAAACCGGTGAAGCGGGCCTGCCCCAGGACCGCCTGCTGTGGTGGATCGGCAATGACAACCTGATCTCCGTCGAGGGCGGCAAGAAGGCCACGGTGAATTTCAGCCTGAACAACAGCGAGATGAACGCGATTCGTCTGGCCAAGCTGACCGATGAAAGCACCGACGCCGACTTCCTCGAATACTCGCTCTACAGCTTGCCGCTGCAAACCCAGCAGACCTTCATGATCATGGTGATGATCCCGATCGGCGTGCTGGTGATCCTGATCCTGCGCAACCTCGTAGGCCTGCAAACCCTGGGCACCTTCACCCCGGTGCTGATCGCGCTGGCGTTCCGCGAGACCCAGCTGGGCTTTGGCATCGTGCTGTTCACCATCATCACGGCACTGGGCCTGTCCCTGCGCTCGTACCTGGAACACCTCAAACTGCAAATGCTGCCGAGGCTGTCGGTGGTGCTGACCTTCGTGGTGGTGTTGATTGCCGCCATCAGCCTGTTCAGCCACAAACTGGGCCTTGAGCGCGGGCTGTCGGTGGCGCTGTTCCCGATGGTGATTCTGACCATGACCATCGAACGCCTGTCGATCACCTGGGAAGAACGCGGCGGCGGGCACGCGATGAAAGTCGCCATCGGCACGCTGTTCGCGGCGTCCCTGGCGCACATCATCATGAGCATTCCGGAGTTCATCTACTTCGTGTTCACCTTCCCGGCGATTCTGCTGATTCTGGTGGGCTTCATGCTGGCGATGGGACGTTATCGCGGTTATCGGCTGACCGAGCTGATTCGCTTCAAGGCCTTCCTCAAGGAAGATGCCGAGCGGGAACACCATCAATGATCGGCTGGTGGAAAACCTGGAAGGCACTGGAAGCCAAGGGGATCATGGGCATCAATCGGCGTAACGCCGACTACGTGCTCAAGTACAACAAGCGCAGCCTCTACCCGATCGTCGATGACAAGATCATCACCAAGGAGCGGGCCATCGCGGCGGGCATTCATGTGCCCGAGCTGTACGGGGTCATTTCCACCGAAAAGGAAATCGACAAGCTTGACGGGATCATCGGCGGGCGCAGCGACTTTGTCATCAAGCCAGCCAAAGGCGCGGGTGGCGACGGCATTCTGGTCATCGCCGACCGTTTCGAAGAGCGCTTCCGCACGGTGTCCGGGCGCATCATCAGCCACGACGAAATCGAGCACCAGATTTCCAGCATCCTCACCGGGCTGTACTCCTTGGGCGGCCATCGCGACCGCGCGCTGATCGAATACCGGGTCACGCCCGATCAGATTTTCAAGAGCATCAGTTATGAGGGCGTTCCGGACATCCGGGTTATCGTGCTGATGGGCTATCCGGTCATGGCCATGCTGCGCCTGCCGACCCGACAGTCCGGCGGCAAGGCCAACCTGCACCAGGGCGCCATCGGTGTCGGCGTCGATCTGGCGACCGGGCTGACGCTGCGCGGCACCTGGCTGAACAACATCATCAGCAAGCACCCCGACACCACCAATGCGGTAGACGGCGTGCAACTGCCGAACTGGGACGGTTTCATGAGGCTCGCGGCTGAATGCTACGAGCTGTGCGGCCTGGGCTATATCGGCGTTGACATGGTGCTGGACCAGGATCGAGGGCCGTTGATTCTGGAGCTGAATGCCCGGCCGGGGCTCAACATCCAGATCGCCAATGACTGCGGGCTGACTCACCGGACTGTGGCGGTGGAGAAGCGGCTCGAGGAACTGGCGGCGGAAGGTGTTCAGGAGAGTCCCGAAGAGCGGGTCAAGTTTGCTCAGGGGTTGTTTGGGCACGTTTAATTCTATGTCTGTTGATCACGATGTTCAGTGTTCCTCTGACACATTGATGCCGCTCACACCGGCCCCTTCCCGGCTGAAGCCGGTCCCACTAAATACCGCGTGCCGTCAGTGGGACCGGCTGAACTCGGACTGTGGGACCGGCTTTAGCCGGGAAGACGTCAGGCGTCACACCGCACATCTGATGGCGATCATACCGGCCCCTTCCCGGCTGAAGCCGGTCCCACTAAATACCGCGTGCCGTCAATGTGACCGGCTGAAACTCGGACTGTAGGACCGGCTTTAGCCGGGAAGACGTCAGGCGCCACACCGCACATCTGATGGCGTTCACACCGCCCCCTTCCCGGCTGAAGCCGGTCCCACTAAATACCGCGTGCCGTCAGTGGGACCGGCTGAAACTCGGGCTGTAGGACCGGCTTTAGCCGGGAAGACGTCAGGCGTCACACCGCAAAACTCAAGCCGAAACTCGCCACCCATAAACCCCCTGCTAAATGAAGATTCACCCCATGCGGCATCCCGTCCCTAGAGAACCCTCGCCCATCGCTGTATAGTTTTTTACATACCGAAACAATGAGTAACAGATGTCCCCTGCCAAGCTGTATTTCCCTCTGTTGCTCAGCCTGTTGGCGTTGATCCTGACGGCTGTCTGCGCGCTGTTATTGGGCCGCTATCAAATTTCAATCCACGATCTCTGCTCGTTCGTTGCGACGATGCTGGGCCTCAGCGACATGCCCGCCCCGCGCTACGACCTGCTCCACGCCCTGATTATCGAGGCGCGCCTGCCACGGGTGATCGCGGCGATACTGGTGGGCGCCGGGCTATCGGTCTCAGGCGCGGCCTATCAGGGCGTGTTCCGCAATCCCCTGGTGTCGCCGGGCTTGCTGGGGGTGTTGAGCGGCTGCGCGTTCGGCGCTGCGCTGGGAATCATCTGGCACCTGCCGCCTCTGGCCATTGCGCTGGTGGCCTGCGTGACCGGGCTCATCGCCGTAGCGGTCGGTCTGGGCATCGCGCACATGTTTCAGACCCCCTCGATCCTGCTGTTGGTGCTCGGCGGCATTGTCGCGAACGCCCTCTTCACTTCCTTGCTGTCCATTGCTCAATACATGGCCGATCCGGTGGACCAGTTGCCGAGCATCGTCTATTGGCTGCTCGGCAGCCTCAGTGCCGTGGATGTGCAGGCGCTGTGGATCATCGGCCCCATTCTGGGCGTGGCCATCGTGTTGCTGTGCCTGACCGGCCGCGCCATCGACGCGCTGTCACTGAGTGACGACGAAGCCCTGAGCCTTGGCGTGCCGGTCGAACAGATTCGCGGCGGCCTGATTGTCCTCACCACGCTGATCTGCGCGCTCACTGTGAGTCTGGCCGGGATGGTCGGCTGGATCGGCCTGTTGATTCCGCACCTGGCGCGGTTGCTGGTCGGCCCCGGCAATACGCGCCTGCTGCCCCTCAGCGCCTGCCTGGGCGGGATCTTCCTGCTGGGGGCCGACGGCATCGCTCGCAGCGTGTCGGCGGGAGAAATCCCCCTCGGCATCATTACCGAGTTGCTCGGCGCGATCGCCTTTGTGCTGGTGCTGCATCGCGTGCGCAAGGGTTGGCTATGAAGCGCTTGCAGGCCCGCGGACTGACCTATCGGATCGGCGAGCGCTTGATCCTAGATAACGTCTGCCTGGACATAAAAGCCGGCGACAACATCGCCCTGCTGGGGGCCAACGGCGCCGGAAAAAGCACGTTGATGAGGCTGCTGCTGGGGTTGCTGACGCCGCACTCCGGCGAGGTGCTGATCGACGGCCAACCGATGCGCTCGATGAAACGTCGCGCCGTGGCCCGGCAGATTGCCTACGTGCCGCAGAGCCACGTCCCGAGCTTTCCGTTCAGCGTCGCCCACATCGTCGGGCAGGGGCGATTGCCCACTGTGGGTCTGGGCCATGCGCCGAGCCGCGACGACAAGGCCTCTGTGCAGCAGGCCCTGACCGACCTGGGCATTCATCACTTGAGTGAACGGCCGTACACCGAACTGTCCGGTGGCGAGCGCCAGTTGGTGCTGATCGCCCGGGCCATGGTTCAGCGCGCCAATATCATCATTCTCGACGAGCCGGTCACCGGTCTCGATTACGGCCATCAATTGCGCCTGCTGGCCTTGCTCAAGCGCCTCGCCGCCCAAGGCATGAGCATTCTCTCCAGCACCCATCGCCCTGAACATGCCCTTGCCTCAGCCAATCGCGTGCTGGTGCTGCACGACGGCCAACTCATCGCCGACGGCGCGCCCCACGACGTCATCGACAGCGCCCTCATGGCGCGTCTTTACCAGATCGCCGTCGAGCAGATCGACACCAACGGCCACCGCTTTTTTATTCCTTGCTGAGTGTTTACATGACCCGATCCTTCTCATCGCGCCTGGCGTTCGCGCCGCTTTTGTTTGGCGGCTTTACCCAGGTCAGTCTGGCGCAGGAAATGACCCTGGCACCGCTGGACATCAGCGCCGAACAGTCGATTGCCGATCAGGCGCGGGAGAAGTCGGCGACCCTCGGCCCCATGGGTGAGCGCAGGCTGCTGGACACGCCCTACTCCATCAGCGTGCTGTCCTCCGACCTGATCGACAGCCAACAGCTCAAGAGCTTCAAAGACATCATTCGCTACATGCCCTCCGTACAGGCCGACGGCGCCCGGCCGCAAACCCGGGGCCTGCAGGGCAGCGTGGTGCAGAACAGCCGGCTGGACGGCCTCAACGTGGTCTCGACCACCGATTACCAGGCCGAGCAACTGGGCGGCGTCGAAGTGCTGAGCGGCCTGTCGGGTTCGCTGTATGGCCCGGCGAATCCGGCCGGCACCTTCAACCTGCTGTCGAAACGACCGACGGATTTCACCCGCAATCGGGTGACGGTCGGCGTAGGCACCGGTCTGACCTGGCTCAAGGCCGCCGACCTGAGCGGCCCGTTCGACCCGGACGGCAAGATCAAATACCGCCTGAACGTCGCCGACGAGCAAGGCCACAGCTATGCCCCGGGCAGCACCTTGCGCCGGCAGCTGGTCAGCCTCGCCACGGATGTCCAGATCAGTGACGACAGCGTCATCGAGACCAACTTCAGCCACTACAGCTATCTATCCAAGGGCCTGCCCGGCAAGTTCGCCGTCGCCTCGGGCGCGACGCTGCCCCACGCGCCGGACCCGACCCGCAGCAATCTCGGGCAAAATTATGCCGGCGACAACAACACCACGGACACCGCCAGCGCGCACTTCAAGCACGACTTCGACGGCAACTGGAAACTCGACGTCGGCGCACTGCGGCAGATCGCTGACCGCGAATCCACCGCGGTCACCAACACACTGATCAACAGTACTGGGACGTATCGCAGCTCGGTGGCCAGCGCCACTGCCAGCCGTTTCACCATCAATAGCTACCTGGCCAACCTCAACGGCAGCGTCTACACCGCCGGCATTCGCCACGACCTGACCGTCGGCGTGACCGGTTTTGGCTGGGACAACTACAACCCCGTGGCGGGCGGAACGACAACCTTGGGCAGCGCGTCATTGAGCCACCCGGGCGCCTTCGACGAGCCGGACTTCCCCGACTTCACAGACCGATACCACTCGGCCAACGCCCGCCAACGCTCGTTCGTGCTGGGCGACACCCTGACCTTCACACCGAAATGGAGCCTGATGCTCAGCGGCAGCCAGAGCCGCCTGACCGCCGACAATTATTCTCAAGCGGGCGTCCACACGTCATCCCGGGACTCGGGCATCAGCACGGCTAGCAGCGTCATGTACAAGCCGGTGGACGACCTGACGCTGTACCTGACCTACGCCGACAGCCTGCAACAGGGCGACAGCGCCGCGGCCGGCAGCAGCAACGCCGGGGCGATCCTGTCGCCGTATCGCAGCCGCATGTGGGAGCTGGGCGGCAAATGGGTCGCGCGCGGGGTCAACCTGTCGCTGGCGGCGTTTCAGATCAAACGCCCCTTCGCCTACACCCAGCCCGATAACGTCTACGCCGTGGCGGGTGATCAGCGCAATCGCGGGGTGGAATTCCTCGCCGACGGCGACCTGACTCAAAATCTCAAGATGTTCGGCGGCATCACCTGGCTGGACCCGAAGCTGCTGTCCACCGGCAACGACAGCACGGAAGACACCCGGATCGTTGGGCTATCACGGACGACGGCCAGTCTGCTGACCGAATACCACATCGATCAGGTGCCGGGCCTCGCGGTCAACCTCAACGCCCGTTATGCCAGCGCCCGCCCCACCGATGACAGCAACGATCACTGGGTCGGCAGCTACACAACCTTCGACACCGGCGCCAGCTACAGCACCCGTTTGATGAAGCGCGACACGGTCTACCGCCTCGAAGTCACCAACCTGACCAACGAACGCTACTGGACCAACATCGTCCCCGGCGGGCTGAACGGCTACACCGGCGCCGGGCAAGCCAGCGCGACACCGGCCGCGCCGCGCATGGTGCAGGCGTCGATTCAGGTGGACCTGTGAGCAAGGGGCGGGTCGGCGTGCGCGGTTTGTTGAGCGTCGTGATGCTCGTCAGTCTGAGTGCCAGCGCCTTCGCTGCCCCGAACGATGCCGGCCAGCACATTCAGGCCAGCCCGCTGAAACCCGGACAGGTGCAGGACGATGTCGGCCAACGGATCAGCATTCCCACCGAACCCGCGCGTATCGCTGACGCCTGGTATGCCCATCACGTGCTGCTAATGACGCTGGGCGCCGGCTCGCGCATTGTTGCGACGGTCAACCATCCTGAAAGCCAGCCGTGGATGTTCAAGGTCCTCCCCGCGCTGAGCCAGGCCACGGCCATCCAGGGCACGGCGTTCAATGCCGAGACCTTGCTCGCCGCGCACGTCGATCTGGTGTTCACCGCCCTCGGCGATCGGCAGGTCATCGCCTATCGACAGCTCGGCCTGCCGGTCATGCAGATGGGCTACACCGACCTGGCCGGGCTGAAACGCTCGATGCTCAACACCGCCAAGGCCCTCGGCGGTGCAGAACCCACTGCGCGCGCTCTCGCCTATAACGGGTTTCTGGATCAACAGCTGGAAGCGGTCAATGGGGTGGTGGCGGGTATCCCGACGGAACAGCGCCCCAAAGTGCTGCACATCGCGTCGGTGAATCCGTTGAAAGTGGATGGCGCCGATACGCTGATCGACGACTGGATCGAGATGGCCGGAGGCCGCAATGCTGCGACGGGGCTCAAGGGCAATATGCAGATCGTGTCGGCTGAGCAGTTGCTGGCGTGGCAGCCGGATGTGCTGATCCTCGCGGCGGCCGCGGGTGATTTGAATCAGGCAGCGCAACCGCAGTTGCTGAACCAGCTTGATGCCGTGCGCAACGGGCGCGTCCTGCGTAACCCGGCCGGGGTTTTCCCGTGGGACCGTTACGGCACCGAAGTGGCGCTTCAGGTGGCCTGGGCCGCGCAGCAGTTGCATCCGGCGTTGTTTCCTGACGTCGACATGGCGGCACAGACGATGGACTTCTACCGGCGCTTTTTCGATTACCCGCTGACGCCGGAGGATGCCCAACGAATTTTGCACGGCGAGCCGCCAGCGACTGCGCCTTCCCCCTAGGACTCGCCCTTGGGGAAGACTACAATCGCCGTCCTCGCGCACTGACTGATCCACGCCTCGCATGCCAACTTGCTCCGTACACCCGCTGCCCTATCACGCCGACCCCAGCGGCTACTTCGCCCGCGTGCGCCGCGCCCCGGGTGCCGTGCTGCTGGACAGCGGTCGCCCGACTGCCGACCGGGGCCGCTTCGATCTGCTCAGCGCCTGGCCGCTGGAAACCCCGCAGCCGGTGGCGGACGAATCCGGCCCGGCCTTTCTTCATCGCCTGCGTGAATCACTGGCCCGCCTCGGCGAAGCCGACCTGCCCGAGCACTGCGCGCTGCCGTTCGCCGGTGGATTGATCGGCTATCTGGCGTACGACTTCGGCCGCCTGTTCGAACCCCTGCCCGATCAGGCCATCGATGATTTGCACCTGCCCTCCGCACGGCTGGGGCTCTACCCCTGGGCGCTGGTCACCGATCACCACGAGCACACCAGCCAGTTGGTGTTTCATCCTGCCCTTGATCACGTCGAACGCCAGCGCCTGATCGCGCTGTTCGAGCAACCGGTGGCGCAACCGGACGCATCGTTCGAGCTGACCGCGCCCTTTGCGACGGACATCGATGCCGAGCAGTACCGACAGGCCATCGAGCGGATTCACGCCTACATCCAGGCCGGTGACTGCTATCAGGTCAATTTCGCCCAGCGCTTTCGCGCGCAGTACCTCGGTGATCCATGGGCGGCGTATCAGGCGCTGCGGTTGGCCTGCCCCACGCCGTTCGCCGGGTATCTGGCCCTGCCGGAGGGCGATGCGGTGTTGAGCCTGTCGCCAGAGCGGTTCGTCAAAGTCAGTCAGCGTCAGGTCGAGACCCGGCCGATCAAAGGCACGCGGCCGCGCGGGCGGGATGCCGATGAGGACGTGGCGTTTGCTCAAGAGCTGCTAACGAGTGCGAAAGACCGCGCCGAGAACCTGATGATCGTCGACTTGCTGCGCAACGATCTGGGCCGGACCTGCCGGATCGGTTCGGTAAACGTGCCGGAGCTGTTCAGCCTGGAGAGCTATCCCAACGTGCATCATCTGGTCAGCGCCGTCACCGGCGAACTCGCCGACGGCAAGGACGCGCTGGACCTGATTGGCGGCAGCTTTCCCGGCGGCTCGATCACGGGCGCGCCGAAGATCCGCTCCATGCAGATCATTGACGAACTGGAGCCGACTCGACGGGCGCTGTATTGCGGCTCGTTGCTGTACCTGGACGTGCGTGGCGAGATGGACAGCTCCATCGCGATCCGCAGTTTGCTGGCAAAAGACGGCCAGATGGCGTGCTGGGGCGGCGGCGGGATCGTCGCTGATTCGCAGTGGGAGGCGGAATATCAGGAGACCTTCACCAAAGTGCGGGTGTTGATGGAGACGCTTGAGGGGTTGTGAGCGGGGCGGCGGGTGCGGATGGACCGACTCTCGATTGCGCAGATACCGCGCCGTTGGACGGCGAACACGTTCCATGTGGGAGTGAGCTTGCTCACGAAGACGCCAACACAGCCAGCCACTTTCTCCGGGAAATGACAGTAAGCATTCGCGAGCAAGCTCGCTCCCGCAGGATCGTGGGTCGCCTCAGGATTTCGGCCGTTCGTTGGACCTGTTGGAGTATCAGCGTCGGTCCCAACCCCACCCTCTGCACCCATTGCTCAGCACTCAGCTTCCAACCCAAAGCAATCCGGCGCTTTCAGCCAAAAGGCGCGATGTTTTTTGTTACCATCTGCGCCATTACGAGCGCCTAAGCGCCAGCCCTGATCAGGAAGCCGCCCAGATGAACCACCCTTTCGACGTCGACGACATCGCCGCCACCTACGCCAACAAATCCCCGTCCGACATCCTCAAATTCGCCTTTCAGCACTTCGGCGACGACCTGTGGATTTCCTTCAGTGGCGCGGAGGACGTGGTGCTGGTGGACATGGCCTGGAAAATCAACAAGAACGTCAAGGTGTTCAGCCTGGACACTGGCCGGCTGCACCCGGAGACCTATCGCTTCATCGATCAGGTCCGCGAGCAGTACAAAATCGACATCGACATCGTCAGCCCGGACCGCGAAAAGCTCGAGCCGATGGTCAAGGAAAAGGGCTTGTTCAGCTTCTACCGCGACGGCCATGGCGAGTGCTGCGGGATCCGCAAGATCGAGCCGTTGCGCCGCAAGCTGTCCGGCGTTACCTCCTGGGCCACAGGTCAGCGTCGCGACCAGAGCCCGAGCACGCGCAACAACGTGGCGGTGGTGGAAATCGACAGCGCGTTCTCCACCCCGGAGCGCACGCTGTACAAATTCAACCCGCTGGCCCAGATGAGCAGCGCTGACGTGTGGAATTACATCCGCATGCTCGAACTGCCCTTCAACACCCTGCACGAGCGCGGCTTCATCAGCATCGGCTGCGAACCCTGCACGCGCCCTGTCCTGCCGAATCAGCATGAGCGCGAAGGCCGCTGGTGGTGGGAAGAAGCCACGCAGAAGGAATGCGGGTTGCACGCCGGGAATATGATCGCGAAAGGATAGAAAACCAGCTGCAAGCCTCAAGCTGCAAGAGAACGGCGGTCCGCGTGAGGTCTGCTGTTTCTTGCAGCTTGAAACTTGCCGCTTGAAGCTGAGGCTCGCCTGTTAATGCTCCGGCAGTTCAACCCCGGCAAACAGCTCTTCCAGCTCCTGCTTGTTGTGGCACTGAATGGCTTTGGCCATGACGTCGCGGGTCAGGTGCGGGGCGAATTTCTCGATGAAATCGCACATGAAGCCGCGCAGAAAGGTGCCACGGCGGAAGCCGATCTTGGTCACGCTGGCTTCGAACAGTTCGCTGGCGTCGAGCACCACCAGATCGCTGTCCAGCTTCGGGTCGACGGCCATTTTCGCGACGATGCCAACGCCCAGTCCCAACCTCACGTACGTCTTGATGACGTCAGCGTCGGCGGCGGTGAACACCACTTTCGGCGTCAGGCCACGGTGGCTGAACGCTTCGTCGAGTTTGGAACGGCCGGTGAAACCAAACACGTAGGTCACGATCGGGTATTCGGCGAGAATCTCCAGGGTCAGCTTCGGCACCTTGGTCAGCGGATGGCCCTGAGGGACGACCACGCAGCGGTTCCAGGTGTAGCACGGCATCATCACCAGATCGCCGAACAGTTCCAGCGCTTCGGTGGCGATGGCGAAATCGACCGTGCCGTCGGCGGCCATTTCGGCGATCTGCATCGGTGAGCCCTGATGCATGTGCAGCGCGACGTCCGGGTACTGCTTGATGAAATTGCTGATCACCGGCGGCAGCGCATAACGCGCCTGGGTGTGGGTCGTGGCGATGGACAGCGTGCCCTTTTTCTCGTTGGAGAATTCCTGGGCGATCTGCTTGATGCTCTCGACTTTGCGCAGGATCTCGCCGGCGGTGGTGATAATGCGCTCGCCTGCCGGGGTGACGCGGGTCAGGTGCTTGCCGCTGCGGGCGAAGACTTCGACGCCCAACTCGTCTTCCAGCAGGCGGATCTGCTTGCTGATACCTGGCTGCGAGGTGTAGAGGCTTTGCGCGGTCGCTGAAACGTTGAGGTCGTGGTGCGCCACTTCCCAGATGTAGCGCAATTGTTGAAGCTTCATATGTATCCCTCAAAGCCGGAAGACGCCACGGGCATCAGCGACGGTATATAACTGGATTATTGGTCAGGAAGGCAAAGCTAGAACTTTTTATCACTTTTATCCAGTAATGGCACGCAGCTTTTAACGCCCTTGGCACATTCCCGGAACGCGATCACGTTTGTGTACGACTTTGCAGCATCGGCACCATGTACACCGGCACGTCGGCCAGTTGCAGCACTCGCGCCGCGGTTCGGCCTATGGGCGTATCGCCCTCCCCACCGTGACTGCGACTGCCCACCACCAGCAGATCAACGCCGAGCAGGCGCGCCTGATCGAGTATCACGTTGGATGGGTCGCCCTGGACCACGCGAACACTGCGAATCAGCGCCAGGTCCTCATGGCCCTCGCCCAGTTCCTCGCGAAAACTGGCCAGCACCCGCGCCTCAATGCCGTCGATGACCGTGTTGACGCCCTCGCTGTGCAGCTGTTTCAAGACGTCTGCCGCCAGATAGCTCTGCAGCACGGACTCGGCAAACACGCCCATCGGCTCCACCACATGCACAACGTGCAGCTCGGCGTCGAAGGTCCGCGCCAACACCAGCGCGTGCTGCAACACATACGGCGCATAAGCACCGAGGTCCGTGGCGTAGAGCATCGAACGGATCATGGGACCCCCGGCAGCCTGTGAAGTGAAGACTTCATCAGCGTAGCAGCGCGCTGCGCACTGCGACGGCCGACTGCTGCTTTTCGGTCTAACGCCTCAGGGTTTTAGCTCGTTGCTGATGCCGTGGGGCACGTGCCCGGTCGCGACCACCTCGCGTGCGCGCTCGCAGTGGCCCGGCTGATCGTCGAAGAACACGTCCGCGGCGAAGGCTTCGAGAAACGCCGACTTGTCCAGCCCACCGAGGAACAGCGACTCATCCAGACGGATATCCCACTCGCGCAGGGTACGGATCACCCGTTCATGAGCCGGAGCCGAGCGCGCGGTCACCAGCGCCGTGCGAATCGGACAGGACTCTTCGGGGAATTCACGCTGCAGGGCATTCAGTGCCGCGAGAAAGGGTTTGAATGGCCCGCCGGGCAATGGCCGTCGCGCCGCCTCGCGCTCGTTGGCCTGAAACGCCTCCAGCCCACCCGATTGATACACGCGCTCAGACTCATCGGAGAACAGCACGGCGTCACCGTCGAAGGCGATGCGCAGCTCGGCACTGGCGGCACGACGGGCGCCACCGGAGAGGATGGTCGCGGCGGCGAACCCCGCGTCCAGCGCACTGCGCACGTCATCGGCATGGGTCGACAGGAACAGGTGACTGCCGAAGGCGGCGAGGTACGGAAACGGACTGCGCCCGCCAACGAATGCCGCGCGGGAAATGTCGAGGCCGTAATGCTGAATCGAATTGAACACGCGCAAGCCGGTGTCGGCGCTGTTGCGCGAGACCAGCACCACTTCCACCCGGGACTGGTTCAGGCTGGCGTTCAGGCTGAGCAGTTTTTCCACGAGCCGGAACGCATCACCGGGCTCGAGAATTTCGTCCTCGTGGTCGATCTGGTACTGACGATAGGCAGCGACCCCATTGGCCATGTAAACGTCATGGCTTTCCCGCAGATCAAACAGCGCCCGCGAGGAGATCGCCAGCACCAGCTTGCTCCCCGGGGTTTTAACGTTCAGCTCGGTGCTCATCAGTCTTCCTTAAAGCAGCAGTTGGGCAAGCGCACGGCAATGGCCGTCAACGATTGCCGCGATCAATGAACGCCAGCGCGTGATACAGGGCGCGCACCTTGGGCATGTCACAGCCAGCGGCAAGCGCAGCGGCGAGGGGCCGGGCATAGATGGCGTCGAGTTCCAGCGGGCGTTTTTCGGTGAAGTCGTGGTACATGCTCGGCCGGTAATCCGGCATATGGCCGGTGACCTTAAGCAATTGCTCGGCGTAACCCTCCGGCAGCACGTGGCCGCACGCTTCGGCGCCCTGCATCACTTCCGCCATAAGGCCTTGGATCAGCGCGCGACTGTCGGCATCGGCCATCAGCGGCGTGGTGCTGGCGTTGAGCAGCACGGAAAGCCCGTTGTAGGGCACGTTCCACACCAGTTTCTGCCAGCGCGCCTTGTCGAGGTTGTCCATCGCCACAGAGTCGACGCCGGCCTGGTGAAAGAGTGACGCCCCCTCCTCGACCCAATGCCCGCGCGTTGCCGTATCGGCCGGCCCGCTGTGATAGCCGATATTCACGGCACCGAAGGCCTGATGGGTGATCTGGCCCGGACCGGTGCGATGCACGCAGACAAAACACAAGCCGCCCAATAGATGAAGGGAATCCGGTAGCTCGGCGCGCAGCTCTTCCTCGACGCCCAACCCGTTTTGCAGCAGCAGAACTTTGGCGTCCGGCGCCGCGGCCTGAACGATGGCGGAGGCCACCCCGCCGTTGCCGGTGGTCTTCGCGCCGATCAGCAACCAGTCGCAGGGCGGCATGTCGGCGGCGGAGGCGTAGGCCTGGACATTTTCCAGCACTAACGGGCCATGCACATGGCTGTCTACCCGCAGTCCGTTGCGGGCGACGGCCTCGAATTCGCTGCGCAGCAGAAAGTGCACATCGAAGCCGGCCCGGGCCAGCATCACGCCGTAGAAGCCGCCAATCGCGCCGGTGCCGATGATGCCGATCCGGGGTCTGGTTGAGCTTTCGCTCGCTGTGCTCTCGCTCATGAAAACTCCGCTTCAGGGTAATTCGTCTGGCGGCGTCGCCAGCGCGTGGGCCAGGCCTGTGCCGATAGCGTCGGCGGACATCTGCGTGCGAAGGGGCCCGAAGAAGGCGCCGTCGCGGATCACAAACATCATCGGCAGATGAAACACGCCGTAGCGCTGCACCGCGCCGCCGTTTTCTTCGGCATCGATCCAGCAAAGGCGATCCAGCGGCAAGGATTGTTCGGGCAAATGATGCCGGGCCCAGCGACAACTGGAGCAGCCCAGGCTGGTGAAAATCAGCAGTGAGACGCCGGGCAGGTTGAGAAGTTGCTGGTCAAGGTCGAAGTCCGTCAGTTGCAATTGATCCACACGCTTCTCCTCTGAATGATGTTCGGGTGATGCCTGTCGCCACCCCAGACAGGTCAGACAATGCCGCAACCGTTGGACGAAAGCCACGTTTACCCATTGTCGAACCACCGGCTAACGCGCTAAGGTTCGGCTCCCCCGTTGCGCTCAATCATGCTCGGCTCCGCCGCACGGGGACGCTGGCGGCCAGCATCCGTGACCTGATGAGTAACACGATGGCTGATTTACCGATTGACGACCTCAACGTTGCCTCCAACGAGACACTGATCACCCCGGATCAGCTGAAACGCGAAATCCCGCTGACCGCCGCCGCCCAGGCCACTGTCAGCCAGGGCCGCGAAGTCATCCGCAACATCCTCGATGGCAAGGATCACCGCCTGTTCGTCGTGATCGGGCCCTGCTCGATCCACGACCTCAAGGCCGCCCACGAATACGCCGATCGCCTGAAAGCACTCGCCGCCGAGGTGTCCGATACGTTGTATCTGGTCATGCGCGTGTATTTCGAGAAGCCACGCACCACCGTCGGCTGGAAAGGCCTGATCAACGACCCGTACCTGGACGACTCTTTCAAGATTCAGGATGGTCTGCACATCGGCCGCCAATTGCTGCGCGACCTGGCCGAAAAAGGGCTGCCGACCGCGACCGAAGCCCTCGACCCGATTTCGCCTCAGTACCTGCAGGACCTGATCAGTTGGTCGGCCATCGGCGCGCGCACCACGGAATCCCAGACTCACCGGGAAATGGCCTCGGGCCTGTCCTCCGCAGTCGGCTTCAAGAACGGCACCGACGGCGGCCTGACCGTTGCGATCAACGCCCTGCAATCGGTATCCAGCCCTCATCGCTTCCTGGGTATCAACCAGGAAGGCGGCGTGTCCATCGTCACCACCAAGGGCAATGCCTACGGCCACGTCGTGCTGCGCGGCGGCAACGGCAAGCCCAACTATGATTCGGTCAGCGTCGCCCTGTGTGAACAGGCGCTGAACAAGGCGAAGATCAAGCCGAATATCATGGTCGATTGCAGCCACGCCAACTCCAACAAGGACCCGGCACTGCAACCGCTGGTGATGGAGAACGTCGCCAACCAGATTCTCGAAGGCAACCAGTCAATCATCGGCCTGATGGTCGAGAGTCATCTGAACTGGGGCTGCCAGGCCATTCCCAAAGACCTCGCCGACCTGCAATACGGCGTGTCCATCACCGATGCATGCATCGACTGGGAAAGCACTGAAAAGACGCTGCGCAGCATGCACGCCAAGCTCAAGGACGTATTGCCCAAGCGCAAGCGCGACTGACCTGCCCGCAGAAACGACAACGCCGAGCACATGCTCGGCGTTTTACTGTGCGACGCGCGCCTGGGTCAGATCTTGGCAGCCTGGCGCTGGTTGCGCTCCATGTAGCGTTCCACGTAGGAGCACGAAGGAATCACGGTGTAGCCGATCCGGTCGGCGTAGTCGAGGGCCACCTTGGTCAAGGCTGCCGCTATCCCACGTCCGCGCAATTCGTTGGGAACGAACGTACGGTAGATATCCAGGGTCTCTTTACCCAGGTCCATGTAAGTGAGATAGGCACGGTAGCCGTCAATATTGACTTCGAACTGGTGACCGGTCTCGTCATGGTGGATGGACAACGCCTCGCTCATCACTACTCCTCGCGGGTCTTGGAATTGGACCCTTACCTTATCGACATTTTCCCGGCGAAGGAACCTCTACAGGCAGTATGACAACTATTGCCTTCTGCAATAGCGACTTCTGCAGTAGAGCTGACTGCGCCACCCTGTGCCGTTTGGACACCGCGAAGAGCGTCGCTGTTCTCAAACAATTTGAGCACAGGCAAATAGTAGGCGCCCTGAGCAAGTGCGCTCAAGTGAATCAACTGTTAATTGCGCTGCCGCACATCTGAAGGCGTGCACCATGGAACCTGTTGTCGCCGGGCAATGTCCATTGAGACGCAACGCCCGCACTCAAGTCACTTGAAGGTCATTAAAACCGCCCTCAGGGATGCGCCTGTCACGATAATCGACTATACAAAAATGGTCGCCGGTACGTCGCTGGTAGTGGGAAATCGCCTGGGCCGGAGTCACCTGACAGACACCACCGGCTGGGGCTCTTTGCGTGCGAAGAAAAAGCGTGAGGAGTTGCACGGAACACGTTCAAACCCAAGAATTTTCTGCAGATCTTGCGCGCGGTCCGTTTACTTACTACAAACAATGAGTAAGATGTACGCCGGTCATTTTCTCACTCTCGAGAGATGACTAATTTGATAGAAGTCCTTTAAGGGGAACACGATGAACAACGTTCTGAAATTCTCTGCTCTGGCCCTGGCCGCAGTTCTGGCTACCGGTTGCAGCAGCGCATCCAAAGAAACCGAAGCTCGTCTGACTGCAACTGAAGACGCAGCCGCTCGTTCGCAAGCCCGTGCCGATGAAGCCTATCGCAAGGCTGATGAAGCTCTGGCTGCAGCTCAAAAAGCTCAGCAAACTGCTGACGAAGCCAACGAGCGCGCTCTGCGTATGTTGGACAAGGCTAGCCGTAAGTAATAATCCCCCGGGATTATTGATAAGCCGACCCGTTAACGGGTCGGCTTTTTTATTGCCCGGCGTTTGGCGTCGCAGCGTTACTGCAGCGTCATCGGCGCGCCGCCCACCACGGGCGCAGGCGTGGTCGGCACGGCAATCTCGACCGGCATGCCGTCTTCGGCAGCCACCACGTCCCGCACTTCGTCCCAATTGATGCGCAGGCTGTTGGCCAGGTCTTCACGCTTGAGCAGTGCGTTGATCACGGCGGTGTGCTTGTCGACTACCGACGGCTTGCCGCTTTCGTCCAGCGGCGTGTGCGCTTCGAGGTAGACCTTGCCGCCGCTGACGCCGAACTTATAGGGCTCGCTCATGATGCGCACAGTGGTGCCCACCGGGACCATGTCCGCCATTTCAAGCACGTTGTTGTTGTACATGCGGAAGCAGCCGTGACTGGTGCGCATGCCGATGCCGAACTTCTTGTTCGAGCCATGGATCAGGTAGCCCGGCAAGCCGAGGCCGAATTTGAAAGGGCCCAGCGGGTTGTCCGGCCCGGCCGGGACCACGTTGGGCAGGATGTCGCCGTCGGCGGCATGCTCGGCCTTGACCGACGCGGGCGGCGTCCAGGTCGGGTTCGGCGTTTTGGCGGTGACCTTGGTGGTGGAAACCGGCGAACCCCAGCCCTCGCGACCGATACCCAGCGGGAAGGTGTAAACCACGTTCCGACCTTTCGGGTAGTAGTACAAACGGTACTCGGCCAGATTGATGACGATGCCTTCGCGCGGACCCGGCGGCAGGATGAAACGCGTCGGCAACACTATTTGAGTGCCTGCGCCCGGCAGCCAGGCATCGACGCCCGGATTGGCGGCAATCATTTCCAGATAGCCCAGGTCGTAGCGGGTGGCCAGATCGGCGAAGGTGTCTTCGTACTTGGCGGTGACGGTCTGCACCTGACCGATGATGTCCTCACCGGGCGGCGGCAACGGAAACTCCAGGGCGGAGACGGGGCCGGCCGCGCACAGCGCAGCGAGCGACAGACAGCGGGCGAAAGCTGGAATGCGCGACAACATCCGGAGAATCCTTGGTAAACGAAGGCTTGATTGTGCGCGATTGTACACGCACGCCTGCGCATTCGGGGAGTGCGCGCGGGCCCTTAGACGCCGGTTTCCAGTTCCGGCCAGATCGGGTGCCAGCCCCGCCGTTGCGCGTCGATGATAGCCCGGCACAGCGGGCACAGTCGCTCATCCTGATAAACCGTCTGCCGGACTTCCGACCAGCGCGGCTGGGCGGGCAGCAAGGTGCCGCACAAGGTGCGGTCGGCGGAGCCTGCCAGCTCGAGCTGGCGAGCGACCAGATGCACGAGGATTTCCTGGCACGCGAACAGGTCGAGCTGTTCGTCGGGCTCGATCAGTTGATAGGCATAAAGGGACCAGGAAGGACGGCGCGGCATTGGGGGCTCCAGAGCGGGGGCGCCACATTAGCCGAAAGCCCCCGCCCGGAAAAGGCCTGCAGGCCTTTAAATCAGCGGTTTTGGTCTGAGGGTCGGGAAACCGCGCAACGGTCGTCGCGGCATCGACGACTCCCGTCGGGATGAGGCAGCCACGCCAAGTGGGGACGCCAGCGGCAGAACAAGCGATAACCGACGTTCAGCAAGGGCCTCAGTGGCCGCCACGACAGCGGCGCAGCCCAGATGCCAAGACCGGCTGCGCGCCAGCTCCAGAGGGTTGCGTCCAGGCCCGTGACCCAGGTGCCATCGTCGAATCGGGCGTGCAATACCGACTCCATCTGCTCACGGGTAAATCCGAACGCCCTGGCGTCAAACCCCTCTTCGCTGATGTCGACGAACATCAATCGCGCTACGGTTGCGTCTGCGTCTGCCGACACGTGCGCCGATGCGTGGGAACGCAGGAGCTTGATCTCCCGCGCGCAAAGCGGGCAGTCACCGTCGAAGTACAGCGTGAGTGGCCACTGCTCTTTCTTGTACATCTTTGGGGTCCTGTACAGGTTTTCGCCACCATAGGCTCAAACGGGGCCGCTGACAATGGACGAGACGTCACCCTGAACACGGGCCACGCCACAAGACCATTGGAGTTCTCACGCCAGGCCGAGAAAGACGCCTATGGTCCATAGTCTGTCCCCAGACAGTCCCGTTTAATTTATTAAAATGTCCGACTCATCGACCGGTTTGTCGAAGAAGTGCCGTGGGACCATCACGGTAGGCCGGAACAATCCATTCATTACGCGATTAACAGATTCGCCTTCTAGCAGCTCGCGACTCATGTCGTCTGGCATGCTGTTTCTACAGGTTTGAATAATGGACAAGGCGAGCCCTATTTTCATATGCCGGCCATGAAATGTCGCTTCGCCAGGGGTGAACGCGCGCGATTCAAGTTTATCGATAGCGTCCGCTGCCTCTTCTTCGTCCATATGGTCTTCAATGGCGTCAAAGCGTGAGCCCACAGAGGGCGGTACGGCGGTCAATGGGTCGACAAGATGCAGAGTCGCATGGCTGAGGATCTTGGGCTGATCAAACTTGAATCTCATCAATTTGTCGCCAAACCGGCTGCTGTCTTTCTGAGGTTGATCACCCGCCTCAAGTGAAAAAAACACGTGATCATCGTTGGCAAGCATGGCGATATCGTGGTCCGTCGTGTTTTCAGTGTTGAATTCTATTTGTCTTTCCTCCAGCTTTCTTCTGGAAAATAACGAAACCGTACCGTCCGGACGTTTTATGTCGGCATCAGATGGCGCTGCGTGGGTGATGTAAAGCGGCTCATCAATCAGGCTTTTAATGAAGGCCTTTTCATAATCTTTAAGGCTTGCAGCGTTGACCTCGCTTCTCAGGGCGTCGATGTTTTCAGCTGAAAGCTTCTTCAGCGTCAGGTCTTCCCCGGATTCCAGTTCCCAATACCATTTCGGACCGTTTTTCAGCATCGATGCCTGGACGTTATCCGCGGTTTTCGACCTCAATCCTGAGATTAGTTTTTCTGCAAAGTGGCCGAGCTTGCTGTCAAACCGGAGATCCAGAACCGTTTCTCTATCGGAGACTCGGGCTGCCACGAGTGATTTAAGGTACTTATTTTGATCCACGTCAACGGACACGGCTAAAACATCTGGCCCGGGCGTCTGGTTTTCTTCGGTCTCGTGCTGCACCAAATAGGAAACGATTCCGTCCTGACGTTGCGTGGTAGGCGTGTTTTCGTCTGGATTCAGCGCCGTACGCAAATAGGCTCTTGACTGAGCATCAAGCCGGCTTCTGAGCGTTCCTATCAAAAAGGAATCTCCGCCTACTTTCACTTTTGAAGGCATCGCTACGGAACGGTTTCTGGAAGGCGCCAAGTCGGCTGGATAAGTTTGGTTCGACGAACGCGTTGAGGTTGGGGCATTGGAACCATGCGGCTGCGCGCTTTCAGGAATGTGGAAAGCAGGTTGCTGACCTTGATAGGGGCGAATGGGATTCATGTGGGCCTCCTGGTGCCTGGAAGCATATAGGTGGTCTAAAGCGGTCCCCCGGTTCCCAGCGTGATCATGACTGCTCATCACATTGGGCGTCACCGTCGCTGATGAGAGCATTGATTGTCACAACGGTGGGACAAAGCTGTAATAAACCGCATTACGAGCCGACTGAGGCACCAGAAGGGAACTCCATCCTGAAGCCTCAGAGATTGCATTTAAAGAAGTGGCTTAAGCACCGGCCAGACGTTATCCAGCAGGTAAGGCTGAGCCTGGACGTTGGGGTGAATGCCGTCTTGCTGGGTCATGTCAGGCCTGCCGCCCACACCCTCCAGCATGAACGGCACCAGCGCGGCATCGGTGGCTTCGGCGACTTTCGGGTACACCGCCGCGAAGGCCGTGGTATAGCGCTCACCGTAGTTGGGCGGGATTTTCATGCCCAACAAGAGCACCTTGGCCCCCGCCGCTTTGGACTGCTCAACCATGACGGTAAGGTTTTGTTGCAATTGCGCCGGCGGCTGCCCGCGCAGGCCGTCATTACCGCCCAGTTCGAGGATCACCAGATCCGGCTTGTGCTCGGCAAGCAGCGACGGCAGCCGCGCCTGGCCTCCTGCACTGGTGTCGCCGCTGACCGATGCATTGACCACTTTTTCCTTGAAGCCTTCCTTTGCCAGACGCTGTTCCAGCAGACTGACCCAACCCAACCGGGTATCCAGGCCGAAAGCCGCGCTGATACTATCCCCAACGATCAGCACCGTGCCTGCCATCGCGCCTTGTGATATCAGCAGCAAACCCAGGCCAGCACTTAAAAACCACGCACGCATCGGATTCTCCATGAGCGAAAGTATTCTCAGTGCTCGGAACCTCAGCAAAGTGGTCCCAAGCACCGAAGGTGACTTGACCATCCTGCACGAACTCTCCCTGGAACTAAACAAGGGCGACACGCTGGCCATCGTCGGCGCGTCTGGCTCGGGCAAATCCACCCTCCTCGGTCTGCTGGCCGGCCTCGACCTGCCCAGCGCCGGTTCCGTCGTCCTGTCGGGGCGCAATCTCAGCGAGCTGGACGAAGACCAGCGCGCCCGGGTTCGCGCCGAACACGTGGGCTTCGTGTTCCAGTCCTTCCAGTTGCTCGACAGCCTGAACGCGCTGGAAAACGTCATGCTGCCGATGGAGCTGGAAGGCCGCAAAGACGCCCGTGACCAGGCCCGGCATCTGCTGGAACGCGTCGGCCTGGGTCAGCGTTTGACCCACACGCCGCGGCAACTGTCGGGCGGCGAGCAGCAACGTGTCGCCATCGCCCGTGCGTTTGCCGCCGACCCGGACGTGCTGTTCGCCGATGAGCCCACCGGCAACCTGGACAGCCACACCGGCGAGCGCATCAGCGATCTGCTGTTCGAGCTGAACCAGGAACGCAACACCACCCTGGTGCTGGTCACCCACGATGAGCGTCTGGCCCATCGTTGCCGGCGCCTGATCCGTCTCGAGGGTGGCCGACTGGTCGCCCCCATGGAGCCTTGATGGCACGCCTGCCTTTTTCCCGTCTGCTCAGCCTCGCGGCGCGCCAGCTCATGCGCGATGCCCGCGCCGGCGAGCTGCGCGTGCTG
This sequence comes from Pseudomonas sp. HP_12, assembly GCF_055283955.1. NCBI lineage: Bacteria > Pseudomonadati > Pseudomonadota > Gammaproteobacteria > Pseudomonadales > Pseudomonadaceae > Pseudomonas > Pseudomonas sp. HP_12. The sequence continues at coordinate 60,816 of NZ_JBTOQG010000004.1, forward strand.
TTCTTCGCCTTGGTGGTGGCGGTTGCCGCCAGTACGGCCATCGGTTATTTCGGCGCACGCCTCAACAGCGCCATGCTGCTGCGAGCGACGGAGTTTCTCGGTGCTGACCTCATTCTCGGCGGCTCCGCACCGGCGACGCCCGCACAGGTCGACGCCGGCAAAGCGCTGAAGCTGGATCACTCGCAGATCGTCATCTTCTCCAGCGTGGTCGCCACCGATAACGGCATTCAGTTGGCCAGTGTCAAGGCCGTGGACGCGGCGTACCCGTTGCGCGGCGAGCTGAAAAGCGCCCCTGCCCCCTATGAAGCCGAAACCGTTGGCGGTGAGCCCCAAGCCGGCGAAGCCTGGGCGGAAGCGCGGATTCTGGTGGCGCTGAACCTGAAAGTCGGCGACAGCATCGACGTCGGCTCCAAGACCTTGAAGCTGACCCGGGTGCTGACCTACGAACCCGACCGCGCCGGCAACTTCTACAGCCTGACGCCTCGGGTGATGATCAACATGGCCGACCTTGAAGCCACCAAGGTCGTGCAGCCCGGCAGCCGCGTCAGTTACCGGGAATTGTGGCGCGGCACGCCCCAGGACCTCGCCGCGTATCGCAAAGCGATCGAACCCGGGCTGGCGCCGAATCAGAAGATCGACGACGCCCGCGATGGCAACCAGCAGATTGGCGGCGCGCTGGGCAAAGCCGAGCGTTACCTGAACATGGCCAGTCTGGTCGCCGTGCTGCTGGCCGGCGTGGCCGTGGCCTTGTCGGCGGCGCGTTTCGCGGTGCGCCGCTTCGACGCCAGTGCGTTGCTGCGTTGCCTGGGTCTGTCGCGCAATGAAGCGCTGGTGCTGTTTGGTTTGCAGCTGGCCATGCTCGGCGTCGTGGCCAGCGCGGCGGGCGCTTTGCTCGGCTGGTTCGCCCAACTCGGGCTGTTTCATTTGCTGGAAAACCTGCTGCCTGCTGCCGTCCCGCCCGGAGGCTGGCTGCCCGCAGTTGCCGGAATCGGCACCGGACTGGTCGCCCTCGCCGGCTTCGCACTGCCGCCCCTGGCTGCTTTGGGTCGCGTGCCACCGCTGCGGGTATTGCGTCGGGACATGCTGCCCATCCCGGCCAGCACCTGGCTGGTCTACGGCGCGGCATTGTTCGCACTGGGCCTGATCATGTGGCGCCTGAGTCTGGACCTGGTGCTGACCTTCGCCCTGCTCGGCGGCGGTCTGATCGCGGCGCTGATACTCGGCGGCGTGTTGCTGCTGGCCCTGAAAAGCCTGCGCCGTTTGCTCGCCGGGGCCTCGCTGCCGTGGCGTCTGGGCCTGGGTCAGCTGTTGCGCCACCCCATGGCCGCAGCCGGCCAGTCCCTGGCGTTCGGTCTGATTCTGCTGTCCATGGGGCTGATTGCGCTGCTGCGCGGCGAGCTGCTCGACACTTGGCAGAACCAGCTGCCCAAGGATGCGCCGAACTACTTCGCGCTGAACATCCTGCCCAACGACAAAGACAACTTCGCGGAACGCATCGGCCGCCTGTCGACCCACAGCGCGCCGCTGTACCCGATGATTCCGGGGCGCTTGATGACCATCAATGGCGAGCCGGTGAGCAAGTTTGTCACCAAGGACTCCCGTGGCGAAAACGCCACCCAGCGCGACCTCAACCTGACGTGGGCGGCGACGCTGCCGGAAGGCAACAGCATCACCGCCGGCCAGTGGTGGACCAGCGATCAGCCACCTGCGGATGGCGAAGTTCCGGGCGTGTCGGTGGAAACCAAGCTGGCCAGCAGCCTGAACATGAAGCTGGGCGACACCCTCGGTTTCGTGATCGGCGGGCTGACCCGCGAGGTCAAAGTCACCAGCCTGCGCGACATCAACTGGGACACCTTTCAGCCCAACTTCTTCATGATCTTCCAGCCCGGCACCCTCAAGGACGTGCCGGCCACGTACCTGACCAGTTTCTATCTGGCGCCCGGCAATGATCAGCAGATCGTCGAGCTGTCCCGGGCCTTCCCGGCGGTGACGATCCTGCAGGTAGAGGCGTTGCTGGAGCAGCTGCGCAGCATCCTCGATCAGGTGACGATGGCGGTGCAGTACGTGCTGCTGTTCGTGCTCGCGGCGGGGATGGCGGTGTTGTTCTCCGGCTTGCAGGCGACCCTGGATGAGCGGATCCGACAGGGTGCGTTGCTGCGGGCGCTGGGCGCCAACCGCGCGTTGCTGACCAAGGCCCGGCGCATCGAGTTCGGCCTGCTTGGGGCGGTCAGTGGTGTGCTGGCGGCAATTGGGTGCGAGCTGGTGAGCTTTGCGCTGTACCGCTACGCCTTCAACCTGCAGTGGCACCCCCACATCTGGCTGCTGGTGCTGCCGCTGATCGGCGCATTGCTGGTGGGCGGCGCGGGCGTGGTCGGCACACGGCGGGCGCTGAACGCCAGTCCCCTGCAAGTGCTGCGCGAGGGCTAAGGGTGGGGCATGACGGTTGGCGGCACTGCGCCGCCCACCGTCAACCCGCGCAAAGCCCCTGCTATTTCAGGTATTCGATCTTGGTGATCCACCATTGCTTGCTGCCGGACGGAACCGGCACTGAGACTTCGTCACCGACTTCTTTCTTCAGCAGCGCCCGGGCCATGGGCGAATCGATGGAGATGTAGTCCATACGTCCGTAGATCTCGTCATAACCGACGACGCGGAAACGCTTGCTCTCACCCTCCTCGTCCTCGACTTCGACCCACGCGCCGAAGAACACCCGGCCTTCCTGCTCCGGCGAATAGGCGACCACGCGCATGTCTTCCAGACGCTTGCGCAGGTAGCGCACTCGCCGGTCGATCTCGCGCAGCAGCTTTTTGTTGTATTGATAGTCGGCGTTCTCGCTGCGATCCCCCAGGGAAGCGGCCCACGCCACTTTCTGCGTGATATCAGGCCGGTGCTCGCGCCAGAGGTAATCGAGCTCCTTCTTCAGGGCGGCATGGCCCTCGACGGTGATTATTTTGGTGCTGATCTCACTCATTCACGCTGTCTCTGCCCCGGGCTGGGTACGTTTGTTCTGTTGAGGACGAAGCCTACAGGGTTGGGCTGGCCAAGGGGCAAATCAAGGCAGCGCTCATTTGACCAGACGCCTTTCTTTGGAAGGCCGATAGCCGAAGTACGCGCTGTAGCATTTGCTGAAATGGCTCGGCGAGACGAACCCGCAGGCCACCAGCACTTCCACCTGGGTCAGCTCAGTGTGCTGCAGCAGGCGGCGGGCCTCGGTGATGCGCAGTTCCAGGTAGTAGCGCTGCGGGGTGGTGCCCAGTTGTTCCTGGAACAGCCGCTCGATCTGTCGCCGCGAACGTCCGGCGTACACCGCCAGTTGCTCCAGTTCCAGGGGTTCCTCAAGGTTGGCGTCCATCAGCTTGACTACTTCCTTGAGCGGCGCGCTGACCGTCATGTGCCGGCTCGGCTTGATCCGCCGATAGCGCGACTCCTCGAAAGACAGAATGTCCTCGATGCCTTCGATCAGCGCCTTGTCGTGCAGCGTCTTAATCCATTCCAGCGCCATGTGGAAGGCCCCGGCGGGACTTGCGGCAGTGAGACGATCGCGGTCGATGACAAAAGCTTCGCTGGTGACTTCGCTGACTTTGCAGATCTCCGCCAGGGCGGCGCGGTGCTCGGGGTGAATGGCGCACCGGTAGCCGTCGAGCAAACCCGCTGCGCCGAGGAACCAGGCGCCATTCCACAGCCCCGCGAGGGTGATGCCCTGTTCGGCGGCGGTGGTCAGCAGGTGCACCAGCGGCTCATCGGCCTTGAGCTCGGTGCGATAACCGCCGCAGATGACCAGCAGGTCCAGGTCCTTCAGCGCCGTCGCGTCGAGCCGCGTGTCGGGCCGGATCACCAGCCCCAGATCACTGACCACTTCGCCCTCGTGCAAGCCAAATGTCCTCGACGTGAACAGATCGGGGCGCAGCAGGTTGGCGGTGACGAACGTGTCCAGGGCCTGGGTGAAAGCCGGCAACGAAAAGTGTTCGAGCAGCAGGAAGCCGGTTCGGGTCTGGGCCGAGGGGCGTCGCCTGTTTTCATCCACGTAGCGAAGGTTCTTGCCCTTCATGCCTCCGCTGAATTCTCGCCGCTCGATCACTGCCGCCTCGCTTGTACGTCCTGTCTGGGGGTACCGATGGTTGCAGCCGTTCGTAGCCAAAAAAGACCTGGAATAACGGCGGCAGGACCGGGTCCGCGCCATTCTAGCGGAACGGCGCCGGCGTTAAAGTTTTGTCGGGGTGGCCGATACACATCAGCCAGCGAAAGAAAGCCCCTCGGCGCTTCGACTCGCGACGACACCGCAACCCTTACCCATCAGGCTGCTTATGGCGCTCGACCCGATCACCCTGCTGACGATGACCATCGCCCTCGCTGCGGCCGCCGCGCTGTACCTGGCCGTGGAGTGGCGGACGGTGCGGGAGCCGTCGCTGCTGTTCTGGAGCGCGGGGTTTGCCGTTATTTCAGTGGGCTCGACCCTGGCATTGCTGCGCAGCAGCGGCATTCTGGTGATTGGCATCTGGTTCGCCAACGGCTTGCTGGTCACCGCCCACTGGCTGTTCCTGCTGGGCGTTGCGCGGTTTACCGAGACCCGGGTGTCGCGGGCCTGGTACCTGATCTTCGTCCTGTGGATCGGGTTGTTGCTGCTGCCGGACCAGCCGTGGTGGTCGAAAGTGATGCTGGCAGCCGACTCGCTGTTGATCTCTCTGCTGATGGTCAAGGCCAGCGGGTTGCTGCGCCCTCACGGCAAGTCCCTGAGCGTCGGCGCGGTGCAATTGCGCTATGTGCTGCTGGCCCACGGCGTGTTCTATTTTTCCAAGGCGGTCACGGCGGTGGTGCCTGGCACGCTGATCGATCTGGCAGCCTTTCGTGGCGAGATCATCCAGATTTCGCTGGTCGAAGGAACGATGGCGGTGATGCTGATCGCCCTGTCGATGACCGGCTCGGAGCGTCATCGCCGGGAAAAACGCATCGCCCGGCTGGCGGCGCGGGATCCGCTGACGGCCCTGTACAATCGCCGCGCGCTGGAAGTGCGCGGGCAGCGTCTGCTGGAAAACGTTTCGCAGGCGCGGCCGGGGGCGCTGCTGCTGATGGACATCGACAATTTCAAGCTGGTCAACGACCTTTATGGCCACAGCGCCGGCGACCGACTGCTGGTCGCGCTCAGTGAAATTATCCGCGGGGCCTTGCCCACCGGTTCGCTCGCCGCGCGCCTGGGCGGTGATGAATTCGTGGTGTTGCTCAGTGACACCTCCAGCGAGCATTTGCTGGCCGTGGGGAGCACGCTGCGCGAGGCCTTTCACGCGACCGCCTCGGCAACTTTTTCCACCCCCCAGCCCGTTACGTTGAGCATCGGTGCCAGCCTGTTCAGCCAACCGCCATCCAGCCTGGCAGAATTGATCGAACGCAGCGACGCCGCCTTGTATGAATCCAAACGCGGTGGACGCAACCGCATTCAACTGGTAGATCAGGACGTCAGCAGCAGCGATCCGCTGCAAATACTCTGAAGGCTAACCTAAGGATCACTTGCCATGGCCATGAGCAGCGCTCATCTGATCTACCGCGCCCCGGAACCTGATGATCTCGCCCGCCTGTTCGCCATCTACAGCGACCCGCAGACCCAGCTGTTCAACCCTTCCGGGCCGATGACCGACGAGGCCCAGGCAGCAGCCATGCTTCAGGGCTGGATCGAGCACTGGCAGACCCACGGTTTTGGCTGGTGGGCGATTGCGCACAAGGAGGCCCCCGAACACATCATCGGCTTCGGCGGCATCGGGTTTCATGATTTTTTGGGCGTGCAAAGGGTCAATCTGGGCTATCGGTTCGCCGTTGAGTCGTGGGGACAGGGGTTTGCCACGGAGATGGGCAGAGCGGCGCTGGACTTCGGGTTTTCAAGCTTGAAGCTGGAAGAGGTCTACGGCTACGTTCGGCCGACCCACGCGGCGTCGATTCGGGTGCTGGAGAAAATCGGCATGCACCGTTGCGGCGAGCTCGATGACGTAGCCGGTCAGGCCCCGAGCCTGATGTACAGCGCCGTGGCCGAGCCATCGCAGTAAGCGATCGGCAACAGGGTCCGATTCAATGGGAGGTCTGCAGCATTCCGCAGCTCGCGTCGAGCTCATCCCAGGGGTGGGCGGCCTCTCGGGCATAGCCGCAGGTCGGCAGATGCACGAAGGTCGCTTCTCGCTCGGCTTCGCTTTGCCTGGCTTTGCAGGTCCTGCACAACACTGTGTGGTCGGTTAACCGCCAGTGGCTGTTCCACCGGACTAGATCGTCGGTCACCATATACTTCCCCTAACCTCACCTACGTAACCAGTTGATTCAACTTGTTGCTCGAGGTTTCCCGAGCCTGACAGCCGGCTGATCGGCGGTCGTTGCCCTTTGTATCGATTGCAGCGTTTGTGCCCCGGGATCTGCGCGTTTCAGTCGCCTGCGTCACCGATCAACGGCAAGGACACGGTGAAGGTGGTGCCGCGGTCGGCTGCGGAGTCGACCTTGATGCTGCCGTTATGGGCGTCGACGATCGCCGCTGCGATATACAACCCCAGGCCAAGACCTGCGGCCGCGCCGTATTCCACTTTTCCGTCCTGAAAGTTGCGCACCATCGGGTTGAAGAGTGTTGCTTTCACGCTGTCCTCAATGGGCGGGCCCTCGTTGTGCACCGAGAGGGACACCGTTTTGGCACCCGCCATCAGCGTGACGGTGACCGGAGTCAGGGGGTTGCCATGCTTGATCGCGTTGCCTATCAGGTTGGACATGACCTGTTCCATCCGTGACCGATCAAATTGCGCGACGACTCGGGTGTCGCCGCGCATGTCGATCTCACGATCCGGATGGTAGGCCCTGGTCTCTTCCACCATGGCTTCGCAGGCCTGGAAAAAATCATCCCGCGCCACTCGCACCGGAATTCCCGAGCCCAGTTGCGTCCGGGTAAAGTCCAGCAGGTCACCGACGATCTTGGTCGAACGCTTGACGCTGGTGTAGATGCGCGACACGTTTTTGGTTGCCTTGGGTGGCAGGTCGCCTGCACGCAGCAGCACTTCGGCGCTGAGGGAAATCGCCCCCAGCGGGCTGCGCAAATCGTGACCGAGGATGCCGAGGAAGACGTTGCGCGCAGCATCGACATTATCGGTGTAGGTCACGACGGACTCGGCCAAGGCCTGATCGATGGCTTCGTTGAAGCGCAGAATGTCGGCAATCTCGTCTGCCCGGTTCACTTCCTTGGGCGGCATCCACAGCATCAGCACACTGGTGCGCAAGGCCCGGTACTCGGCGATCATCTGACCGATGGTGAAGCCGGACGAATGACGGACTTCAGCATGGGTCTCGGCCGACGTGACGTTATCGGAATCGGGCGCTTCGCCTTTCGACTTGGATACCCGCGCCTCATCGGTCTGTGAGGTCTGGAGGTCAGCGGCGATCGTGCGGAGCATCTGTTCGGCGTGGTCGCGAAGTTCGGCGGAGTCCATGCCATTGGCGGCGGGCGTCATGGTCCTGGCGAAGGCTTCCCACTTTTGCAGGATGGGTTCGATGTTCTGCAGGATGAAGTCGGCCAGGCGCATGGGCTGTTTTCCAGTGGCAACGATGTCAAAAAGAGGTGCCTGAGGTGGCAGGGGAAAGCGTGACACGAGGAGGACAAGGCCGTCGCAATCCATTGGACTGCACAAGTGACCTCTCGGATGGCCGAACATCACATCGTCGCAGGCGGTTAACCGATCGCCGGTCGTGCACTGCTGCGCCGATTGAGCACATCCGGGTTTACCCAACCTTTACCGATCCTAGACGTGGGTTTACACGGATCCGGTGTTTCATACGTCCATGGCGAACCCACTCTTTCGCCAAAGGAGACACCATGATTTCCAAGATGACCCAAGCCCTGATCCTGTCCGGTCTGCTCGTTGGCGCCGGCACGGCGTCCGCCAGCGAACGCAACGTGATTGTGCCTGTCATCGCCGGAGCCGCCGTCGGTGCCGTACTGGCCGCGGTGATCAGTCAGTCGAACAACAACCGTCATGATCGCTATCAGGATTACCGTCCGCAACCGCGCTACGCGCCGCTTTATCAGCCGCAGTACCAGCAGGTTGTCTATGTGCCGGTGCGTGAGCGGGTCGAATATCGCCGTTTCGCGCCACCACCGCCCCACGGCTACTACGACGGTGGCTACCGCCGGGGGTTTGACCACGGTCGTGGCAATGACCGCTGGTAAGTGCTTGAGCGACCGTTAATGCAGGACCGGCTTTAGTTGGGAAGGCTTCGGATGTCACACCGCAAATCTCGCGGTGTTCATGCAGGCCTCTTCCCGGCTGAAGCCGGTCCCACTCATGCAACGCATGCATTCAACCCACGCGCTTTCCCTGACAAAACTGCTAACGTGTCCGGCCATCACTCGCCCATCGATCACTGACAGCACGCAGGGACGGACATGTTCGAATTCATCTACCTGGCAATTCTCATCGGCATCGGCGGCACCCCGCTGCTGGATCTCTGGGCTCTGCTGCTCAAGGCGCTGCTGGGTTTGCCGGCCCCGCCCTGGCACCTCGTCGGTCGCTGGTTCGCCGGGATGCCCAAGGGGCAGTTCGTGCACCGCAATGGCATCGGCAATTCTCCTCCCGTTCCCAACGAGCTGGCAATTGGCTGGTTCATGCATTACACCGTCGGCGTGTTGTTCGCCGCGGCGCTGCTGTTTATCTGGGGCGTGCAGTGGGCGCACGCGCCGACCTTTCTGCCAGCGTTGATCGTCGGGCTGGTCACCGTCGGCGCCGGCTGGTTCATCCTGCAGCCCGGCATGGGTGTCGGCGTGGCGTGCAACAAGGCGCCGAAGCCGAACGTGGCGCGGTTGCAGAATGTGGTCGGCCATGTGGTCTTCGCCATCGGCATGTACGGCGCGGCGCTGCTGGTCGGATGAGTTAACGGAGGGCCCCGGCGCGGTGTGTGGTCGCACCCGACCAATTCAGCTGAACCTATGGGCAGCGATGCCGTTCTGAAACCTGAGAGCTACATCGTTATGAAGCTCGTTCAACCCGATCAAACAGGAGATCCCCATGACCCAAACGGCCTTGGTCGTCGGCGCCAGCGGCATCGTCGGCAGCGCAACCACTCAACTGTTGCTCGATAACGGTTGGCAGGTGGCCGCCCTCTCCCGCCGTCCCTCCCAGACGCCTGGCGTGATCCCCGTCGCGGCAGACCTGCAAGACCCCGCATCGGTACAGCAGGCCCTCGCGGACCTCAAGCCGACCCACGTTTTCCTCACGACTTGGTCGCGTCAAGCCACGGAAGCTGAAAACATCCGCGTCAACGCCGCCATGGTGCGTAACGTGCTGGACGCGTTGAGCCCGGCGAAGAGCGTCAAGCACGTCGCGCTGGTCACCGGCCTGAAGCATTACCTCGGCCCGTTCGAAGCCTACGGCAAAGGCACCCTGCCGCAGACGCCGTTCCGTGAGTCCCAAGGGCGGCTGGACATCGAGAATTTCTATTACGCCCAGGAAGATGAAGTGTTTGCCGCCGCCGAACGCGACGGCTTCACCTGGAGCGTGCACCGTCCGCACACCGTTACCGGCGTCGCAGTGGGCAACGCGATGAACATGGCGACTACCCTCGCGGTGTACGCGTCGATCTGCAAAGCCACCGGCCGCCCGTTCGTGTTCCCCGGCTCCCGCATGCAGTGGGACAGCCTCACCGACATGACCGACGCGCGGCAACTGGCCAAACAGCAGCTGTGGGCAGCGACGACCCCTGCGGCGGCGGATCAGGCGTTCAACATCACCAACGGCGACGTGTTCCGCTGGAAGTGGATGTGGGGCCAGATCGCCGAGTACTTCGGTGTGCACCCTGCTGCATTCCCGGAGAAGGTGTCCCCGCTGGAAGAGCAGATGGCCAACGATCAAGGGGCATGGGACGAGCTCGTGCGCGCCCACGGTTTGAAAGAAGCCGACATCAGTCGCCTGATCTCGCCGTGGCACACCGATGCTGACCTCGGTCGCCCCATCGAAGTGGTGACCGACATGTCGAAAAGCCGTGCCCTGGGCTTCAAGGAGTTCCAGGCCAGCGACCAGGCGTTCTTTGACGTGTTCGACACGCTGCGGGCACAGCGACTGATTCCTTAAGCGGCTGAACCCGCCACAAAAAACGCAGCGATGATTTCGGTCATCGCTGCGTTGTTGTATCCGGGCCATCTGTTATCAAAAACGCATGACTCAAGCCTTTTCCAGCGCGTCCTCTTTGTGCATCGCCAGGTGCCCGGTCTTGTCGCTCTTGACCTCGTACTGCGGCGCGTCGGGCGAGGCATGGCGATGGCGGCCCATGAACTCGACCTCCTTGGTGTGCACCTTCGTCACTTTGCCGACGATGTGCCCGGCTTCGGAATTCCAGCGCACGTGATCACCGACCTTGAATGCATGAGCCATCGATTTTCTCCTTTGATCCCGGAAGTCAGGGCTGCCAGAGGGTCTGGCTGCCTTCGAGTTTGCGATCCAGAAAACTCGCCGCACTGATCAGCGCCAGATGGCTGAGGGCTTGCGGCGTGTTGCCCAGGTGGTGGCCGTGGGCGTCGAACTCCTCGGCGTACAGACCCAGCGGGTTGGCATAGCGCAGCAATTGCTCGAACTCCAGATGCGCCTGCTCCACACGCCCGGCGCGGGCCAGGCACTCGACGTACCAGAACGAACAGGCCACGAACGCGCCTTCCTCACCTTCAAGGCCGTCCTGATGGTCATCGTCGTTGCGATAGCGGAAGACCATGCCGTCGCGCACCAGGGTGCGTTCGATGGCGTCCAGGGTCTTTAGCCACTTCGGATCACTGGCGCCGACGAAACGCACCAGTGGCATCAGCAACATCGACGCATCGAGGTTCTTGCTGCCCTTGTGCTGGACGAAATGACCCAGATCGGCGTCCCAGAAATTTTCCCAGATGTCGTCATGAATGGCCTGACGCTCCCGGTCCCAGCGCTCGAACGGCGCCGGCAGCGAACGTTTCAGCGACAGCCGCAGCGCCCGGTCCAGCGCGACCCAGCACATCAGCCGCGAATGCAGGAAATGCTGATCGTCGCCGCGCATTTCCCAGATCCCGACGTCCTTGCTGTTCCACGTTTCGCACAGCTCATTGACCAGCCGCGTGACGTGCTTCCAGCCCTCGTGGGAAATGGCCTCGCCGTATTTGTTGGCCAGGTACACCGCGTCGAGCAGCTCGCCGTAGATGTCCAGCTGCGTCTGCTTGTAGGCCTCGTTGCCGATGCGCACCGGCGACGCGCCGCCGTAGCCGCTGAGGTGATCCAGTTCTTCTTCGGGCAATTCTTCGCGGCCGTCCAGCGCGTAGAGAATGCCGAGCTTGTTGGCGTCTTCGCAGCAGTCGCCCATGCGCTCACGGACCCAATGCATGAAGGCATTGGCTTCTTCGGTGTAACCCAGGCGCATGAAGGCGTAGACGGTGAAGGAGGCATCGCGGATCCACGTGTAGCGGTAGTCCCAATTGCGCTCGCCGCCCTCTTCTTCCGGCAGGCCGAAGGTCGCCGCAGCGACAATGCCGCCGTGCTTGCGCGAGGTGAGCAGCTTGAGCGCCAGGGCCGAGCGATTGACCACTTCACGCCAGCGGCCGCGGTAATTGGAATGCCGGCTCCAGTGCTGCCAGTAATTGACGGTGTTTTTCAAATCGCAGTCGCAGTTGGTGGCTTTGACCAGCGGATCATCGGCGCCGCCGAGCATGAACTCGACCACATCACCCTGCTTCATCTCGAACTCGGCCACTGCGGCGTGACCTTCGAGGGTCAATGCGGTGGTCGCCGCCAAACGCATGGCCGGCTGACCCTCAGCCTCGAAACGGATGTCGTCGCCGTCCATCTGCGCGGTGGTGTCAGCGCGGCTGTAATCGTGGCGCACCCGGCAGAGCATGCGCACCGCCGTTTGGCCGTGACGCACATGAATACGGCGGATAAGGCGCGGCAGGTTGTCGACTTCAGAAGCAATGGGCATCAGGTCAGTGACTTCGACGACGGCGTCCTTGGCGATCCAGCGCGTCATCAGCACGTTGGTTTGCGGCAGATACAGCTGCTGGCGACGGGCATCCGGCAGGATCGGCGCCAACTGGAAAATGCCCGCGTCGGGGGTGTCCAGCAGCGCGGTGAAGATGCTCGGGCTGTCGAAGTCGGGCCAGCAGCAGAAGTCGATGCTGCCGGTGTCGGCGACCAGCGCCGCACTGCGCATGTCGCCAATGATCCCGTGGTTTTCGATAGCGTTCTGCGGTTCTTGCTCGGTCTGCTCATCGGGGTTCGGGGTGTGTTCAGCCATTGTTGCGGAACTCCGGGTAGAGGCTCATGCCGCCGTCGATGAACAGCGTCGTGCCATGCACATAGTCGGACGCATCCGAGGCCAGCCAGACAATGGCGTTGGCCACATCATCCGCCTCGCCCACCCGACCGTAGGGGATCAGCTCCAGGAGTTTCTTCTCGGCGTCGCCGCTGGTGGCCTTGGTGTTGATGGCGGTGCGAATCGCCCCCGGCGCGATGCTGTTGACGCGGATGCGCTGCTCGCCGACCTCTTGGGCAATGCTGCGCATCAACAGATCGACGCCGCCTTTCGACGCGGCGTAGTTGACGTGGCCGGCCCAGGGTATGACCTGATGCACCGAGCTCATGTGGATGATCTTGCCCAGGGCGCGAGACACCTCGGGGCGGATGTCCTGTTTGGCGAACTGCCGCACTGCAGCGCGCGCGCAGAGGAACTGGCCGGTGAGGTTAACGTTGATGACGGTGTTCCAGTCCTCGAGGGTGATGTCGGCGAAGGCGGCATCCTTCTGCAGACCGGAATTGGCGACGAGGATGTCCAGACGGCCGAACGCCTTCAGGGTCTCGGCGAACAGCCTTTCCACGTCCTGCTCGTTGGACACGTCGGCGCCAATGGCGATGGCCTGGCCGCCGGCGTCGATGATTTCTTGCGCGAGCTTCTGCGCGGGTTCGGGCTGCGAATGGTAGTTGACGACCACTGCCGCGCCGGACGCTGCCAGCCCTTTCGCCGCGCCGGCACCCAGTCCGGAACTGGCGCCGGTGACGAGGGCGACCTGGCCTTTCAAGGAAATCTGCATGGAATGTAGAGCCTCATGGTGAGCGTTTTAATGCTGACTCATGGGGTTCTGCTGAAGTTCATCGGGAAAAGCGCATTGCCTGTGCTCATTTGAATGCGCTGGCAGCGGGGGAAGTAACACGCTCTTCAGCGCCTTTAATAAAGAGCGGTTTGTAAGGCATGTCCCCGTAACAAACCCGATCCCCCCTACGCCACGCCCAGAATCGGCCTACATCCCCGCACCGATCGGGATGCTTGACTGCCGCCCGACACCTTTCACCCCGCAACGCCCTGAATGGACGCAATGAACCCGATATCGCCCGGCCACCGACCCATCGATCGGATGCCCGGGCGCAGGAGACCGCATGCTCAACGAACTGCCCGATATCTTTTCACCGCAGAACCGCCGCCTGATCACCTTCAAAACCGTGCTTCACGGCGCGCAGGAATTGCTCCTCGATTCGTTCACGGGCCGAGAAGCGCTGTCGGAGCTGTTTACCTACGAGCTGGAACTGCTCGCCCAGGATGCCCACATTGAGCTGAAGTCGCTGATCGGCACGCCCGCGCAGGTGCAGATCGAGCTCGCGGACGGCGGTGTGCGCTTCATCGACGGCTGTATCAGCCGCTTCAGCATGATCAGCAGTGACGGCGGGCTGTGCCGCTACTCGGCGACGTTGAGCCCGTGGCTATGGCTGCTGAGTCAGCGTCAGGACTCGCGGATCTTTCAGGAGAAGACCGTCGAGGACATTCTCCGCGCTGTGTTCGCCGCTTACGGCTCGGTGGCACGCTTCGAACTTCGCTTGTTCGATGAGCTGAAGCCGCACAGCTATATCACCCAGTATTTCGAAAGCGATCTCGATTTCGTCCTGCGCTTGCTTGAGCACGAAGGGCTGCTGTTCCACTTCGAGCACGACGCCGATGGCCACAGGCTGGTAGTCACCGACCGCTCACGGGAACTGGCCGAATTGCCGGAGCAGCCGCGCATCCGCTACCACCGCGCGTCCGTCACCGAACCCGAAGACGCCATCACCCAGTGGAGCGTCCATCGGCAGCTGCAATCCACCCGTATCAGCCTGCAGACCAACGATTACAAACAGCCCGCCAATGCAATGCCGGTGAGCATGGTCAGCCTCAATCGGCAGGGTGATGTCCCGCCCCTGGAGATCTACGGCCGCACGCAACCCTATTCCCATCGTGATTACGTGGCGGGCGAAACGCTGCTGCGCCGGCGCATCGAAGCCCATGAGGGCAAGGGTAAAGGCTTCACCGGCGCCAGCAATTGCCGCAGTTTGCGCGCGGGCTTCACCTTCGAGCTCACTCAGCATTTCGATCATGACCTGGGCGCTCGGGAGGACCGCTGCTTCCTGTTGCTCAGCGTCGAACACCAGGGCCGCAACAATTACCTGTCAACCCGACCCGCCGAGTACAGCAACACCTTCAGCTGCATTCGCCGCACGATCCCCTTTCGCCCGATGCTGACGGTGCCGCGACCGGTGATTTCCGGGCCTTTGACCGCCGTGGTGGTCGGGCCAAAGAGCGATGAAGTGTTCACCGACGAACTGGGGCGGGTTCGCGTGCGCTTCCATTGGCAGCGGCATGCCGAAACCCGGGACAAGGCCCCGCGCGAGGATGCCGAAGACACGGCCTGGCTGCGCGTCGCGATGCCCAGCGCCGGCACGGGTTTCGGCCATCAGTTCGTGCCGCGCATCGGTCAGGAAGTGCTGGTGCAACACGTTGCCGGTGACGTAGACCGGCCAGTGGTGACCGGCGTGATGTACAACGGCACCCACGCCCAACCCTATTTCAGCGGCGAAGCCGGCCTGCCCGGGAACAAGGCGCTGTCGGGCATCAAGAGTCGTGAGCACAGCGGCCGGGGCTACAACGAACTGCTGTTCGACGACACCTGCGGCGAACTGCGCACGCGGCTGGCCAGCACTCATCAGGCCACTGCACTGAACCTGGGCAAACTGACCACTCCGCGTGTGCGGGGCAGCGCCAGCCCCCGTGGCGACGGCGCGGAATTGCGCACCGACGCCGCCATCGCGCTGCGCGCCGCCCAAGGCATGTTGCTGACGACCTACGCGCGCACCCAAGCCAACGGCGCGCAACTGGATCGGCGCGAGTTGCTCGACTTGCTGACGGAATGCGGGGAACTGTTCAAGGCGCTCGGGCAAACGGCAGGCGCTCAGGGCAGCCAGGCCATGGACGAACAAGGCTTTGAAGGCCTGCAACAATCGCTGCGACAGTGGCCGGAACCGGGCAGCGCCCTGTCCGGCGATCCTGTATTGGCGATTGCCGCTGTCGCCGGGACGGTCAGCGCAACCCCCGCCTCCCACCTGCAGATCGCCGGGGAAAACCACGACACCCTCGCCCGCCGCCATGTGCAGGTCACCAGTGGCCAGGCGACGCGCCTCAATGCCGGGCAAGGCATCGCGCTGTTTGCCGAGGATCAGGGCATCAGCGCCATCGCCAATCGCGGCGCGGTGCGGGTTCAGGCGCAAAACGCCGACATCGCACTGACCGCGCAGCAAAACCTGCAGATCTGCGCGCAGCAGGGCGAAGTGGTGATCAGCGCGCCCAGTCTGCGGTTTGTCGCCGACGACGGCAGCTACATCAAGATCGGCGGCGGCATCGAGATGGGCACACAGGCCAAGGTGTTAACCCATGCCAGCGCCTATCACTGGACGGGCCCCAAAACCGATCGGGTCTCGGTGACGATGCCGCCGCCCGGCGACCCAATTTGCCTGAAGTGCCTGCACAAGGCCGCGCTGAACGGCGCCGCCGAGGTGACCCTGTGAACGCGCTGCCGAAATCCTATACCGCTCTGGTCGAGGCCAAAGCGCTGAGCAGCGTGATCTTGCTCGACGGGGCCATGCAGCAACGGCTCGGCGAACGACTGGCGCGGGACCCTGACGGCGCGGTGTCGCTGTTCGCCGACTATTCCAGGGCGGCCCAAGCCCTCGGGTCCTGGTTGATGACCCCGCAGCGTACCGCAACGCTGGGCATCGACGGCTGCGCGCGCGGGGTCAACTGGCTGGCGAGCGCCCTGCCGATGGACGCGGTGCGCGAGCATTTGCTGCACTGGATGCGCGGCCCGGACCCGACCGCCAGAACCTGGCAACGGCTGGCGGATGGTCGAGCGCTGACCGCATTGATGAGCGTGTGGGGCCACAGCCAGCGCACCGCGTTTTGTCAGCCGTGGCAGGCCTGGTGCTATGGCGACCGCAACGGCATGGGTCGGCTGCTCGCCCTGCCGGACAAGATGGAAATGTTGACGCCAGTGTCGACGGCGCTGGATGCCGCGCAGCAGCAACGCCTGCGCCTGGCGACAGCGGCGGACCGGCTGATCCATGAGCTCAAGACCACGGTTGCTCTGCACACCTCGATCAAGGGCTGTCGCGAAACCCGCCATGCCACGGTGCAGGCTGTGCTGTCCCAAGCGGCCGCTGCGGGGTATGCGGTTGAAAACGACCTTGGCCAGTTTGTGGTGTGGGCGTTGCGCACCGGCGCTACAGCGGCGCAGCGATGTGCGGGATTGGCGGCGGTGGAGTTGCGATTGACCGGCAGTTCACTGGCCGAGGCGCTTGGGGAGGACATGGGGCCAGAGAAGGTGACGCTGTGAAGCGCGTGCCGTTGGGGGTGTTTGGGGGGGTGACGGTGGTGCTGATCGGGGTGGCTCGGTGGGGGTTGATGCCGCCTTCGGAGCCTGTGTCGACGACGCGGTATTTCGGCAGCAGCGTGACGCCGATGGATCACGACATGAGCGATACGTTTGTGCGTCCGGTATTTGTTAATGGGTCGGGAGTTGGTGCGGCAGGAAGAGGCGGCGGCACTTCTTTAGGGGCGCTTAGTCTGCCGGCGCCATGGCATCCGGGTTTGACGGTTCGGGTTAAGTGGAGGCGGTGTGATCGATTTGATCGAAATAACCCGGTGCCCGATTCGGAGGCATGTCGTTGGACCGAGAAGGATGTGCTAGTTCATCCCTATTCCTCAACAGCAGGTGCTTGGTTGCACATATTAGAAAACGATGAAGTTCTTATAATTCCGACGATGCTAGGCCCTAGGCATCAGAACTATCCTGGCCCTAACTATCCCAAGAAAAACTTCCGCAAGAGAAAGGAATCCCCGAATGAATAATTTAGGAAGGCTTACCTCAGCTATCTCAACGCTGAGTACGAGGAAGTGTTGTATCTGGAGTAATAGATATTAGCCATGAAACAACTCAATCTCGGCATATTTTGGGGAGCAACTGCGACATTGATTGCAGTTGTTAACTATACAAAGTACCCGCAACCTGAGCCTGTTGTTAAGAAGCTATATTTCGGGAGCAGTGTAATCCCCATGGACCACGACATGAGCGATACGTTTGTACGGCCAGTATTTCTGAACGGTCGTGGTGTCGGTGCGGCTGGAACCGGTGGGAGCACGGTAGCAGGCGCTCTTAGTCTACCAGCTCCGTGGCACCCGGGACTGAGTGTGCAAGTGAAGTGGAGGCGCTGCCAACCCTACGGGAAAAACTGTCAGTGGAAAGAAAGAGACGTTTTAGTTCATCCATACGATCACGCTGGTGGCAGTCACCTGCATATTATGGAGAACGATGATGTATTGATTATCCCCAGTATGTTAACGCCTCGACATCCTGATTACCCCGGCCCGAGTTATCCAAAAAAGAATTTTCACAAACGAAAGGAATCACAAAATGAGCAACCTTAGCTGGCGGCCCTCCGATGCGCCGAACTCACATTTCATCTTGCCGAAACTCTTTGCTCCTACAGAGCAATTTCCCTGTCGTTTAAAAATGAGTTTTTCGGTTTATTTCGATGGGACACGCAACAGTAAAGACGAGGACAAACCACATAATTCTCATAGCAACATAGCAAGGCTGCACGATCTAGCTGTGAACAATGAACTGGAGTGCGTATATCGACTTTATATTCAGGGCGTTGGAACACGCTTTTCTGAGATAGGTGAATCCGAGCCGCATCCGGATGGCGCTAGAGAAGGAGCAATGGGCGACCACCGTATTCGCTATGCGATGCTGTTTATAGCCAACCGTGTTGCCGATACCGCATACGGACGCTTTTTAGTCGACGAAAATCCCCAGTCCATCACCCACGCCGTCAAAAACGACAACCTGATCCCCCGATGGCGCGACCAGATCACCACGATGCTGATCCCCCGCATCGGTGGCCCGAAAATAGACGAGATCACCCTCGACCTATTCGGCTTTTCACGGGGCGCGACAGCCGCACGCTCGTTCCTTAATCAACTGCTGATGCACTTCGGCAACAACGACAGCACCTTTTGCGGCATCCCGCTGCGCGTGCGTTTCATGGGGCTGTTCGACACCGTGGCCTCGGTGGGTCTTGCCGACGCCTACCCGCTGCCAGTTGACGGCCATCAGTATTGGGGCGATCAGTCGCTGCTGACCATCCCGCCTTGTGTCGAGCAATGCGTGCACATCGTGGCCGCCCATGAAAACCGGGCCTCCTTCCCGGTGGACCTGATTCGCGCCGGTGATACCTACACGCCCAATTGCCTGGAGATCGTTTATCCCGGCATGCATGCCGATGTCGGCGGAGGCTACGGTCTCAGAGATCAGGGCAAAGGCACTCAAAACGCCGACGGCAGTATGCGCCACACTACCGCTGACAAGCTGTCGCAAATTCCGCTCAACGACATGTACCGCCGAGCCCGTAAAGCCGGCGTGCCGATGCTGAGACTGGAGGAGATTACGCGTGAGGAGTTGGTCAACGACCTCGCCATCAGCCCCGAACTCCAGGACAGCTTCGACACCTACATGTCGCAACTCACCGCCCTGCAAGCCGGTGCGCCCGTGACCACCCATTTTCTGGCCCACCGCAAGCTCTACCTGGGCTGGCGCAAGCAGGTCCTCGCCGACGAGCATTTCAGTCAGCTCTCGTTCGTGGGCGCCAGTGGCGATCAGGAGCGGGTAGACATGATCGAGGCCAATCGGCAGTTGCATCAGCGTATCCAGGCGTTCAGCGACGACACCCAGCGGCAAAAATATCTCGAAAAGCTGCAGTACAGCCTGGCGTCGCCCCTGGAAAAAGGCTTTCACCTGGAATGGCGTCATGCCCCTGCCCTGCACCCTGAGGTCGGCCTGTTTCTTGAGCAGTACGTGCATGACTCCCGCGCGCATTTCGTGCTCACCGATCCCCAAACCGACGATGAACGCCGGGTGTTGCATGAGTCTCTGGAACGTCAGGACCACGAGTACCAGCAGGCGCTGACGGCGTGGCGCGCCCAGCAAAAAGCCGATGAGCGCGCCGTACTGAAGGGCGAATCCGTGGTCCCGACCGTGCCCCCACGCGACCCCTTGAGTGGACCGGGCCGCGAGATGTTGCGCCTGCACCGCGCCGGCCACCCGGCCATCTTCAGCGATGCCAACCCCGGCACGAGCGTGGACGGCGCGAACGACAGCCGCGACCTGCTCAACCGCTACTCCGGCCGCCGCGAAGACTGGAGCTACCTGCGCCTGCGACAGGTGTTCGCCGGCGCACGGGTGCACTACGCGCCTTACGCCCTACCGGCTCCAAAGCCAAGGCGATCCATCGTTGACCTCAGGAGAAGCGCATGAACCCTAAAGGACTGTTCTACGGCCTGCCCTTCGTGCTTGCAGCATTGATGGGCGGCTTGGCGGGCTGCGAAAGGCAGCCGCAACCGGCGCCGGATAAATCCAGACCCTTGCAAACCACGGTCTGGAAACTCACCCAACTGGACCTGGGCGGAACGCCGTATGCACTCACCGATATCCCACAGGAGAGCCATGTGGGGTTCGTGATCTTCAAGGCCGAGGACCAGACGCTGATCGGTTTCGCCGGCTGCCAGCAAGTCGACGGCCGCTACCGTGTCGAGGGCGAGCGGCTGTTTGTGGAGGACATCACCCTCACCGGCTCACGCTGTCACAACCCGCGCTTCGATCACGTCGGTGACCGCTTTGCCCAGGCGTTGCGCGGCGTGACCACCTATCGACTGGCCAGTGACGACGCCCGTCTGGAGCTGATGACCGATGGCAGCGTCACCGCCGTGCTGCTGTTCCGCCAGCCAGACAAGGACATGTGGTGATGGATGCTCAAGACACTCCAGATGGACGCCCGGTGGTCAAGACCCGGCGCGTGATCAACCAGCCTGAGTTCCTATGGCCTCGAGGCTATCTTCGTGTGCTGGCGTTGCTGATCGGCCTGTGGCTCGCTTTTCTCTTTGCAGTGGCACGCAGCGTGGCTGCCAACGGATTGCCCGTAGCGGACATGCAGCATTTAGTCTGGAACGGCTGTATCGGGATCGCCTTTGCGCTTGCCTTCCTCTTCTTGGCCCATAGCTTGATCAAGTTCATGCTGTGCGAGCATCGCAGCGAAGCAGAATTCGACGCCCAGCGCCGATGGCTTTACGAGGAAGCGCGACTGACCTGGGCCCTTGAAATTCAGGGCACCGGCTTGGGCATGCATGGCATTACGCTGAAGCAGATCTGGGCCTCGCTGAGCAATGGCGAGCAGACAGTCCCCTTCGCGCCCACGGCATCGCCCCATGACTACACCACCCGGGACTGGCTCTTCCCGCTTCGTCGCGCTGCATTCCGTGGGTCCGCCGCCCATGCGGTAACGTTCTGGCCGATCCCGACCTTTGTGGTCGGCTCACTGCGCCCGGCCGACGAACAGGTCAGCGCTGCATGGATGATCAACGAAGGCCGCAACGCCGCCGTTCTCGGGCAGAGCCAGTTCGTGGCGCAGTTCGCCGAGCGGGGTGACAAAACCCAGGCCATGATCGAGAAGCTTTTTGCGATTATGGAGGAGCATCGCAGGCTGCCGCAGGCCCTGCTGGTCAGCGACGAGGAAGGCGGCTCGGCCGAAACCGACAATTCCCCCACCGCCAACACCGCCGCGCTGTTGCTGAGCAACCGCGTGTCAGGATTGGAGCGGAGCACCGTGGCTACACCCACCGGCGAGGCATTCATGCGTACCGCGCCGGGCAGGCTGTGGACGTTTTTCTGGCAGACCGACAAGGCCTATGCGGCGGAGTATCAGCAGCGTCGAACGGCTGCGGGCGAGCCGGCCGCGATCATCCCGAGGACGATGCCGACCGACTATTGGCACGCGCACCTGCGCGATTTCTTGAAAACCTATGAAGACGACGGCCGTTATTTTGAATCCAGTCTGTGGCTGCCGGTGCGCTGGGGACGGTTCCAGCTGGAGGCGTACAAGGCCGCTCCGGTGCTGGGTTATCTGCATCGGCCGATCAAGGTGGCGACGCGCGCAGCCGCGGGCGCTGCGGCCACGGCGCAAAACCTCCGGATGTTGGAGGACGGCTGGATTCATGCGCTGAATTCGTTGCCCGTGGACGAGCGCCCGGTGAGGATATTCTACGACAGCCGCCAGCATCCCGGATTAAAAATGATGCTCATGCAAGTGCTGGCCGAGTTGAGCCGCACGGGTCAGGGCCTTGATGCTCGGCATTCCGCCGACCTGTATGACCTTGGGCTGCAGATCGGCGATACCGGCGTCGGCAGCACGTTGCTGCTGCTGAATGTCGCCACCGTCGCCAGTTATGAGAGCGGCGGCATCAGCGCGGTCATGTACGCGGGCGAGGATCAAAGCATCACCGTGCAGATGGTACGCCCGCCCGATGCCGACCGTAAAAAGCAAAACCAGCGCAACGCCGACGCGGCCGGGGATGGTTGAAAAGGCGGCGCACTCAGTTGGCGTGACTGGCTTCAGCCAAGAAGGCTGGACGGCGAACGACCGTGCTCCATACACTGCGTCCATCTGTCGCAGACCTCTACAGAAGGGTGACGAATGTCGGGTAACGGGGACGATGTATGAATCGCAATGAGCTGCGCAAGGCCGACATCAACCTGATGGTGGTGTTCGAGACCTTGATGCAAGAGCGTAACGTGACCCGCGCCGCCGAGAAGCTGTTCCTCGGCCAACCCACCATCAGTGCCGCCCTCAACCGCCTGCGTGCGCTGTTCAACGATCCGCTGTTCATTCGCGTCGGTCACCGCATGGAACCCACCGCGCGGGCCAACGAGATCATCAGTCACCTGTCGCCGGCGCTGGACGCGATGTCCGTCGCCCTGAGCCTCACGCGGGAATTCGACCCGGCCAGCAGTGACATGACCTTCCGCATCGGCCTCTCCGACGACGTCGAATACAGCCTGCTGCCGCCGATGCTGCGCGCGATTCGCGAGGAAGCGCCGGGCATCGTGCTGGTGATCAAGCAGGTCAATTTCTGGAACGTCTCGGAGCTGCTCATGTCCGGCGACATCACCGTTGGCGTCTGTCTGACCCGTGAGCTGCCGGCCAACGCCAAGCGGAAACTGCTGCGCAGCGTGCAGCCGATGGTGGTGCGGGCCGATTCGTCGCCTGAGCCGATTACCCTGGATGAATACTGCACCCGGCCCCACGTCGTGGTGTCCCACGTGGCGAACATTTCGAGCTTTGCGGATGAGTGGCTCGCCGCGATCGGCCGCAAGCGCACCGCCGTGCTGTCGGTGCCGCAATACAGCACGTTGCCGGCGTTGATGGAGGGGACGGATCTGCTGTGCAATTTGCCGGATCACCTGACCCGGGCCATGGCCCGAACCGGTCTGCGCGGCGAGCCACTGCCGTTCGTGACGCCGAATCTGGAGCTGTCGATGGTCTGGCTCAGCGTCATGGACACCGACCCCGCCGAACGCTGGCTGCGCAAGCGGCTGGAGGCGTTCATGGGGGATGCCGGCGCTTCGAGCGCCGCGCCGTAATGCTCGACGCTTTCCCATAGTAGGACCGGCTTCAGCCGGGAAGAGGCCGGTTTGGACGCCATCAAATTTGCGGTGTAGCCCCTGATGCGTTCCCGGCTAAAGCCAGTCCTACAGATAATCCGCGATCAAATGTGGGACCGGCTTCAGCCGGGAAAGCGTCGGCGGTGGCAGCACAAGATTGTGGCGTCTATACCGGCCTCTTCCCGGCTAAAGCCAGTCCCACTAAGACCTCCTGCAGCGCCAGCGATATTCCCGGTCAGCCAAAACGACCGGTGATGTAATCCTCGGTCTGGGTCTTGGACGGCTTGGTGAAGATGGTGTCAGTGTCGCCGTGTTCGATCAGTTCGCCCATGAACATGAACGCGGTGTAGTCCGAGCAGCGCGCGGCCTGTTGCATGTTGTGGGTGACGATGATGACGGTGAACTGCTCTTTGAGCTCTGTGATCAGTTGCTCGATGCGACCGGTGGAGATCGGGTCGAGGGCTGAAGTCGGCTCATCCAGCAGCAGCACTTGCGGACGCAGCGCGATGGTGCGGGCGATGCACAGACGCTGTTGCTGACCACCGGACAGGCTCTGGGCGCTCTGCTTGAGCTTGTCTTTCACTTCGTCCCACAGCGCCGCGCCGCGCAGGGCCTGCTCGACGCGTTCTTCCATCTCGCGACGGGAGAGTTTTTCGTGGTGACGCACCGCGTAGGCGATGTTGTCGTAGATCGACATCGGGAACGGCACCGGCTTCTGGAACACCATGCCGACGTTGCTGCGCAGGCGGTTCATCGAGTAACCCGGGGCGAGTATATTCTCCCCGTTGAGCATCACTTCGCCTTTGGCTTCCTGTTTCGGGTACATCGAGTAAATGCGGTTGAACACGCGCAGCAGCGTGGACTTGCCGCAGCCAGACGGGCCGATGATCGCGGTGATGCGCTTCTCGGGGATGATCATGTCGACCGACTTCAGCGAACGCTGAGCGCCGTAGTAGAAATCGAGACCGCGTACCTGGATTTTGGTTTTTTCGTCGGCGAGGGAAAGGTTGTTCATCAGGACGCCCTATTGCGCAAAAGGAGAAGACGGGAACTGAGGCTCAGTACCAGTACAAACATGGTCATAATCAAAGCGCCGGCCCAGGCCAGGGAATGCCAGTCATCGAACGGGCTCATCGCGTACTGGAAAATCACCACAGGCACGCTTGCGATCGGTTTGAGCAGGTCACTGCTCCAGAACTGGTTACCAAAGGCGGTGAACAGCAGCGGCGCGGTTTCGCCGGTGATGCGCGCCAGCGCCAGCAGGATGCCGGTCACGACGCCGGCCTTGGCCGCACGCAGGACGATCTGCAGCGTCAGCTTCCACTGAGGCACACCCAGCGCCAGCGCGGCTTCGCGCATGGTCGAGGGTTGCAGCTGGAGCATTTCGTCGGTAGTCCGCACCACCACCGGGATCACCAGCAGCGCCAGGGCCAGGGCGCCGGCGATGGCCGAGAAACCGACCTGATGGTTGGTCACGGCGCTGAGGGGCAGGATCACCGCGGTGTACACGAACAGACCGAGCACGATCGACGGCGCCGACAGCAGAATGTCGTTGATAAAGCGCACCGCATTGCCCAGCTTGGTGTTGCGTGCAAACTCTGCCAGCCAGATACCGGCCATCAAACCGATCGGCGTGCCGATCAGCAGGCCGATGCCGGACATCAGGATGCTGCCGTAAAAGGCGTTGGCCAGACCGCCCGATGAGCCCGGTGGCGGGGTCATTTCAGTGAACAGACGCAGGTTCAGCGCTTCGAACCCGTTGACGATCGTGGTCAGCAGAATCCACACCAGCCACAACAGGCCGAAGGCCGTCGCGGCGCAGCTCAGGACCATCGCGATCCTGTTCTTGATCGCGCGGGCGCGGTACAGGTTTTCGTTATCGGCCTTACTCATAGACCCTCCTTGCGCGACAGACGAGAGAGCATCAGACGGGCGATCGCCAGCACGATGAAGGTAACGACGAACAGCAGGAAGCCCAGGGCGATCAGCGCAGAACGGTGCAGGTCGGTGTAGGCCTCGCTGAACTCGTTGGCAATCACCGAAGCAATCGAGCTGCTCGGCATCATCAGCGATGCGGAGAACTGGTGGGCGTTGCCCAACACGAAGGTCACCGCCATGGTTTCGCCGAGCGCACGGCCCAGGCCCAGGAACACCCCGCCGACCACCGCAGAGCGGGTGTAAGGCAGGACGATGTCCCAGACCACTTCCCAGGTCGTGCCGCCCAATGCGTAAGCCGACTCTTTCAACGCGATGGGCACGCTGCGGAACACTTCGGTCATGACCGAGGTGATGAACGGGATAATCATGATCGCCAGCACGATGCCGGCGGTGAGCATACCGATGCCCAGTGGCGGGCCCTGGAACACCGGGCCGATCAGCGGCAACGCGCCGAGGTTGTCGTTGATCCACGGGGCCATGTACTGCGCCATGAACGGGCCGAACACGAACAGGCCCCACATGCCATAGATGATCGAAGGAATGCCCGCGAGCAGTTCCACCGCCGAAGCGATGGGCATGCGCAACCAGGGCGGTGCGACTTCAGTCAGAAAAACCGCGATGCCGAAGCTCACCGGAACGGCGATCAGCAGCGCGAGAAAGGAGGTGACCAGCGTGCCGTAGATCGGCACCAGCGCGCCGAACTTGCCGTTGACCACATCCCATTCGGTACTGGTAAGAAATTCGAAGCCAAAGGTCTTGAACGCCAGGGCACCGCCCCAGAGTGTCGAGCCGGCGATACTCGCCAGCAACAGCAGCACCAACAGAGCCGCTCCCAGCATCGTGCGCCGAAACCAGGCGTCGTGTCGGTGATCGCGGGCCGCGCGTTTTTCGCTCTCGGATAGTGCATCCGGAATCACAGCGGACATGTATTGGGTGTTCTCATTCATGGTAGGTCCACTCGCAAGGAAACCCTGCCACCGAGCGCTCGGTGACAGGGGTTAGCCGGATTACGTCGAGTTACTTGGTGAACTCGGTTTTCCAGTAGTCTTCGATCTTGCTGACCAGCGATGCAGGCAGAGGTACGTATTCCAGTTTTTCAGCGGCGCTCTGGCCTTTTTCCAGGGACCATTTGAAGAAGTCGAAAGCAGCCGCGCTTTTCTCGGCGTTCTTCGGTTGCTTGTACATGATGATCCAGGTGGTCGCGGTGATCGGCCATGCCGTCTTGCCCGGCGCGTTGGTCATGATCAGGTTGAAGTCTTTGGCGTTGGCCCAATCAGCCGTGTCAGCCGCTGCGGCGAAAGCTTTGGCATCAGGCTTGATGAACTCGCCAGCAGAGTTCTGCAGTTGGGTGAAAGCGATGTCGCTCTTGGTGGCGTAGGAGTATTCAACGTAACCGATCGAGCCCTTGATCTGTTTTACGTAAGCCGCCACGCCTTCGTTACCCTTGCCGCCCACGCCCACAGGCCATTGAACAGCGGAGCCAGTGCCTGGACCGGATTTCCATGCGTCGCTGACTTTGGTCAGGTAGCTGGTGAAGTTGAAGGAAGTGCCCGAGCCGTCCGAACGGTGAACGACAGTGATGTTGGTATCAGGCAGTTTCACGCCATCGTTCAGTTTGACGATTGCAGGGTCGTTCCACTTGGTGATTTTGCCCTGGAAGATGTCAGCCAGAACCTGGCCGCTCAATTTCACGTCGTTGGCTTTGACGCCTTCGAGGTTGACGACTGGAACGATACCGCCGATGACGCTTGGGAATTGACCCAGGCCGCCGGCCTTGAGGTCTTCAGCGGACATCGGGGCGTCGGACGCGCCGAAGTCTACGGTGGCAGCCTTGATCTGGGCGATACCGCCGCCCGAACCGATCGACTGATAGTTCACGCGATTGTCAGCAGTTTTGCTGTAGTCCTGCGACCACTGGGAGATAACCGGGAATACGAAACTCGAACCAGCGCCCGTCACATCAACGGCGTGTGCCATACCCGACAGGCACATCGAAGCCATCAGAAGCGACAGGCGTTTTTTAGTCAGCAGAATCACGGCAATACCTCAACAAGAGAATTTTGTGTGTGTGGTCACAGTTGAAGACCCGAGGCAGATTTAAAACTGGAAACATTTCTGTTTGATGACAGTCTTGAGACCACGCGCCAAAACGGAGTCGTCTGTCAGCCATTTCCTACAGCGTGTAAAGCTGAAGTGCCCGGTTTTTCTGGCTAAGGCTGAGGTTGTCTAGCAGAAGGGAATTTAATATCAATGCGCCACATATCGGCATCAAGGCATCAAATCTGTGGCAATTGAGCGGCGTCTGGGGGCGGCACAGGGCTGTGTGAGACGTTGGCGGAGTTCTCCGGCCATACGGCGCAACCGATTCGCCGAGGCAATGTGTATCGAGATTTTACGACTCGCCTCGATACACCTCGACGCTCGCCCTACACCCCAGCGGCAAGTCGCCCGATATCGGCCATCAGTGCGTTGATCTGATCACCGCTGGCTTTCGATCCGGTGTAATACGCCGTCACCAGAACAGGCGGCCGTTCGCCGGGCCAGATCACCGCAACGTCGTTGCTGGCGTTGTTGGCACCTGAACCGGTCTTGTCGCCCACACGCCAACGGGCAGGGACGCCGGCGCGCAGCTTTTTGTCGCCGGTCTGATTGTTCACCAGCCAGGCCGTCAACTGATCGCGCGAGGCCAGCGTCAGTTTTTCACCCAGCACCAGCGTGTTCAATGTCTGCAGCATGGCAACGGGCGTGGTGGTGTCGCGCGGGTCACCCGGCCGGTTTTCATTCAACTCGGGCTCGCGCCGGTCGAGGCGCGTTTGCGTGTCACCGATCGAGCGCAGCCAGGCCGTCAACCCTTCGGGACCGCCCATGCTGTCGAGCATAAGATTGGCAGCAGTGTTATCACTCAGCGTCATCGCCGCCTCGCACAGCGAACCGACGCTCAGCCCCTGCCCGCCTACGTGCAGCTCGGTGGTCGGTGAATACGGCACCAGTTGCTCGGCGGAATAGACGATGCGCCGCGACAGGTCATCCTGCTTTCGATCAACCCGCGCCAGCACATGGGCGGCGGCCAGGCATTTGAAGGTGCTGCACAGGGCAAAGCGTTCATCCCCACGATGGCTGATCAGGCGCTGGCTCGCCGTGTCCAGAATGGCGACACCCAACCGGCCGCCGTGACGACGTTCAAGGTCGGCCAGTTGCTGCTGGATGACTCGATCGGAAGAAGGCTCCGAGCGCCGCTCGAAAGCGAATGAAGGAAGACTCAACAACGTGGGCACAGCCAGCAACGACGCGCCGATGAGGGTTCTGCGGGTGATCAAGATGAACGTCCTTGTGAAGGGCAACGAGCGCCGCACGGATCATGGCACTCACCCCGATGGGATGAGCCGCCGGTGAGCCGCTGCGAACGGTGGGCAAACCGGCGCACATCATCCGGCCATACGCCGGGACATTTCAACCATCAGCCGCTACACACGCACAATCATCGGCCCGCGCCCTCATCGCCCTTCCCACGTTGCCTTCAGTGCGATCGTTTGAAGGCCGGGATCGACCGCACCCACATGAACAGCCGCAGTGTTGCGGGCGTGTCGACGGGCTCGTGGCTCGCGGCAAGCTCGCCGGCCAGGGACGCCAGTGACTGCGGCAACAACCAGGAAATCTCCTGCTCGGTGGCTTGATAAGGCATCGGGGTTTCCTCTTTCTCGAACGCTGGCCATGGGTTCATCGCCGTCTCTCCCGCACACGCATGGATGGTTACAGATCGAGCACCAACGGCCCTGAAGCCGGGACTGCGCAGCAGATCAGCACGTGGTCCGGCGCCGGCCTTTCAGCGGGCGGGACCGGGTAATGCACCTGGCCACTGATGAGCCGGGTCTTGCAGGTGCCACAGGATCCGCCGCGACAGCTGAATTCCGGGCTCAGCCCGCGGCTCTCGGCCAGTTCCAGCAAGCTGCCACCCGCGGGCTGCCAGCGCGCTTCCTTGGCGGAGCGTTCGAACACCACCGGCACTGCTTCGGTGGCGGCGGGCGGTTGCTCGAAAGCAACCCCCTGTGAATCACCGCTGTGCTTGAGGCTGGACGGGCCGAAGGTCTCGGCATGAATGCGCTCATCGCGAATGTGCATGCCGCGCAGGCCGTCGTAGATCGCCTGGGTAAATGCCGCCGGCCCACACACATAGAAATCAAAATCGTTGAACGGCAGCAGCGCCTTGAGCAGATCGAGGTCAATGCGGCCGGTCAGGTGGAAGTCTTCACCCACCCGCGCCGACGTTTCCGGCTGGCTCAGCACGCGGATCGCTGTCAGCTGGTCGCCAGCCTTTGCAATGAGTGTGTCCACTTCTTCGCGAAACGCCAGGTCGGCCAGACGACGGGCACTCTGGATGAACCAGGTCGCCCGCCCTCCCCGCGCCCGTTTGCCTTCGTAGATGACTTCTCGCAGCATCGACAGCATGGGCGTGACGCCGATGCCCGCACCCAGCAGCACCAACGGACGGCGCTCCTGCGCATCCACCACAAAACTGCCCTGGGGTGACCGCGCCTGAAGCAGATCGCCAATGCTGACGTGGTCATGCAGGTACGCCGAAGCCAGGCCGTCGCGCTTGACGCTGATGCGGAAGAATCCATCGGACGGCGCGCTGGACAGGCTGTAGGTACGAATCAGCGGCGGCGTGCGACCGTCCGGGGAGAGGCGCAGCGGCAGGTGTTGACCGGCCTTGAACGCGGGCAACCCGGCGCCGTCGGCAGGCTCGAAATAGAACGAACGAATGCCGTCGCTTTCGTCCTCGATCCGCGTCACCCGCAGGGGCCGCCATTGATCGCGCAGGGCGTCGGCCTGCAAGCGGGCGGCGGTCTGCTGCCAGTCGCCGGTCATCAGGCTGTTCGGCGACCAGCCCTGGAATTCCCAGCGCGAGCGCAACGCCGCCGGACGACGCACCACCTGTTCCACCCGCACCTGCCAGAGACGTTCGGCGCCCTGGAACGCGGCGATTTCAGGTCCTTCAAGAATCAGCGTGACAGTGCCTGCGATTTGCAACAGCTCGCCGGTCTGGAAATCAACGAACAGCAGACCGGCCCTTGGATTGAGCTGAAAATTACCCAGGGTATTGAAAAACAGGTTGCCGGCGAAATCCGGGATGGTCAGCACATCGCCCTCCACCCGCACGAACCCGGCCTGGCCGCCACGGTGGGACACGTCCACTGAACGATGGGGCTGCGCGCCCTCAAGGTCGACATAGCTGGCGACGAAGAACGTGTCGGCGCCACGAATGGTGGCGATGGCGGCATCATCCAGCGCGGCCAATCGCTGCACCGGGGGACGCTCCGCCTCAGCTTTGAGCGGCACCTGCTTCAGCGCCCGCAGCTGAATGTACTGCGGGCAATTGCCGTACGAGTGCTCAACGCTCACGGAAAAACCGTTTTCCCACACATCGCTGATGTGGCCATTGATGCGGTTGCGACGGCGGGTGTGCAGGTCGATGCCGAGCATGCCCACCGCCGCGCCCGGTGCAAACTCGGCGCCGGCCGGGTCTGCGGCGTCGGGTCGTCGGGCGATGTCCAGCTGCCTGGCGTCGGGTGACTGGATAAACCCCGACCGGGCGTCCAGCAGGGTCGCCCACGGCCAGCCTTCATTGTCGACGGCGCCGAGAATCAGGTACGGCAGGTGCTCGTAGAACTCACGGTGCTGATCGGGCATGTAGTCACGAATGACGCGTTTGCCCAGGGCTTCCATGCGCTCTGCAACGCCGACTTTGGCCTGCAGCGCGCGCTCGCCGGAATGCCATGGCGATGGTATTTCAGTGCGAATCTCGTTCATGGCGCGAACTCCCTGGACTCCCGGATGATTAGTTGACCAGCCCTGCCGCCGTGCGCGGCATGGGCGTGAAGCCCGGCAGGTTCTCGATGCGCGCCAGCCATGCCTGCACGTTGACGTATTCGTCGAGCGAGACGTTGCCTTCCGGCGCGTGGGCGATGTAGCTGTAGGCGGCGACGTCGGCGATGGTGGCGTGATCGGTGGCGAGAAAATCGCGGCCGTTCAGGTGCTGATCGATGACACGGAGCGCGTCGTGGGCCCGCTGGATCGTGTCTTTCGGATCGAAGCCCGCGCCGAACACCGTGATCAGCCGCGCCCGCGCCGGGCCCAGATAAATCGCGCCGGAGGCAGCAGACAACCAGCGCTGCACCTGCGCGGCGCCCTCGGGATCATTCGGCAACCAGCGGCCCGACGGGTCGTACTTCTTCGCCAGGTACACCAGGATCGCCGTTGAATCGGCGACGATCACGCCGTTGTCATCAATCACCGGCACCTGGCCGAAGGCGTTGATGGCGAGGAATTCCGGCGTTTTCTGCTCGCCCTTGGCCAGATCAACAAACTGGATCTTCGGATCAAGGCCCAGCAGCGACAACATCAGCTCGGCTCGGTGAGAGTGGCCGGACAGCGGGAAGTGATAGAGCGTGATGGCGGTCATGGGGTGGGCTCCTGGGGCAGGTGAATCAACTCAGCGTGGGGCGGCGGTGCCGCAATGGTGGGCCGCGCTGGTGGAATGAATAGTGGGCCTGACCGCTGGATTGGAGAATGACCAGAAAAAGCAATCCACTGTTTCACAGGGTGAAATGCCGGGCGTCGAATCCCGCTGTTTGAGCCGCTCACACGGCTCGCGCCTCCCCTATCTGCAACATTCAGAAATATCCCCTTGACGGAGGCCCGATGGCTGAGCGTTCATATTGGAGTACAGCCATCATTCAACTGCTCTGCTCTCTGGTGAATTTCCATGGTTTCGTCCGTTCTGGCGGCTTCGCTGTTGCGCCGTCGCATTCACTACAGCTGGGTGATCCTGGCCGTCACCTTCCTCACCATGCTGGTCATAGCCGGCGCCGTAGGCGCGCCGGGTGTGTTCATCCGGCCGCTGCAAGCGGAGTTCGGGTGGGACACCGCCGAGATTTCTTCGGCGCTGGCGATACGCTTTGCCCTGTTCGGTCTGGTCGGGCCATTTGCCGCCGCGTTCATGAACCACTTCGGCGTGCGCAAGGTGGTGCTGACCGCGCTGACGCTGGTTGCCAGCGGCATGGTCTTGTCGCTGTTCATGACGCAGTTCTGGCAGTTGGTGCTGCTATGGGGCGTGGTGGTTGGCTTCGGCACAGGGCTGACGGCGATGGTGCTCGGCGCCACCGTTGCGACGCGCTGGTTCTCAAAACATCGCGGGCTGGCTATGGGCTTGCTGTCGGCGAGTTCTGCCACGGGCCAACTGGTGTTCATGCCGCTGCTGGCGAACATGACCGAGCATTTCGGCTGGCGCACGGCGCTGGCATGCATTTGCACGGCCATCGTCATTGCCGGCGTCGCGGTGCTGGCGTTGATGCGCAACCGCCCTGCCGATCTGCAACTGCCACTCTACGGCGATGAGGACATCCAGCCCGTAGCCGCGAGCACCCAGACCTTCGTCCAGTTGCTGATCACCCCGCTGCGAGTGCTGCGCGACGTGTCGAAAACCTGGACGTTCTGGGTGCTGTTCATGACGTTCTTCATCTGCGGTGCCAGCACCAACGGCCTGATCCAGACCCACTTCATCAGTCTGTGCGGCGATTACGGCCTGGCCGCGACCACGGCGGCGGGAATGCTGGCGGTGATGGGGATTTTCGACTTCTTCGGCACCATCGGTTCCGGCTGGCTGTCGGACCGTTTCGACAATCGCTGGCTGCTGTTCTGGTACTACGGCTTTCGCGGCGTGTCGCTGGTGCTGCTGCCGTTTCTGGATTTCACCGTGTTCGGGCTGTCGGTGTTTGCCCTGTTGTACGGGCTGGACTGGATCGCCACAGTGCCGCCCACCGTGAAGCTGACTGCCCAGCGATTTGGCGCAGAACGCGCCAATATCGTGTTTGGCTGGGTGTTCGCCGGCCATCAACTGGGCGCCGCCTTTGCCGCCTTCGGCGCCGGCTGGACCCGCACGCATTTCGCCACGTACCTGCCGGCGTTTTTCATCTCCGGCCTGCTGTGCGCCATTGCGGCGTTGATCGCGCTGTCCATCGTGCCGCCCGTGAAGACGACCAGGGTTGCTACTGCGTAAACGGCTTAAAGCCACTGCCGCGCGGTCAGCCACATCCCATAGCCCACGGCCATCAGCGCCCAGGCCAGCAGCGGGTGAAACGCCACCCGCCAGGCCATTGCCCGCGGCTCAAAACCGACGCCGTGGACGAACCCTCCGGCCACGCCCCACATGATCAGCATCAGCAGGCTGTGGGAGTAGTGGCCGTTGGCATCGAGCATCGACGCCGGGTGAATCAGCAGCACCAGGCTCAGCGGCACGGCCATCAGCAGGGACAGCGCCCGGCCGATGGCGTGTCTGAAGGGCGCGTTGAGCGCTTCAGCGGTCACGGCCGCTCTCCAGCGCCGCGGCGTCGGACGACTCCAGCCACAGCGCATTGATGATGCCGAAGCTGCAAGCCAGCAACACGCCGAGAATCCAGGCGAAATACCACATAATTGTCTCTCCTCTAGAACGCGGCTCAGTACAGGCCGTGGGGGTTGTGGTCGATGTGCGCGGTGGTGACCTTGCCCCACATCTTGGCGTAGCACCACAGCGTGTAGCAGAGGATCAACGGCACGAAAATCGACGCCGCGATCAGCATGATCATCAAGGTTTTGTGGCTGGAAACGGCGTCCCACACGGTCAGGCTCGACGCTGGGTCCAGGCTCGAGGGCATGACGAACGGGAACAGCGCAAAACCGGCGGTACACAGCGCGCCGACGATCGCCAGGCTGCTGCCGAGGAACGCCGTTCTGCCCTGCCCCGCACTGGCGCCGAGCAAGGCCAGCAAGCCACCGAAAATCCCCAACAACGGTGCGACGACCGTCAGCGGGTGTTGCTGATAATTCCCCAGCCAGCCGTGGTTGCTGGCTGTCACGGTTTTCGCCAGCGGGTTCAGCGCCGCCCCGGCGTCGAACGCCGAGGTGATCGCCAGGCCCTGAATGCCGCCGAGCAACAGCCACACGCCGGCGCCGATGAACGACAGCAGAAACAGCAGCGACAGCCACTGCGCTGCCCGGCGTGAGCGTTGGGCAATGGCGCCTTCGGTGCGCATCATCAGCCAGCTGCCGCCGTGCAGGCCGAGCATGCTCAGGCTGACCACGCCAGCCAGCAGGCCGAACGGGCTCAACAGCTGCCAGAAGTTGCCGTGATAGCTGGAGCGCAGGGTGTCGTCGAACTGGAACGGCACGCCCAGCAACAGGTTGCCGAACGCCACGCCGAAGACCAGCGACGGCACCACGCCACCGACAAACAGGCCCCAGTCCCAGCTCTGCCGCCAGCGGGTGTTTTCCAGTTTGCTGCGGTAGTCAAAACCCACCGGGCGCACGAACAGCGCAAACAGCACCAGCAGCAGCGCCCAGTACAAACCGGAAAACGCAGCGGCATACACCAGCGGCCAGGCCGCGAACAGCGCGCCGCCGGCGGTAATCAGCCAGACCTGATTGCCGTCCCAGTGCGGGGCGATGGTGTTGATGACCACGCGCCGCTCGGTGTCGCTGCGTCCGACGTAGGGCATCAGCATCGCCGCGCCCAGGTCGAAGCCATCGGTGAGGGCGAAGCCGATCAGCAATACGCCGACCAGCACCCACCAGATCATTTTCAGTGTCTCGTAATCGAACATCGGGGATTCCTCAGGCCAGGGCCGGGTGTTTGGCGTGGGCAGCGTTGCCGGGCGCGCCTTGCTCGAAGTGGTAGCGACCGGTGTGCAGGCTGCTCGGGCCGAGTCGGGCGAACTTGATCATCAGGTACATCTCGATGATCAGCAGGACGGTGTAGAAGCCGACCAGCGCCACAATCGAACCGAGCACATCCCCCGCCGACAGGGTCGAGGCTGACAGGTGCACGGGCAGCACTTCACCGATGGACCAGGGCTGACGGCCATGCTCGGCGACCCACCAGCCGGTCTGGGTGGCAATCCACGGCAGCGGCAGGCTGAACACCGCCCACTTGAGCAGCCAGCGCTTGCGGGTCTCGTTCTTGCGCGCCGAGGCCCAGAAGGCGCAGGCAAACAGCAGCAGCATGAGCATCCCGCTGAGCACCATCACGCGGAAGGTCCAGAAGATCGACGCCACCTGCGGGATCGAATCCAGCGCAGCCTGTTTGATCTGCTGCTCGTTGGCGTCGACCACCTTGTCGGTGTACTTCTTCAGCAGCAGGCCGTAGCCGAGGTCCTTCTTCACGGCGTTGAAGGCGTCGAGGGTC
The DNA here is from genome assembly GCF_055283955.1 of Pseudomonas sp. HP_12. Taxonomy (NCBI): domain Bacteria; kingdom Pseudomonadati; phylum Pseudomonadota; class Gammaproteobacteria; order Pseudomonadales; family Pseudomonadaceae; genus Pseudomonas; species Pseudomonas sp. HP_12. The sequence continues at coordinate 95,780 of NZ_JBTOQG010000004.1, forward strand.
TGCTGGCTCTTGTCGCCGCCGCGCAGTTGGCCGAGCAAGTCGTAGGCGGTCATGCCGTTGCGGATGCGGCCTTCGTGTTCGTGCACCAGATCCTTGATGCCGGTGACCTGCTTGTCCACCGAGCGGGTGGCGATCAGGCCCATCACGTACGGAATCTTGACCGCGTAGTCGGTGCGCTGCTCGGCCTGATTGGGCAGGCCGAACAAGGTGAACGCTGCCGGGGCCGGTTCGGTGTCCCATTCGGCTTCGATGGCGGCCAGCTTGGTTTTCTGCACGTCGCCGATCTCGTAGCCGGATTCGTCACCCAGCACGATCACCGACAGGATCGAGGCCATGCCGAATGCCGAGGCGATGGCGAACGAACGCCGGGCGAAAGCGATGTCGCGGCCCTTGAGCAAATACCAGCTGGAAATCGCCAGGACGAAGATCGCGCCGGTGACGTAGCCGGACGCCACGGTGTGAACGAACTTGACCTGGGCGACGGGGTTGAACAGCAGGTCGCTGAAGCTGGTGAGTTCCATGCGCATGGTGGTGAAGTTGAACTCGGCGCCGACCGGGTTCTGCATCCAGCCGTTGGCGATGAGGATCCACAGCGCTGACATGTTGGAGCCGACCGCCACCAGCCAGGTGACGGTAAGGTGCTGGACGCGGGTCAGGCGGTCCCAGCCGAAGAAGAACAGGCCGATGAAGGTCGATTCGAGGAAGAACGCCATCATCCCTTCGATGGCCAGCGGCGCGCCGAAGATGTCGCCGACGTAGTGGCTGTAGTAGGCCCAGTTGGTGCCGAACTGAAATTCCATGGTCAGGCCGGTGGTGACGCCGAGGGCGAAGTTGATGCCGAACAGTTTGCCCCAGAACTTTGTCATGTCTTTGTAGACTTGCTTGCCGGTCATGACGTAGACCGATTCCATGATGGCGAGCAGGAAGGTCATACCGAGGGTCAGGGGGACGAAGAGGAAGTGGTACAGCGCGGTCATCGCGAACTGCAGCCGGGAGAGGTCGACGACTGATTCCGATATCATTTTGGGTTTTTCTCAGAGGGTGCGGATGGGGTGCTCAGTAGGTGCAGGCCGGCTTGCACGCCGTCGTCCTTGACTTCGACCGGGGCGTCGAACCAGACGCTGCGGATGCCCATGAGCAGGACGAGTTTGATCAGGAGGATCAGACTGATGTCTCTGGCCAGGGGGTGTTTGAGGAAGTCGAAAGGACCGGGCATGTTGAGGACTCGTCGGGGTGCGAGGTATTTTTCCTACAGGCCCTTCGTGCACCTTTGATCCAGGTCAAGGAACCGCGTTTACTCCGGTGTGGCAGAACGCCACAGTTGTTTAAAAGCATCTGCCTGGGGGCAGATTTTTTCGCCTTCGGCGAGTTACTTGGAAAAGCACCCCAAGTAACCAAGGGTGCCTGCTCCTGGTTTGGCCCTCCTGCGTCGGGTTCCTTCACTCCGGTCTTGCTCCGTGGGCCCGCGCCGAACGGACATCCATGTCCTGACGGCGCTCTCGCCGCATCCATGCGGCTCGGCCCACTCCGCAAAACCTGCGTTCAGCCTGCACCCAAGTCGCGTTTGGCGGTGTCTGGACCTTTTTTTGTACGAAGATCAAAAGCGAGATCAAAGGCAGATCAAAAGCAGATCAACAGCAGATAAACGGCTTCCCGGCTGAAGCCGGTCCTACGGGGGAATGCGGTGCCGTGGATGATCGTCCCCACGCTCTGCGTGGGTATGCATCCCGGGACGCTCCGCGTCCATTCCCGGCTAAAGCCGGTCCCACTGAATGCACACGGCTTTTTAGTGGGACCGGCTTTAGCCGGGAAGAGGCCAGTCCGGGCGGTGGAGATCGGTGGCTGGCGCGCGATGTGCCAGGTCTGGAGGTCGGGTAGTTTGTGTGAGGTTGTCCGCGGCGGTCGGGGAACCCGGCCTCGTCCATTCAAGCTGTTAGGATGACCGGCAGGATGCCGTCTCAAGTGACGGATTATTCAGCCGATATCCCGGTGTGCAAGGCAGTCGGTGACGGTTGTGCCGGGGTGTTCACGGCCCGGATTCTGTCGCTTCTGCACCCCATGAGGTAGTTATCGATGACATTCCATTCGCTCATTCACACACTGAGCAGCGCACTCTGTGTGGCGCTGTTGTTGTGCGTGGGCTCTGGCGCGTCGGGAGCTGAATCGATTAACTCGAACGCGGCTCGTGTCGAGATCCATGTGGTCACCGAAGAACTCCCGCCCTATAACATGACCCGCGACGGGGTGCTCACCGGCATGAGCACCGAGGTGGTCCAGGCGGTGTTGAAGGAGGTCAATGTGCAGGCCTCCATTCAATCCATGCCCTGGGCGCGGGCTTATGATCTGGCGCTGCACACGCCCAATGTGTTGATCTACTCCATCACCCGCACCGCCGAGCGCGAGCGGCTGTTCAAGTGGGTCGGCACCATCGCCGCGTCGCGCTGGTTTCTGTATTCGTCTGCCAGCCATCCCGTCACGCTGCTGAGCCTGGACGATGCCCGGGACTGGCAAACCGCGACGGTCAACGAAGACGTCGGCGAGCAGTACCTGATGGCGCGCGCGTTCGAGATCGGCCATCAGCTGCAATCGAGCAACCGCTACGAATTCAATTACCAGAAGCTGCAGACCGGCCACGTCGACCTGTGGATTTCCGACGAGCTCAACGCTTACTACCTCGCCCGGCAGATCGGCGATGACCCCACCCGAACCCTGGTGCAATCCCTGCGCATAAAAGAGCTGGAAGAAGCCGGCGGCTTCAACATGGCGTTCAGCATCGGCACGCCCGACGCCACGGTGCAGCTGTTTCAGAAAGCCCTTGAGACCATTCGCGCCAACGGCACCTACGACGCCATCGCGCGCAAGTGGCAATGAGCATGCCGTTCGACACCCCTTCCGACCCGCCCGGCGACACCCGCCCGGACCCTCGCAACGGGCAGCGCACCGGACAGCGCACCGGTTCGCTGGCACGGCGTCTGGTGCTGGCGACGCTGGCGTTCTGCATGCTGTTCACCGCCGCAACGGTGCTGGTGCGCACCTGGTTCGCCTGGAACACCAATCTGGCGAACATGAACGCCGAGCTGAGCCTGATCGATCAGGTGTTCCAGGGCACGCTGTCCAAAGCCGTGTGGGAGATGGATGATCAGGCGCTGCAGACCCAGATCGACAGCGTGGCCACGGCGGCGCCGGTGGGCCGGGTTCAGCTGACGATCCTGCGGCCCGGTCGCGCCCCCGAGATTCTGGAACACCAACACCCCGGCCACACCGGCTCGATCCGCGCCCCGGCGTTGCATCGGCAGCTGACGATTGCGCCCTACCCCGGCGCCAGCGAGGTGGTCGGCGAGCTGACCATCGAAGGCGACGAGAGCCTGCTGTGGAAACGCCTGTGGAAAGAAGTCGCGGTCATCATGCTCACCCAGATCATTCAGTCCCTGGCGCTCGCCGGGCTGATCATGGGCATGTTCAACCGCTCGGTGACCCTGCACGTACGGCGCATTGCCCGCCACCTCGAACACCTGACACCGCTCAACCTCAAGACGCACCTGACCCTGGAGCGGCGCGGCAAGGCCGGCGACGAACTCGACCTGCTCGAAGCGGGCGTCAATGACCTGCAGGACAAACTGGCCGCCCACCTGGAGCGTCAGGCGCACGATGAAGTCGCCTTGGCCGCCAGCCGCGACCAGCTCGCCGAACTGGTCGAGCAGCGCACCGCACAGCTCAAGGCCGCGAATACGCGACTGGAAGCCCTGACGCGCTTCGATCCGCTCACGGGCCTGGCCAACCGCCGGCATTTCGACGAGCTCAAGGAGCTGGAATTCAACCGCGCCTTGCGTCATCGCCAGCCGCTGTCGGTGCTGATGTGCGACATCGATTTCTTCAAGCTTTACAACGACACCTACGGCCATGCCCGGGGCGATCAATGCCTGCGCGATGTGGCGCTGGCCATGAGCGCGCTGTTTTCGCGCTCCGGCGAACTGGTGGCGCGGCTCGGCGGCGAAGAGTTCGCCGTGCTGCTGCCCGGCCAGGATGAGCAACAGGCACTGGCCTCGGCCGATCGCCTGCGCGGCCTGCTGGCCCGGCAACAACTGGTACACAGCGCTTCACCGGTCTCGCCTTTCGTGACCTTGAGTATCGGCGTGGCCGAGCTCGACCCGGCGAACATGGAGCACTTCGATCAACTGCTGCAGAGTGCCGACCGGGCGCTGTACCGGGCGAAAAGCCAGGGTCGGGACCGCTGTGTGATCTGAACCGAGAGGAATGCCATGGGAACAATTCATCGTCAGTGCAGCGTTCTGGTCACTTGCCTGATGTTTTTCGTGTGCCTGAACGCTGGCGCCGCGACGTTGCAAGTGGTGACCGAAGACTCCTCCTACAGCGCACTCGACGGCGACAAGGTGGTCGGGGTCGCCAGTCAAGTGGTCGAGATGACCCTCGCCAACGCCGGCATCACCGATTACCACATGGCGCTTTACCCCTGGGCGCGGGCCTACGACATCGCGCGGCTGGAAGCGAACGTGCTGATCTACCCGATGATCCGCAGCAGTGCGCGCGAAGGGCTGTTCAAGTGGGTCGGCGAGCTGGAACACGTCATGCCGTCGTTCTACAAACTGCGCAAGCGCGGCGATGTGCGGGTCAAGGACTTGCAGGACGCCAGTCATTACACCGTCGGCGTGGTGCGCGACGATTCGCGCCAGCAATACCTGGAAGGCAAGGGGTTCAGCAGGATGGTGGTGTCGGCCAATAACCTCGACAACCTGCGCAAACTCATCAGCGGCCAGGTCGAGCTGATTCCCATGCCCGAGCGCGAGGCGCGGGAACAATGCGCCGATCTGCACATTGCCTTCGAGGACCTGGAAAGCGTCTTCACCCTCGACGAACTGTCCAAAGGTCTGTACGTCGCCCTCAGCGCCAGCACCCCGGACGAGACGGTGCAACGAATCACCGCCGCCTTCGCCCGACTCAAACAGGACGGCACGGTGGACAGGGTCATCGCCGGGCAGTGACAGCAAGCCGTCCCACTCGGATCCCGGCCTGCAAAACCTGGTTTTCACGTCCCGGAAATCAGCGCCTCGGGGATTTCACAAAGCCTTCACAATCGTTTTGGAAAACTCCGCGCGGTCTGTCCCGCCTCCCCTCCCGGCAGCCATTGACTGACTCAGTCTGACGTCTCGGCCCCACGGATGGAAATGCCTGTTGCACCCGCACCCCAGGCACTGCGCGGCCCCTTATATGGAAATGAATCCGATGGTCAAACCGGTCACGTCTACTCGTCTGGTGATGCTGTTTTCCCTGTGTCTGGTGGTGTTCTACAACCTGGCGACCTGGCGCGCACTGGTTGATCTGGCGCAATTGCAGGGCGTCAAGGCCATCGCGTTCTATGTGTCATTTGCCTTCCTGCTGTGGGCCGCAATCACCCTGCTGCTCACACCCTTTTCGTTTCGCCCGACGCTCAAGCCGGTGTTGAGCCTGGTCGCGCTGTGCTCGGCCGGCGCCGCGTATTTCATGAACACCTACGGCATCAGCATCGACACGACGATGATGCAGAACGTGCTGGAGACCAATCCCGGCGAGGCCGAGGCCCTGTTGAGCGGCAAGCTGTTTCTCTACCTGGGCCTGCTCGGCGTGCTGCCGATCGCGCTGATCTGGTGGGTGCCGGTGACCTACCGCCGCGTGCTGCCCGGGCTGGTCAACAAATTGCTTGTCTGCATCGGCTGTTTGCTGGTGATCGCCGCTGCCGTCGGCCCCTTCTACTCGACCTATGCGCCGATCTTTCGCGATGAAGACAAGCTCACCCACTTCATCAACCCGACCAATTACATTTACGCCATCGGCAAGCTGACCAAGCAGACCGTCGCCATCAAAGAGACGCTGAAAATCCAGACCGTCGGCGCCGACGCGGCGCTCAGCCCCCAGGCACAACAGCGGCCAAAAAAGAGCCTGATGATCTTTGTCGTCGGTGAAACGGCACGGGCCGACCACTTCTCCCTCAACGGTTACGGGCGGGAAACCAACCCGGAACTGAAGAAGCAGGACATTCTCAACTTCACCCACGTGGCCTCGTGCGGCACCTCCACCGCCGTGTCAGTGCCGTGCATGTTTTCGAAGTTTCCGCGCACCGATTACAGCGACAAAAAGGGCAAGACCTACGAGGGTCTGCTGGACATGCTTCAGCGCGCCGGCCTGAAAGTGCTGTGGCTCGATAACAACAGCGACTGCAAAGGCACCTGCCTGCGCGTGCCCCACAGCGATATCCCGAAAAACCAGCCGAGCCCGTTCTGTGATGGCAAGAACTGCCTCGACGAATCGCTGCTGGTGGGCTTGCAGGACTACATCGACTCACTGCAGGACAACGCCATCATCGTCCTCCATTCCGATGGCAGCCACGGCCCGGAATACTACGATCGCTACCCCAAGACGCTCGAACGCTTCACGCCCGTCTGCCACACCAATCAGTTGGGCAGCTGCACGTCCGACGAGCTGAAAAACGTCTACGACAACACTATTCTTTACACCGATCATTTCCTGTCCCAGACCATCGAACTGCTCAAGCGCAATCAGGACAAGGTCGATGCGTCGATGATCTACGTCTCGGACCACGGCGAGTCCCTCGGCGAGAACGGCATCTACCTGCACGCCGCGCCGTACGCCATCGCCCCGACGGCCCAGACCCACGTGCCGATGGTGATGTGGTTCGGCCACTCGACCCTGGAAGACGCCGGCGTCGACCGCACCTGCCTGGCCGCCAGGCAAGACCGGCCGGACCTGAGCCATGACTACATGTTTCATTCGGTGCTAGGCTTGCTCGGCGTTACCAGCACGGAATACCAACCGGCGCTGGACCTCTTTCACAGCTGCAAGCGCGACAAGGGATGAGTTGAAATGACCTGCCAGAACCCGGTGAAACGTCTTGATCAACCGGTGTTCTGGCGGGACGCGCAGCTGCCGTTCATTGAAGCGCGCTCCATCGCCGACGGACGCAAGGTCTGTTATTCCCGTCATTCCCATGACGTGTTTTCCATCGGCGCAATCACCGCCGGGCAAAGCACGTACCTGCACGAGAAAACCACCCAGACCATCGCCACCGGCACCGTTGTGGTGATGAACCCCGGCGAGGTCCACGCCTGCAACCCCATCGACGATGAGCCGTGGTCCTACCTGATGCTGTACGTGAACGCGCAATGGCTGGGCGCGCTTCAGCGGGATTGCGGGGTCAACAACGGGGGCGTGTTTCGCGGGTATCCGGCCACCCACAGTCGTGACCCGCTGTTGTTCAAAGGCTTGCTCGACTTGCATCGGCGGCTGGTGGATTCGCAGTTGGATACGCTGGCGAAGCAGGAGGCCGCTGTCGGTTTTTTCAGCCTGGTCGAACAGCGTCTGGGCGGTTCTGGCCTGACGCCGAGACCCGCCAATCCCAAGGTCGAACGCGCGGCGCGGTACATCGATGCGCATTATCTGCAACCGATTCGGCTGGAAGACCTGTGCGCGGTGGCGAATCTTTCCGAGGCCTACCTGATTCGCGCATTCGAGCAGCATTACCACATGACACCCCACGCCTGGCTGATCAACCGGCGCATCCAGCACGGCCAGGCGCAATTGCGCAGCGGCGAGCCCATCGCCGACATCGCCCAGCAGAGTGGCTTTGCCGATCAGGCGCATTTTCAGCGGGCGTTCAAAAAGCATCTGGCGGCAACGCCGGGTCAGTACAAGCCGTGATCAGACGCCTGCTCGCCCGGACCTGAACGGGCTCAGACGTAAAACAGCGACACCGCGCAGCCTGCCAGGAGCGCCGCCATGCTGCGGTTGAACACACGGATGCGCCGAGGGCTGCGCAAGTAAGGGCCGAGAAAAGCACCGGCGTAGGCCCAGCACGCCACCGACAGGTAGCACACGACGAAGTAGATCAGCGCAAACAGACCGATCAGTCGCGCCTCGCCATCGGCCACAAACGCGCCCATCCCCGCCACCGCCGCCAGCCAGGCTTTCGGGTTCAGCCACTGCATCGCTGCGCCGTGCAAAAAGGATGGCTCGCGGGTCGGTTTGGCAACATTAAGGCGGCCGTCGTCCATGGCCAGCTTCCACGCCAGATAGAGCAGAAACGCCACCCCGGCCCAGCGAATGATCTCGGTCAGCATCGGGTAGCGCTGCAACACTTCATGCAGGCCGAAGCCGGTGAACATCAGCAGCACGACAAAGCCTACCGTCGCGCCGAGCACATGGCGCAGGCTCGCGACCAGACCGAACTGCGCGCCCGAGCTGAGCGCCACAACGTTCACCGGCCCCGGCGATATGGACGCGGCCAGTGCGAACGCCGCCATGGAAATCATCAGATTCATTGCACGTGTCACCCTTCATTGACTGTGGGGTGAGTGTACGAAGGGCGCAGGAGCCAGCGATTGAACAAAACTGACCAATCGCCAACGGTGTGCCTGGTTCAGTGATCAGGGCTCAGGGCTCAGTCGTGGGCTTGGGTCAGTCGTGGGCCTGGGACAAGGGCCGCGCCACTTCTTCGAGGGATTTGCCTTCCGACGCCACGCCCCAGATCGCCTGCACCACGGCGGCCAGCAACATCAACGCGGCACCGATCAGGTAGCCGAAAAACACCGGGCCCCGCTCATGGGTGTCGATCAACTGGCCGAACAGTGTCGGGCCGACGATGCCACCCAGCGCTGTGCCGAATGCATAGAACACCGCAATCGCCAGCGCGCGGATCTCCAGCGGGAAGGTTTCGGCGACGGTCAGATAGGCCGAACTGGCCGCTGCCGAGGCGAAGAAGAAAATGATCATCCAGGCGATGGCCTGTTGCGTGACATCCAGAACGCCCTGCTGAAACAGATAGCCGCTAATGGTCAGCAGGACCCCGGACACGGCGTAGGTCAGACTGATCATCACCCGCCGCCCCACCACATCGAACAGCCGGCCCAGCAGCAAGGGCCCGCAGAAGTTGCCCAGCGCCAGGGGCAGCACGTACCAGCCGATGGAGGCCGACGGCACTTGATAGAACTCGGTGAGCACCAGCGCGTAGGTGAAGAAAATCGCGTTATAGAAGAACGCCTGGGCGGTCAGCAACGTCAGGCCAACCAGCGCGCGACGGCGGTAGGTGTTGAACAGCGTGTGGAAAATCTCTTTCAGCGGCGTGTGGTCCCGGGCGTGCAGACGCAAGGGTGGACCTGTTGGCGCGGAGAGGTCGTGGCCCTGACGGCGCAGGCGCTCTTCGATGCCTTCCACGATCACCCTCGCCCCTTCACCCTGGCCGTGAATCAGCAACCAGCGCGGACTTTCCGGCAGCCACAGGCGCATCAGCAGAATGATCAGACCCAGCACCGCGCCGATGCCGAAACACAGGCGCCAGCCCATGTCCGCGCCGACCCACGAGGCGTCCAGGAGCACGATGGAGCCGACCGCGCCCAGTGCCGCGCCGATCCAGAAGGTGCCGTTGATGGTCAGGTCGACCCAGCCGCGAAACCGTGCGGGCGTAAATTCCTGGATGGTCGAATTGATCGCCGTGTACTCGCCGCCGATCCCCATCCCGGTAAGGAACCGGAACAGCAGGAAACTCCAGACGCTGAAGGAAAACGCCGTGGCGGCGGTCGCAGTGATGTACAGCGCGAGGGTGATGAAGAACAGTTTGCGCCGGCCCAGCCGGTCGGTCAGCCAGCCAAAGAACAACGCCCCCAGCACCGCGCCGCAGATATAGGCGCCGCCGGCCAGACCGATATCGGCGTTGGTCAGGTGCAGGACCGGGCTGTCTTTCAGCGCCCCGGACACCGAGCCCGCCAGGGTCACTTCCAGCCCGTCGAGCAGCCAGGTGATGCCCAGCGCAAAGACCAGCAACGTATGAAACCGCCCCCAGGGCAGACGATCGAGCCGGGCCGGCAGGTCCGTTTCAAACACTGAGCCTTTGGGGTCTGCCGCTACCGCCTGCACGCTGCTGATCGCCATGAGTCGTCCCCGTGGATCGGAAGTGATCTGTGGGTTCAGAGTTCGCGGGGTGCGTGGGAGTTCAGCGGGGGTGATGTGGCGGATAGATGAGGGATAGATAAGGGGACTGATTGATTTACAACGCTTCACCGTAAATCAATCTGTCCCCGACTCAGCAATGAGGGTGCTCGTACCGGCGCCTTCCCGGCTAAAGCCGGTCCCACTAAAAGCAGTCACCCGCGGCACCCGCGACAACCCCAAAAAAAAACCCACCAAACGGCGGGTTTCTTTTTTCAACGGGGCTGCGTGGGTTAAACGTTGAACACCGTCACCAGCTTGGTGTTCAGGTACGCCTCGATCGCTTCGGTGCCGCCCTCGGACCCGTAGCCGGAATCCTTGATGCCGCCAAACGGCACTTCCACCAGGCCGATGCCCTGGTGGTTGATCGACAGCATGCCGGCTTCGATGCGGGTGCTGAGGATGTGGGTGGTTTTCATCGATGAGGTAAACGCATACGACGCCAGGCCGAACGGCACGCGGTTGGATTCCTTGACGGCATCCTCGACCGTGTCGAACGGCACCAGCAGCGCCACCGGGCCGAACGGCTCTTCGTTCATGATGCGCATTTCGGTGGTCAGGCCGCTGAGGACGGTGGGCTGGAAGAAGTAGCCCCGCCCTTCGATGGCCTTGCCGCCGACATGGACCTTGGCGCCCTTGTCGCTGGCGTCCTTGATCAGCGCGTTCAGAGCCGGAATGCGACGCTCGTTGGCCACCGGGCCCATGGTCACGCCCTGCTCCAGGCCGTTGCCGACTTTCAGCTCGTGGGTGTGGCCGACGAACTTCTCGACGAATTCATCGAACACCCCGCGCTGGACCAGAATCCGCGTGGGTGACACGCAGACCTGCCCGGCGTTGCGGAACTTGGCGCCGGCCAGCGTGCGCGCGGCCAGGTCGATATCGGCGTCATCGAACACCAGCGCCGGGGCGTGCCCGCCGAGCTCCATGGTCGCGCGTTTCATGTGCTGACCCGCCAGCGCTGCCAGCTGCTTGCCGACGGGCGTCGAGCCGGTGAAGGTGACTTTCTTGATGGTCGGGTGGGCAATCAGGTAGCTGGAAATCTGCGCAGGGTCGCCGTATACCAGGCCGATGACGCCGGCCGGAACGCCGGCATCGACGAACGCACGGACCAGTTCGGCAGGCGACGCCGGGGTTTCTTCCGGGGCCTTGACGATGATCGAGCAGCCGGCCGCCAGCGCCGAGGACAGCTTGCGCACCACTTGGTTGATCGGGAAGTTCCACGGCGTGAACGCCGCCACCGGGCCGACCGGTTCCTTGATGACTTTCTGCTCGACCGAGACGTTGCGCGATGGCACCAGACGGCCGTAGGCGCGGCGGCCTTCTTCGGCGAGCCAGTCAATGATGTCGGCGGCGGACAGGGTTTCCATGCGCGCTTCGGCCAGGGGCTTGCCCTGTTCCTGGGTCATGATGTTGGCGATGTGATCGACGCGGTCGCGCAGCAGGTTGGCGGCCTTTTGCATGATTTTGTAGCGGTCGTAGGCCGGGGTGCTGCGCCACGTTTCAAAGCCGCGTTCGGCCGCTGCCAGCGCCTGGTCCAGATCGGCGATGTCGGCGTGGGCCACGGTGCCGAGGGTTTCGCCATCGGCGGGGTTGATGACATCGAGGGTGCGGCCGTCTGAGCTGGCACGCCATTGACCATCGATGTAGAGCTGAACGTCTGGGTACATGGGGAACTCCGGATGCGCCTCGCGGGGAGGCGGAGGGAAGAAAGGCGCGCTAAACCTGCCGGATGCGCGCCGCTCGCGATCGGATTGGGTCGGTTGCGGGACATCCTCAGAGATAGGGACGGACGAGGCCGTTTTCAATGGCGCTGATGAAGATCTGAAGCGGATCAAGGGCGTCGGCCTAACGGCCTCGGGTTTCGCCTTCGGCGAGTTACTTGGAAAAGTCGAAAGTCGCACCACCCCCAAGTAACCAAGGGTGCCTGCTCTAGGTTGGGCCCCTCGTTCCTCGGGGTTCCTTCACTCCGGTCTCGCTCCGTGGGCCCGCCGCCATCCGCCATCCATGGCGGGGGGCGGCTCTCGCGGCATCCATGCCGCTCGGCCCACTCCGCAAGACCTGCGTTCAGCCTGCACCAAAGTCGCGATTGGCGGTGACTGAGCTTTTTGTGTATGAAGATCAAGAGCAGATCAAAGGCGAAGCAAAGCAGATCAACGGCTTCCCGGCTAAAGCCGGTCCTACAGTCGGGGCCAATCCCACTGACTGCACACGGTGCCCTTTTGTTGATTGTTCCCACGCTCCGCGTGATAACACCGCCCCGGACGCTCCGCGTCCTGCAGACGACGCGGGGCGTGTTAGATCAGCATCAACTGCCGAGCGTAGGCATGCAGTACCTCGCGCTGGATCATGAAGCTGGCGTATTTGCCTTCGCGCAGGGTGGCGATGAGGCCGGCGCGCTCGAGCTCTTTGGTGTGGTGGGAAACGGTCGCGGCGCTGACGGGGTGGACCTTCAGCACTTCGGCGCAGGGCAGCGCCTGTTCACTGTCGCCGATCTGAACCAGAATCCGGTAGCGGCGGCTGTCAGCCAGCGCCCGGGCGATCAATGCGAATTGCGAGTCACTCAACGGAAACTGCTGTGCGGTGCTCTTGATCATCGTGACGCCTCAGTAAAAACCTCCTTGTCCAGAGATACTGCGGAACAAACTCGACAGGCTGATGACGGTCACCATTGATGGCGGTCGACCCTGGCGGTCAACAGTATGGAGGCTTCCGGCAAAAGATGGTTCAGCGCCGTGAGCATTACCTGGAACCACCCGACATTGATCGCTGACCACGTTAATGTTTTCTGGCATCCTGCGCGCCCTTTTTCCCACGACCGACTGCCATGCCTCGCCTTGCACTTTGTACACAATATCCTACCAAACTGTATTTATGCGTGTGGACATGTTGTACAGTCGGCAATCCTGACCGGCAAGACAAGATGTCCGCACCGGTCGGAGATGTGTCATCCGCAAAGCCCATGAACCCATAAAAACAAAATGGCAGGCTAACCATGACCGCACCCCGCAACAGCGCCCCGACCCGCTCGGCTTCTGCTTCAGTCTCGTCCAGAACAGACCTCATCTACGGCCTGCATGACCGGCCGCATTTCACCGCCGCGATCTTTGCGGCGTTACAGCACGTGCTCGCCAGTTTCGTCGGCATCATCACTCCCACCCTCATCGTCGGCAGCGTGCTCGGGCTGGACAGTGAAGTGCCGTACCTGATCAGCATGGCGTTGTTCGTGTCCGGGCTGGGCACCTTCGTTCAGGCCAAACGATTCGGCCCGATCGGCTCGGGGCTGCTGTGCCTGCAGGGCACCAGCTTTTCCTTCCTCAGCGTGATCCTGAGCGCCGGGTTTCTGGTCAAGAGTCGCGGCGGCGGCACCGACGAAATCCTCTCGACGATCTTCGGCGTGTGCTTCTGCGCGGCGTTCGTCGAAGTCGCCCTCAGCCAGTTCATCGGCAAATTGCGCAAGCTGATCACCCCGGTGGTCACCGGCACGATCATTACCCTGATGGGCTTGTCGCTGTTGAAAGTGGCCATGACCGACATGGCCGGCGGCTTCGGCGCCAGCGACCTGGGTTCGGCGGCGAACATGGGCCTGGCCGGCCTGGTGCTGATCACCATCGTGGTGCTCAACCGGTTCAATATTCCGTTACTGCGCCTGAGCGCAATCATCATCGGCCTGACCCTGGGCTTCGCCGTCGCCTGGTTCATGGGCCGGGTGGATTTCGCGCAGATGCCCCATGTCCCGGTGATGAGCCTGCCGGTGCCCTTCAAATACGGGTTTTCCTTCGATCTGCTGGCGTTCATCCCGATCGCGGTGATCTTTCTGGTGTCGCCGCTGGAAGCCGCCGGGGACCTCACCGCCAACTCGATGATCTCTCAGCAGCCGGTGAGCGGGCCGGTGTACATCCGCCGGATCAAGTCGGGGCTGCTGGCAGACGGGCTGAATTCGGCGCTGGCCGCGACCTTCAACAGCCTGCCCATGGTGACCTTCGCGCAGAACAACGGGGTGATTCAGCTGACGGGCGTGGCCAGCCGCTACGTGGCGTTTTTCATCGCCGGGATTCTGGTGCTGCTGGGCCTGTTCCCGATCATCGGGGCCGTGCTGCAACTGATGCCGAAGCCGGTGCTGGGTGGCGCAACGCTGATCATGTTCGGCACCGTCGCGGTGGCTGGCATCAAGATCCTCTCGGAGGCCGGTCTGCATCGGCGCAATATGCTGATCGTGGCGATTTCCCTGGGCATGGGCCTGGGCGTCGCGGCCGTGCCGGAGGTCTTGCGCGAGCTGCCCAAGGCGCTGCACAACATTTTCGAATCGCCCATCACCGTCGGCGCGTTCTGCGCGATCATCCTCAACATCTTTCTGCCGGAGGAATACCAGGAGCCGGAGCTCACCGAATTCGACCCGGAAGCCGCGACCTTCAAGGTGCTGCAGGATCCTGACGCAGAACCTCTACCGGCGCGCGGGGTCGCACACTTGAATCGTCAGGACGTTTGAAGGGGCGTGTTGCGCCCCAACGGCCTGCCACGGGAGTCACCGATGCCGCTACGCCCGATCCGCACCCTCCTCGCCGGCCTGACCCTGGTGCTCGCACTGAGCGCCTGCGCGCTGTTTCCCAACCGCGATCCGCTGAACATCAACGTAGTGGGCATCGATCCCCTGACCGGCCAGGATCTGGAAATCCGCTTCGCCGTGAAGCTGCGCCTGCAAAACCCCAACGACACCGACATCCAGTACGACGGTGTGGCGCTGAACCTGGACGTCAACGGCCGCTTGCTCGCCTCTGGCGTCAGTGACCAGAAAGGCACGATCGGGCGGTTCTCCGAAGGCGTGTTGACGGTGCCGGTCACCGTTTCAGCCTTTGCCGCCCTGCGCCAGGCGGTGGGCCTTGCCGATCAGCAACGGCTGGACAACCTGCCCTACGAGCTGCACGGCAAGCTGGCCGGCGGACTGTTCGGCACGATGCGCTTCGAGGACAGCGGCACGCTGAGCCTGCCGAAACCGGCCAGCGGCACTTGGTGATGGCGGCTTGGCAGAACGTCGCTAGGTGCTTTCCCGACCGATCAACCGGCACTCCAGCAGATTCAACCGCTGAAAGACCTCGTCCGTGACAATCACACCCAGCCGGTGCAGCACCCGCTCGGCAGCGAGCACACCGATCTGAAGCGCCGGCGGCTTGATCGTGCTCAGGCTGGGCATGAGCATCTCGGCGAAGGGGTAATCGCCGAAACCCAGCATCGCGCAGTCACCCGGAATACTCACCCCTGCACGCTGGGCCGCGAGCAAACCGCCGGCGGCCAGGTTGTCGTTGGCGAAGAAGATTGCGTCGGGAGGCGTGGCCCGCTGCATCAGCTCGGTGAGCGCCTGCTTGCCGGCTTCGAACGGCGCGAGATCGCCCGCCGGGGTGAAAATCTGCGGGCTGACCCCGGCCTCCCCCAGCGCCTGCACATACCCGGCGCAGCGTTCTTGCGCGCTAAAGTCCCCCGCCGCACTGTTGAGCACGAACGCAATTCGCTGATAGCCGCGCTGAAGCAGATAACGCGCGCCCGTGACCCCGACCTCGTGATGGGAAAAGCCGATCTGGATCGGCGCGCGGTCGGGCTGGTAGTCCCAGGTTTCGATCAGCGGAATGTCCGCCGCCGCGAGCATCTTCTCCGTGGCCTCACTGTGGAAGTGACTGGTGACCACCAGCGCAGCGGGTGACCAGCCGAGAAACGCGCGGATCGCCCGCTCTTCCTGCTCGGTGGAGAAGTAGCTCGACGCCAGCAATAACTGATAGCCGTGCCGGGCCAGGGTGTCGCTAAAGCCCTGAATGGTGTCCGCAAAAATCGGTCCGGAGATATTCGGCACCACCATCGCCACGATCCTGCCCTTGGCCGACGCCAGCCCTCCGGCGACCAGATTGGGCACGTAACCCAGTTCGGCAACGGCGGCCGCGATGCGCTGACGATGATCGTCGGACACCTGATCCGGCTGATTGAAGTAGCGCGACACGGTCATCGTCGACACGCCGACGTGGCGAGCAACCGCGTCCTGAGTGACGCGCCCGGCACCGCGCCGCTTGCGTGGGGGATCTGCTGTGTCACTCAAAACGCCCGCTCCTGCCGAAGGCTTGGTTATAACCAGAGATTATTTAAGGCTGATTTTTCAGTATTGGACGGTCTATCCGCAGATTACCGATACTGGTGATGTTAGCGCTAACTGACAGTATCAGCTACTCGCTTGAGCGAATGCCCACCTTTCTGCCGCGCAGCACACCAGTGGCCGCAGAGCCACCTTCCGACAGGCATTCATCAGCGAGCAACGATCATGCGACAAACCGGGGCGTTCCATTCACCGAGTCACCTTAGTCAGGCCATTGCCACGGCATTCGCGCTGTGTGCGCTGCCGGCCTTCGCCGCGGACGTGTCCACCGCGTCGCCAATGGCGGAGCAAGCACCCGAAACCGCCACCCTCCAGGCGGTCACGGTCACCGCCACCCGCCGGGAAGAACCGCTGCAGCAGGTCCCGGTGGCCGTCACGGTACTGGACGGCGAACAGCTGGAGCGTGACAACCGCAACGGCGTCGCCAGCATCGCGCAACAAGTGCCCGCGCTGAATTTCCGCACCGGCGCCTCGAACAAGGACACCTCATTGTTCATGCGCGGCGTCGGCACCATTTCCACGTCCCCGGGCGTCGAGCCGACTGTCGCGACGGTGGTGGACGGCGTGGTCTATGCGCGCCCCGGCCAGGCGACCCTGGACCTGCTGGACCTGGAGCGCATCGAAGTCCTGCGCGGGCCCCAAGGCACGCTGTTCGGCAAGAACGCCTCGGCCGGTGTGCTGAACATCGTCAGCAAGGCGCCCACCGCAGAGACCCACGGCTACATCGATCAGTCGTACTACAGCGGCAATGAAAGCCGCACCCGTTTCGGCATTGGCGGCAGCCTGATTCCCGATACGCTGAAGGCCTCGGTCACGACCCTGTTCGGCACCTACGACGGCAACGTGCACAACAAGGCCAACGGGCAGGAGGTCAACGGCTACAACCACAAAGGTGCGCGCGGCAAGCTGGAATTCACTCCCAATGAAGACGTCAAGCTGACGGTCATCGGCGACTACATGCAGTCCCATGACGACACTCCCAACGGGGTCATCAGCCAGGCGCTGACACCGGCCTTCGCCAACGCGCTGTCCCCGGTGCGCGCCAGCAACGACAACCGCGATCTGATCAGCGATTACCGCAGCCATGTCGACGACATCAACAAAGGCTTGTCTGCCCAGTTGGACTGGAACCTGGGCGATTACACGCTGACCTCGATCACCGCCTGGCGGGGCTGGAACAACACCCAGTGGCAGGATGGCGACCGACTGGCCAACGTCAGCGCCGCCTTCCCCGGCACCGAAGACAAGGGCGATCTGGATTTCAATCAGTACTCCCAGGAGCTGCGACTGGCCTCGCCGAAAGGGCAGTTCCTCGAGTACGTCGGCGGCCTGTATTACATGCACGGCAAGGACGACGAAACCTATCGCCGCACGCTGATCACGCCCACCGCGACCAACACCGGCGTCGCCGACTACAGCACTACCAGTGACAGCTATGCGGTGTTCGGCGAAAGCACGCTGAATTTCACCCCGGCGTTTCGCGGCATCGCCGGTCTGCGCTGGACCCACGACGACCTGGAATACGATCACCGCCGCGTCTCGACGTCCGCCACTACGGTCAGCGGCATTCAGCCCGGCACCAGCAGCTCCGGTTCGGTGGACGAAGACGGCTGGTCCGGGCGGCTGGGCGTGCAATATGACCTGAGCGATTCGGTCATGGCTTACCTCACCTACTCGCGCGGCTACAAAGGCCCGGCCTACAACGTGTTCTTCAACATGCAGCCCCGGGACACCGGCGCCCTCAAACCCGAGACCTCCAACAACTGGGAGCTGGGCATCAAGGCCACCACCTGGAACCACCGCCTGACCACCAACGTCGCGGTGTTCCACAGCGAGTACAGCAACTATCAGGCGAACTTCTTCGACAGCGTCGCGGGCCAGGTGGTGACCCGGCTGATCAACGCCGGCAGCGTCAGCACCGAAGGGGTCGAGGCCGATTATGCCTTGCAGGCCACACGCAACCTGAAGTTCTCCGGCGCCATCGCCTACACCCAGGCGCGCATCGACCAGTTCAGCTGCCCGGCGGGCGCGGCGGCGTCCTGTGACGTGAACGGCAAGACGCTGCCCTACGCGCCGGACTGGAAAAGTTACGTACGGGCCGACTACACCATCCCGCTGGACAACGGGCTGGACATCGAACTGGGCACTGATTACAGCTGGCAGAGCGAAGTGCAGTACGACATCAGCCAGAACCCGGACACCAAACAGGGCGCCTACGGCCTGTGGAACGCCAGCGCAGCCGTGGCCGATTACAGCAATGGCTGGCGCGTCGCGGTGCTGGCGAAAAACCTCACCGACAGATCCTATGCCCCCCTGCTTGCCAGCGGCACGGGTTACATCTACCGCGCCGTGCCACGGGACGACGAGCGCTACTTCGGCGTGCAAGTGCGCAAGGATTTCTGAACATGGGCGAACCGTCACAAGGACACTGCATGAAAGGCATCGGCAATGAGCACTGAATCCCGCCACACAGACAATGAGCCCCGGCAGATGAAACTGGGCGCGTTCCTGATGGCCACCGGTCACCACGTTGCGGCGTGGCGCCACCCGGACGTGCCAGCCAACGCGGGCCTGGACTTCAAGCACTACAAACACCTGGCGCAGGTGGCCGAAGCAGCGAAGTTCGACACGCTGTTCATCGCCGACAGCGTGGCGGCCGCGACGGGAGACGCCGCCAGCTCCATGGCGCGTTCGGACCACTTCGAACCCCTGACGCTGGTTTCGGCGCTAAGTGCCGTCACCGAGCGCATCGGCCTGATCGTCACCGCCACCACCAGCTACAACGAGCCCTTTCACATCGCCCGTAAATTCGCCTCCTTGGATCACCTGTCCGGAGGCCGTGCGGGCTGGAACCTGGTGACGTCGGATGCCGCCGCCGAAGCCCTGAATTTCGGCCGCGACGAGCACATCGACCACGCCGAGCGCTACAGCCGCGCCCGGGAGTTTCATCAGGTAGTGACGGGGTTGTGGGACAGCTGGGACGACGACGCTTTTTTACGGGACAAGGCCAGTGGCGCGTATTATCGCCCTGACGGCCTCCACGTGCTGGATCATCAGGGTGAGCACTTCAAGGTCAAAGGCCCGCTCAATGTGGCCCGCTCGCCCCAGGGTCAGCCGGTGGTGGTTCAGGCGGGCTCATCGGAGGCCGGTCGCACGCTGGCGGCGCAGACTGCCGAAGTGGTGTTCACCGCCCAGCCTTCGCTGGCCGCTGCCCAGGCGTTCTATCAGGACCTGAAGTCCCGCGCCGCCAGATTCGGCCGAGGCCCCGACACGCTCAAGATCATGCCCGGCATGTTCGTGGTGGTCGGTGACAGCGAGGCCCAGGCCCGGGACAAATTCGAGGCATTCCAGGCGCTGGTTGAGCCCCGCGTGGGTGTCGCGTTACTGGGAAGAATGCTCGGCAATTTCGACCTCTCGGGTTACCCGCTGGACGAACCCTTGCCCGCGCTGCCATTGACCCGGAGCGGCCAGCAAAGCCGCCAGGCCCTGCTCTCGCAACTGGCGCAGGACGAGAACCTGACGCTGGCGCAGCTGGGACGAAAAATCGCCGGCGGTCGAGGCCACTTCAGTGTGGTCGGCACCCCGAGTCAGATCGCCGATCAGTGGCAGATATGGTTCGAGCAGGGCGCGGCCGACGGCTTCAACGTGCTGGTGCCGCACTTACCGGGCGGGCTGGAA
The DNA here is from genome assembly GCF_055283955.1 of Pseudomonas sp. HP_12. Taxonomy (NCBI): domain Bacteria; kingdom Pseudomonadati; phylum Pseudomonadota; class Gammaproteobacteria; order Pseudomonadales; family Pseudomonadaceae; genus Pseudomonas; species Pseudomonas sp. HP_12. Next base: position 115,584 of record NZ_JBTOQG010000004.1, read on the forward strand.
GACGTCGCGCGCAAGGTGATCCCGGAGCTGCAGCGGCGCGGCTTGTTCCGCCGGGACTACACCGGCAGCACCTTGCGCGAGCACCTGGGTTTGCCGCGTCCGGCCAACCGCTTCAGCGCGCCGCCAGGCCATCGCCCTGCACACAGAAACCAAGAGGGTTTGAAAGGATGAAGACTTTGCGCACATTGGGCAGCGCATTGCTGGCCGTGATCGGGATCAACCTGGCCTGCGCGAACGTCGCGGCCGCAGCCGATTCATCCGACCCGGCCGAGTTGCGCATCGGGTATCAGAAGGGCTCGATTGCGTTGGTGCTGGCCAAGGAACAGGGGCTGCTGGATAAGCGCTTCCCGAATACCCACGTGAAGTGGATCGAATTCCCGGCCGGGCCGCAGATGCTGGAGGCGTTGAATATCGGTGCGTTGGACGTGGGCTCCACCGGCGACATTCCGCCGCTGTTCGCCCAGGCCGCCGGCGCCGATCTGCTCTACATCGGCGCCGAGCCCGCCAAGCCGCAGGCGGAAACCCTGCTGGTCGCGGCCGACAGCCCGCTGCATCAGGTGGCGGATTTGAAGGGCAAGAAAGTGGCGTTCCAGAAAGGCTCGAGCTCGCACAACCTGATCCTCCGCGCCCTGAACCAGGCCGGGTTGAAGTACACGGACATTCAGCCGGTCTACCTCAGCCCGGCCGACGCCCGCGCGGCGTTCGAACAAGGCAGCGTCGATGCCTGGGCGATCTGGGAACCGTTTTCGTCGCTGGCCCTCAGCGGCGGTCGCGCCCGGCTGTTGGCGGACGGCACCGACCTGGGATTGTCCGGGCCGATCTACACGGCCAGACGTTCGTACGCCATTGGGCATGGGGCGTTCATCAACGCATTGCTTGAACAGCTGACGATTGCCGAAGCGCTGACCCGCAGCCAGCGGCAGCTGAGCCTGGAGGTGCTGACCCGTTCGATGGGGCTGCCGCACGCGGTGATAGCCCGCTACATGGACAACCGCCCTGCCTCGCCGATCCTGCCGATCACCCCGCAGATCATTGCGGCGCAGCAGCAGACGGCCGATCTGTTCTTCGAAAACCATTTGCTGCCCAAACGCATTGACGTGAGCGCAGCGGCCAGGCCGTAGCCGTACGCTGTCAGTGGGACCGGCTTTACGGTTTTAGTGGAACCGGCTTCAGCCGGGAAGGCGTCCGACGGGCTAAACCGAAACCTACCCCCGCGCCGCTGCCACCAGTCGATTGACCTCGGCGCGCACCATGTTGGCGTACTCCGGCGGCGACATGGCGTCGAGCTCACCGCGTACCCACTCCGACCATTTGCCCTTGCGCTTGGCCCGTTCGCCCATCAGCCGGGCGGCGTCACCTTTGGCCTTGCCCAGATTGCTCTGCCACAGATCGAACAGGCGGGACTTTTCGTCCTCGATCGCGGCACGTTCCGGAAGGGTTTTATTGGCCAGGTTGTAGCTCATGGTATGTACCTCGGTGGTCAAAACGAAACGCATAAACGGAGCCGGTGACGGGCTCGAAAAACGTCAGCATCTTACACCCGCCGACCGTGAATCCCGACCCCATTACGCGTACTTTTTGCCCGCTGGGAGAAATGCGCTGCAACTTTTCAGGCACTCAAAACTCCATTGCACACTGCCATAACCACTGAAAGGAAATTTGCCATGGCTCGTAAAACTGCTGCCCAAAACGCCGCTGTCGAACAGATCAAGGATCAAGCGTTCAGCGAACTGGCCGCCCTCATTGAAGAGTCCGACAAACTGCTCAAAGACAGCGCCTCTCTGGTCGGCGAAGAAGCCGATACCGTGCGTGCGCAACTGAGCCAGAAACTCAAGCAGGCGCTGGAATCCGTGGGCAGCGTACGCGAACGCGCCAAGCCAGCCGTTGATGCCACCGAAAACTACATCGGCGGCCACCCATGGCAGACCGTGGCAGTCTCGGCAGGCTTTGGTCTGGTAGTGGGTCTGTTGCTGGGCCGTCGTTGATTAACGACGTCTGACCTGGTAGCAAGATTGAATTTGGCCGGGGCATCGTGTGATGCCACCGGCTTCAAACCCTCAAGACCTCGGCGCGATCACTTCCAGCTGTGACAGGCGATGGCCTTTGACCATCGCGGCATCGATCTCTGTCTTGGCCTTCTCGGCATCCGCCTGAGACTCGAACGGTCCGATCATCACCACTTCCCTGCCATCGACCTTCACCACGTAAGACGGGTAATGGTGCTCGACCAGCCAGTAGGTCATGTCGCTCAGCGCTTCTTTCAAATGGACGCGAATGGTCCATTGCTGCGAAGCCGGCGTCGGTGCTTCCGCGGTCGAATCAGTGCTCGGAACCTGGGCGGGCGTCGCCGGCTTGCCGCCATCACAACCCGCCAGCATCAACACCGCCACCATCATTGCCATCTTGCGCACGTCTGTCGCTCCTCGTTTGAAGTGGCGGGAGTCTATCACCGCAGACAGGCGGGAGTTGTAACGGCCCGACGCTACACCGCCGGCCTACAGCAATGGACCCGCATTCAAGCCTCCCCGCTCACAAAGCCCTGAAAAGTTTGCTGCCCGCTCCACAAATAACCGAACCCGATGATGGCACTGTGGTCAATCTCTCAAGTCATTTCCCAGGCGTACCTTTCATGGCGTTCACTTCAGCTAATGCGAGCCTGCGCTTCGCCGACAGTGTATCGTTGCCAGCCCGCCACCCAGGCGCGCAATCCACGAAAGCCGATCTATCGTGAACACACCCATAACTCCCGCGACGCCCGCGCCGATGACTGACACCTCTCACCGCCAGGCTCACGCATTCGGGCAGCCGCCCGCTCCAGCGATCGCCGAGGCGCAGACCCGCGCCGATCAGTGGATCATCTGTGAGCATTGCGACTCGGTCTATGAGGCCCTGCCCCTGAACAAAGGCGAGGCTGCCTACTGCCTGCGCTGCGCTGCGATTCTTCGCCGCAGTCACCGGATGACCGTCGAGCAACTGCTCGCCCTGACCATCGCCGCCTGCGTCCTGTTCATCTTCGCCAACGTATTCCCGGTCATCAGCATCAGCATGCAGGGCCTGCACAACGAGGTGACGCTGTGGGGTTCGGTTCAGGCGCTGGCCCAGGGGCAGATCACACTGATCGCGCTGGTCGCGGGACTGGCCATCATTCTCGCGCCAGCGCTGCAGATCGCCTTGCTGTTCTGGGTACTCGCCCACGCCCATCGCGGCGAGATCGCCCCCGGCTTCAAAATGTGCATGCGCACCCTCGAACATTTGCGGCCCTGGAGCATGCTGGAGGTGTGCCTGCTGGGGATTCTGGTGGCCATCGTCAAACTGGCGGGCATGCTGGACGTGCACGCGGGCGTCGGCCTCTGGGCCATGGCGATGCTGATGGTGCTGATCGTACTGATCGCCGGCAAAGACATCCGCCGTCTGTGGGACGAATTGGGAGTCGGACCTGAATGAACGGCATTCCCTACGCCCGCGAGTACAACGTCACCCTGTGTCACATCTGCAGTTGCGTCTGCCCGGAAGACGCCCATGAATGCCCGCGCTGCGATTCACCGGTGCATCGGCGCAAGCCCAACAGCCTGACGCGGACCTGGGCCTTTCTGATTGCGGGACTGATCTTCTACCTCCCGGCCAACCTGTTGCCGGTGATGTACACGACCATGCTCGGCAGCAGCAGCGAGAACACCATCATGAGCGGGGTCATCGAGTTCGCCGAAGGCGGCTCGTGGGACATCGCCATTCTGATTTTCATCGCCAGTGTGGTCGTGCCCTGCATCAAGTTTCTGGTGCTGGGGCTGTTACTGATCACGTGCCAGCGCCGCAGCACCTGGGCGATGCGCGAGCGTTCGCGGTTGTTCCGCTTCATTGAACTGATCGGCTACTGGTCCATGCTCGATGTGCTGGTGGTGGCGCTGGTGGCCGCGCTGGTGCAGTTTCGCGGGCTCAGCACCATCGAGCCGCGCCTTGGCATTCTGTTTTTTGGTTTGGTGGTGGTGATGACCATGCTTGCCGCCATGACGTTCGATCCCCGGCTAATCTGGGACGCAGAGGTTGAAGATGTCCGATAACACCCTACCCCCCTCCCCGCCGACCCGACCGCAGGTCAAGGCCCGCAAGGTGCGCGTTTCGCTGGTCTGGCTGGTGCCGATCGTCGCTGCCCTGATCGGCCTGTCGATGGTGGTTCATGACTTCCTCAACGTCGGCCCCAAAGTGGTGGTGAGCTTCCTCACGGCCGAGGGTCTGGAAGCCAAGAAAACCCAGGTCAAGTACAAGAACGTGGTCATCGGCATGGTCACCGACATCGAACTCAGCGATGACCGCACCCACGTGCTGGCGAGCATCGACCTGAACCAGTCGGCCGCGCCCTTCACCCGCGCCGACACGCAGTACTGGGTGGTGCGTCCGCGCATCGGCGCCCACGGCGTCACCGGCGTCGACACCCTGTTGTCGGGTGCTTTCATCGGCGCTGACGCCGGCAGCTCGGAAGAAACCAAAAAAGACTTCACCGGTCTGGAAACCCCGCCGGCCGTGACCTTCGGCGAGAAAGGCAAGCGCTTCATTCTGCACACCGACGACCTTGGCTCTCTGGACATCGGCTCGCCGGTGTACTTCCGCCGCATTCAGGTGGGTCAGGTGGTGGCCTACGAACTGGCGAAGGACGGCAAGGGCGTCGATGTCGAAATCTTCGTCGGTGCGCCAAACGATCAGTTCGTCCTCGACGATTCACGCTTCTGGAACGCCAGCGGGGTAGACGTCACCCTCGGTGCTTCGGGCCTGAAAGTGTCGACCCAGTCCATGGCCTCGATCCTCTCCGGCGGTATCGCCTTCCGCGAACCCAAATACAGCCCGGATGCCAAGCCGGCAAACGGCAACGCCGAATTCAAACTGTTCGAAGACCAGGCCACTGCACTGGCGCCGCCCGATGGCGAACCCAAATACATCCGCATGCGCTTCAACCAGTCGCTGCGCGGCCTGGTGGTCAATGCGCCGGTGGACTTCCTCGGCGTCAACGTGGGCCGCGTCGTGTCGGTGGACCTCGATTACGACCCGGCGACGGGCACGTTCCCCGGCATCGTTGGCGCGGTGATCTATCCGCAACGTCTGGGCGCAGCCAATGACAAGCTGAAGCAGCAAGCCGGCGGTGGCGATGACGAAGAACAGACCTCCAGGATCCTCGGCCAGTTCGTTGAGCGCGGACTGCGGGCGCAGGTGCGCACCGGCAACCTGCTGACCGGCCAGCTTTACGTCGCGATGGATTTCGATCCGAAAGCGGCGAAGATTGCCTACAACGCCAAGGCACGGCCACTGGAAATCCCGACCGTGCCCGGCAGCTTCGACAAACTGCAGGAGCAGTTGCAGGCGTTCGTCGACAAGCTCGGCAAAATCCCCCTCGACGACCTGGCGAAGAACCTCAACGGCAGCCTGATCGAACTTCAGAAAACCATGAAGCAGGTCAACAGCGACGTCTTGCCTCAGATGCGCGGCGCCTTGCAGCAAGCGCAGAAAACCCTGGGCACGGCCAACGAAGCGCTGTCGGATGACTCGCCAGCACGTCAGCAACTGGGTCAGGCCATGGACGAAGTCCAGCGCACGGCGCGCTCGGTTCGCGTGTTGACCGACTTCCTCAGCCGCCATCCCGAATCCCTGATTCGCGGTCGCACCGGCGATGCGGCGCCCGGCTCGTACAAAGGATCTTCCTCTTCCCGCGAAATCGCTCCGGAGCCTGCTCAATGACCTTGCGTAACTCTCTTCTTGCCCTGGCCTGCGTGCTGGGGGTGACAGCCTGTGCTTCCACGCCAACCCATTACTACACGTTGATCGCGCCCGCGACCCAGGCTCCGGGGAATGCAAGTCCGGCGCCCTTCCAGTTTGAAATGCAGGCGGTGCTCATGGCGGTGCAGGTCGATCAGCCGCCGCTGGTCATCCGCCAGGGCAACGGCAGTCTGGCGATTCTGGAGAATGAGCGCTGGGGCGCGCCGTTGGGCGATGAGTTCCATGACGCGTTGACCGGCCAGCTCGAACGCCGCTTCGGGTCCCGAGACCTGGCGGGCTTGCCCAAACAAAGTGACCAGCCAGTGCTGTCGGTTCGCACTGACGTACGGCGCTTTGAATCGGTACTGGACCAATACGCACTGATCGACGTGGTCTGGAACCTGAGCCTGCGCGGCAGCGGTGCCGGTCCCGGTAGCAAGCGGCAGACCCTCACCTGCAGCAGCGTCATTCGGCAACCGGCGGGCACCGGCATGGAAAGTCTGGTGGTCGCGCACCAGAAGGCTGTCTCGACGTTGGCCGATACCATCGCCCGCACCGCCACACAATGGGCACGCCAATCCGACGCCCGCTGCCCGTCCTGACATCGAAAAAGCCGGGGCTCCAAGCCCCCGGCCGTTCGCCGACCCGCCCTTTTCTCAGGACACTATTCAAAAACGCCCGCAAGTGACATCAAAAAGTCTTCATTCGGATAGTTATCATACAACTGTTTGAGAAAACTCCTACAAGCCGGTATGTTTGGATCCTCTTTCCCACCGGATGGCAGTATTGTTCGGAGTGAATAGATAAAACCGCCTAAGCTGCACCCGTTTGCGTTGATCTGCTCATGCTCCTGTCGAGTCGATCCAGGAAGTCGCAACCAGCAGCTTAATGTCAGGGATCGTCAAATGGAGTTGAGCACATGAAAGGCATTGGCCTGAGACTCAGGCAGGAACGCAACAGACTGAAGCTGTCACAGAGCGCATTGGGCGCAATCGGAGGCGTCGAGACCAACGCGCAGGGCAATTACGAGAATGGCACCCGGTCGCCGAAAGCCGATTATCTGCTACGCATCGCCGAGGCCGGTGTCGACCTGAACTACGTCATGAGTGGCAACAGAGCATCGCCGGACGCAGTAAACAGATCACTGGTGATCGATCCTGAGGAAAGGCCGGATGTCTATCCCCATCTAACCAAAGTCACCCATCAGCTGCACCGTAATTTATACGGACTCATTGAGGCATCGCTGCAGCTGACGCAACTCATCGAAGTGCGCAACCACGACGCCCGGTTCAGCGAGGCAAAGGTGCAGCTGGAGACGATCCGGGTTGAAGCGCAGTCGCTGGCCCAGGCCACGATGAAGTTGATCTTCGAGACCTCGAAGCTGGTATAGGGCGGCTTCGCAGGAGATGAGGCTGTGTGGGGGGACGCCTTCCCACACAGCGAACGACTGAGGACTTCGAATCAGCGACGCTTCAACCGGTCGATGATCACCGCGAGCAACAGGATCGAGCCGCGAATCACATACTGGTAAAACGTGTCAATGTTCTTGAGGTTCATGGCGTTCTCGATGATCGCCAGAATCAACACCCCGGCGATAACATGGCGAATCATGCCGATGCCGCCGCTCAGAGACACCCCGCCCAGTACGCACGCGGAAATCACCGTCAGCTCGAAGCCCTGGCCGATCATGGGCTGGCCCGAGGTCATGCGCGAGGCCAGCACCACGCCGGCCAGCGCGCCGATCAAGCCGTGGACGGCAAAGATGATGATCTTGGTCCGGTCAACGTGGACGCCTGCCAGCAACGCCGCTTCCTGATTGCCGCCGATGGCCAGGGTATTGCGGCCATAGGTGGTGTAATTCAGGAGCCAGCCGAAGAATACAAAGCAGACAATAGTGATCAGGATCGGCACCGGCACACCGAACAGCTGACCGTTACCGAACACGAAAAAGGCCTCGTCGCCAACGCCCACCGCTTTACCGTTGGAGAAGATGTAGGCCAGGCCCCGGACGATCTGCATCGTCGCCAGCGTGGTGATCAGCGCGTTGATGCGCAGCTTGGCGATGACGATGCCGTTGATCAGCCCGACCAGCAAGCCCATGGCCAGCGCCGCCGATACGCCCAGAAACACGCTGTCAGTGTCGCGAATGACGATCCCGGCAATGACGCCTGAGCACGCGAGTACCGAGCCGACCGACAGGTCGAAATGCCCGGAGGCCAGGCAGTAGAGCATGGTGCAGGCGGCGATGCCGACCGTGGAAATCGCCAGGCCCAGGCCGCGCATGTTCAGTGGCGACATGAAGTTGTCGATCAGCAGCGCACAGAGCACAAAAATGCCCAGGGCGGCCATGAGCATGGCCCAGTCGTCGACGAATCGACGCAAGTTCATGCCTTGGCGGGGAGCCGTCAGGCTGGATTCGGTAGACATACGCACCTCGTTCTTATTTTTCATAGCCAGTTTTCATAGCCAGGTTCAACCGCGGGTACGCGGCAATGCCAGTTGCAGAAGACGCTGTTCATTAGCCTCTTCGCGGGACAGTTCGCCGGTAATGGCGCCTTCACTCATGACCAGAATCCGATCGGAAATCCCCATGACCTCCATCAGGTCGCTGGACACCACGATGACCGCGATGCCATCGGCGGCGAGGTTATGGATGATCTGATAGATCTCGGATTTCGCGCCGATGTCGATGCCACGGGTAGGCTCGTCCAGCAACAGCACTTTCATCGGCATCGACAGCCAGCGCCCCAGAATCGCCTTCTGCTGATTGCCACCTGACAGAAACAGCATCTGCTGCTCAGGCGAAGGCGTCTTGACGTTCATCGACTTGATCTGATGCCGGGCGTTGTCACGCTCCCAGCGCCCCTGGATCAGGCAACCCAGGCTGACGTGCCGAGGCCGCGCGCCGATGTTGATGTTTTCGGCGACGCTGGACAGCGGCACGATGCCTTCTTTCTTGCGGTCTTCCGGACACAACAGAATGCCGGCGTCGATGGCGTCCCGGGGCGAACGCAGGTTCAGCGGTTTGCCTTCCAGCTGCAAGGTTCCGGCCTGACTGCGCGTCAGCCCCGAAAGCATGCGAAACATCTCCGTTCGACCGGCACCGACCAGGCCAAAGAAGCCGAGGATCTCGCCCTTCTCCACCGCAAAACTGGCGGGCTCCTGCAGGCCCGGGCCCATCAGGCCGGTCACTCGCAGGCTCGGTCCCTGATGCTGGCGCGTGCGGTAGTTGTAGATGTCCTGGATGTCGCGCCCGACCATGCAGGTGACGAGGCGGTCATGGTCCAGATCGGCCATGTCCTCGAAGGTGCGGACGAAGCGGCCGTCCTTGAACACTGTCACGGCGTCACAGACGCGGAAGATTTCTTCCATGCGGTGAGAGACATAGAGAATGACCCGACCTTCGTCCCGCAGCCGGGTGATGATCGCCATCAGCCGATCGATCTCCCGCGCCGAGAGGCTGCTGGTGGGCTCGTCGAAGGCGATGACGTGGGCATTGCGCGACATGGCCTTGGCGATTTCCACCAGTTGCCGCTGCCCCAGAGAGAGATCACCCAGGCGCGTGTTCGGGTCGATCTCGTCGGCCAGGCCTTTGAGCAACTCCCGCGCGCGCCGGACCATGGCCCGACGGTTGATCATGCCCCAGCGATTGGGCATGTGACCGAGCAGCAGGTTTTCCGCCACCGACATTTCCGGAACCAGGTGCAGTTCCTGGTGAATCACCGCGACGCCGGCCGCGATGCTGTCTGCGGTGGATTTGAACGCCAGATGCTGATCGCCGATCTGCAGATCGCCGCTGTTGGGCTGGTACGAGCCGCCGAGAATCTTCAGCAGCGTCGATTTACCTGCGCCGTTCTCGCCCATCAGCGCATGAACGCTGCCTGGCCGAGCTTCGAAATTGATGTCCGACAGTGCCTTCACACCGGGGAAGGTTTTACCGATCCCGTTGAAACGCAGGCTGCCGCCGTGCTGAACCTGTTGCTGAACCGATGCCTGTTGCATGAACCACCTCCACCCCGCCCCACCCTTGCCGGGTGGGACGGGGCCTCGCAGATATCCGCCTGATTTTCAGGCGTCCCGACTCGACTGCCGCGCTTACTTGTACAGACCGATCTTGGTCAGCACGTCCTTGAAGTTGGCGCGGGTGATCAGCGTCACGTCGTCCATCGCGGTGTATTTCGCAGGTTCTTTGCCGGTGGTGACCCACTCATACATCTGCAGGGCGGTGTTGTAGCCTTCTTTGTCGGGGCTGGGCAGCATCGACCCGAAGAAGCCGCTTTCCTTCTTCTTCAGCTCATCGATGGCGTCAGTGCCGTTGATGCCGATGCCGATCACGTTGGCCGCGGTGAAGCCAGCACCCGCTGTGGCGCGCACGCCGCCCAGAACGGTGTTGTCGTTCATGCCGCCGATGATGAGGTTTTTCGCCCCGCTTGGCAGTTTGGGCAGGGCCGCACCGGTGGAGTCCATGCTGCCTGGCACGTCGAGGGTCTTTTGCGGCGCGAAGAGGATGTGATCCTCAGGCAGACCGGCTTTCTTCAAGGCGTCCACCGAGCCGTCGGTGCGCTTCTTGCCGGTGTCCAGCTCGTTGTAGGTGTTGATGATCGCGTAGGTTTCTTTCCAGTCCCACTTGCGGTTCTTCGCTTCGTCGGCCATGGCCGCGCCCTGTTTCTGGCCGACTTCGAACGCGGCCATCCCCAGATACGGCACGTCTTCCATAAACTTGCCTTTGGCGTCGACGAAACGGTCATCGACAGCCATGACTTTCAAATCGTTGGCCTTTGCTTTGGCGACGATGGACGGGCCGAGGGAAACATCAGGCGGGCAGATGACAAAACCTTTGGCGCCGTTGGCGGCGAGGCTGTCGATGGCAGAAAGGGTTTTTTCACCGTCGGGAACGGCGATTTTGATGACTTCGAAACCGTGGTCTTTACCGGCCTTTTCGGCAAACTGCCATTCGGTCTGGAACCAGGGCTCTTCAGCCTGCTTGACCAGAAAACCGATCTTGACCTTTTCGACGTCAGCGGCGGATACACCGGCGCTCATGCCCAGAATGGCGGTGGCAACAGCAGCACAGCACAGGGAACGAATCCCGTGGCGACTCAACATAGCTAACTCCTTATTTTTATTGACTAGCTACAGCGTTCAGCAGTGAGTGTCAGAGCGGCATGCAGCAGAAAACACCGCGCGCCGATCGACTGAAAACAGTCATATCATATTATCAATGAAGCCTATGTAACCGAGTGTCACACCTCGACGACGCAGGGTTTGGCTCACCCCGCAAAGCGGTGCGAGGCCATGCCCTTGATGCCAATTTCCATCTGAATCACAGCTCCATCCAGCGCCAGCGCGCCTTCTGCAGGCCGCGCGCTGGTCACAAACAACGTGGTCATGTCCGGCCCGCCGAAAACGCAGCTGGTCGGATGACTGACCGGCAGCTCGATGATCCGGTCAACGCTGCCATCGGGGGCAAAACGGATCAGGCAGCCGCCACCCCAGCGGGCGTTCCAGACAAAACCGTCTTCGTCCATCGCCGAGCCATCGGGTGCACCGCGAGAATGCTCATGGGCCCAGACCTCGCGGTCACCCAAAGAGTGATCGTCGTTGATCGGGTAACGATAGATCACGGCGTCCAGAGTATCGGCGGTCAGTACGGCAGAATCGTTGTCCGGCCAGACCAGCGTGTTGACGATGCCTTGCCCACTGAGCAGAGGCGCGACTGAGGCATCACCGTCGACGCGGTAAAGCCCGCCAGATCGACGCTCGATCGGCAAGTCACCGCCCTCCTCGTCCAAGTTGTTCTGCATGGTCCCCAGCCAGAGACGGCCGTGCCGGTCGCAACGGGCTTCGTTGGCACGGTTGCCGGGCACGGGATCGGCGGCGCACAGCAAGGAAGTAACCGGTTTGTCGGACGGGGAATCAAGGTCGAGACGATGGACGCCGCTGGCCAGGGTGACCAATGCGTCGCCTGCCGTGGTGGGTATGAAGGCGGAGACCGGCTCGCTGAACTGCCAGTGCGACACCTCACCAGCGTGCAGGCGCAACGCGCGGAAGCCGGCAATGTCGACCCAGTACAACGCTTGGTGGGCGTGGTCCCAGAACGGCCCTTCGGCCAATTTGAAACGCTGGTCGCAGACCGGCAGCCATTTCATGGAAAATTTCCTGCTTATTATTGTAGGTCCGTGAGCCACTCAAAAAGCTCACCTGTAAAACGTCAAACGTGCCTGCTCAGGAATAGCGCGACAGCGGTTGTTCCCGAGAACGCGCGATCACTTCACCGGCGTTTTCGATCAGACTCATGCAAGCCCAGACACCGCGCGCCGAATCCCGGTTGGCGATGGCGTCCGCCAGATCTTTGTGCAACGGCAAGGTCCTGCCGAGCTCTCCGGGGACCGCCGACGACACTTCGAACGAAATGGCCAGCAACGCGCCCAGCGCCGGCAACATCTGCTCGATGAACTGGTTATGACTCGCCGCGAGCACCGCTTCATGGAAGCGCTGATCCGCAGCGTTGTAATCACCCGGGTCAGAGACGCTGGCCGCCAGCCGAACATAAGCTGCCTGAATCCCGGCAATCTGCTCCGGTGTCGCCCTTTCACAGGCCCAACGCACGGCCATCGGTTCAATGGCGCGCCTCAAATCCAGCAGGTCCAGCACAAAACTCTCCGGCAGGCCTTTCGCCGCCAGCCATCCCACGACCTGCGGGTCAAACAGATTCCAGCTGCGCACCGGCAATACCCGCGTGCCCACCTTGGGTCCGACTTCCAGCAACCCTTTGGCCACCAAGGTCTTGATGGCTTCGCGAATCACCGTCCGGCTGACCCCGAATTCTTCACCCAACGCCGCTTCAACCTTCAGCGACTGTCCCGGCATCACATTGCCTTGAGCAATCCAGGCTCCCAGGCGGTCTACCGTCGACGCGTGAAAACTGCTGCTCATTGATCCGCCCCTGTTCGCGGTGTGTTCCGCAAATCGAGGCTAATGATCATACGATTAGGCGTCAATCACCTATACAGAAGGCCATTCCTGGGCTAGACCTTCCCGCATCGGGACGGACACTGCCTTCCGCCAAATAGTATTACAATTTATTTTTAAATCGAGTGCTTTTGATCTATAACTCGAAATATCGGGGCCTTCCAAGCTGAATAGTATGACCAATCGCTAAATCCAGGCCATTGACGTACTGCTTGGCGGTAGCGCTTCGAGTAGTGAGGCTGATGCCTTCGGGCAACACCCCCGAAATACTCACATCAACACGCCTATAAAAACAAAAGGATCGACGCAATGAGAAAGACGCTTATCCCTGCCCTGGGCCTGTCGCTGATGGCCGCCGCCCTTCAAGTGCACGCCGCCGGACTGTCTACTGAACACGGCGCCTTCGGCAAACTCGCCGACGGCACCCCGGTCGAGAAATACACCCTGCGCAACAGCAAAGGCATGCAGGCCACGGTGATCACCTACGGCGGCACGCTGCAATCGCTGCTGGTCCCGGACAAGCACGGCAAGGCTGAGGATGTGGTACTGGGCTTCGATGACGTGGACGGCTACGTCAAAGGCACCGCATTTTTCGGCGCTACCATTGGCCGCTTCGGCAATCGTCTGGCAGGCGGCAAGTTCTCTCTGGATGGCAAGAGCTATCAGGTGCCGCTGAACGATAAGACCAACTCCCTGCACGGCGGCCCGAAAGGCTTCGACAAGCAGATCTGGAAGGCTGAGGAGGTCAAGGACAAAGGCTCGGTCGGGGTCAAGCTGACGTACGTCTCGGTCGATGGCGAGATGGGCTTCCCCGGTACGCTGAAGACCGAAGTCACCTATAGCCTGAACGACAAGAACGAGCTGCGCATCCAGTACCACGCGACGACGGACAAACCGACCGTCCTCAACCTCACCAACCACAGCTACTTCAACCTGGCCGGCGCGGGTAACGGCGACATCCTGGATCAAGTGGCGGTGGTGCATGCTGCGCATTACACGCCGGTCAACGAGACACTGATCCCGACCGGCGAGCTGCCGCCAGTGGCCGGCACACCGTTTGACTTCCTCAAGCCCGTCGCCTTCGGCAAGCGCATCCGTGAAGACAACCAGCAGCTCAAGTTCGCTGAAGCGACCCAGGGCGGCTACGACCACAACTGGGTGCTCGATAACAAGGGCAAGCTGTCGAATCTGGCAGCGGACGTGGTCGATCCGAAGTCGGGTCGCCGTCTGCAGCTGTTTACCACCGAGCCTGGGGTTCAGCTGTACACGGGCAACTTCCTCGACGGCACCGTCAAGGGCAAGGCCGGCAAGATCTATCCGCATTGGGGCGCGTTCACGCTGGAAACCCAGCACTATCCGGACTCGCCTAACCAGCCGGCCTTCCCTTCCACGCGTCTGGACCCTGGCAAGGCTTACACCCAGACCACTGTGTTCAAATTCCTGACCAAGTGATCGTTTGAGTGTAAAACCGACGCGGCAGGGCGACTTCAAACGTCGCTTCTGTCGCACCGGCCACTGCTTCAAGCCGCCATACCGTCACTGAAACCGCTCAAAACCGGGTGTGCCATTCATTTGTGAGGGTTAAAGACCTTGGGATCATCGTTCTGTACTAAAGCTAACCATTTGGCTTAGAACGGTGATTTCGAGTGAATTTTCCTGACGGTGACGACTCAGTTACAAAGAGAGTGACTGATAGGGAGGTTTGCAAGCGTGGCACAGTACAAGCATTTCAGAATCGATTACCTGCTGCATGGCAGCTACAAAAGCTTCTACATCAGCGCTGAAGCCATGGATAACGCATCTGCCTGGCACTGGGCGTCGGTGGATGCCGGGTTTGGTCAGATTCCCAAATACCGCTCCGACCGGGTGCCGAAAGTGACCAAGCCAAAAGCTGAGCAACTGGGCTTGACCGATGTTGAGTGGGCTGAATCCTGATCAACCCACCAGGGCTTCTTCTCCTCTGAGTTTTCGCTGACCTTCCACCTGACTTTCCCCTGCGGAAATCTGCCTCGGCGGCGCGTCATCCTCGGCGCGCTGGCGGGCAGTCCAATGTCTGCCCCCCCCTCGCTTAACCCCGCCCTTTTGAAGCTTGATCTGAAGGGAATTCTGACCATTAACTCGCTTCATCGACGCCATTGGCAAACCTGATCATTAAACGACCATTGCCGCTAACGCCTTGCAATCACTGGCTTACAGAAACTTATCCACAGAGATATTCACGCTTTCCGTGGACAACTATTTCAACGATATAGCGTTGACTTTGTTGCCCTTTCCGGCCTAGCTAGCGTTGAGAGAAAGCCCTCCAAACCCACGATTTCAGGCCTCAAGCGGCGCTGAGCACTCGCGCCAGTGTCGCCTTGACCTTGCCGATGCCATCGTGCAAAGCCTGCTCGATTTCCGCCATCGTGATGACCGCCGCCGACTTGCCTGCGGCCGGATTCACCACCAGCGCCAGGCAGGCATATTCCAGCTCAAGCTCACGCGCCAGTGCAGCTTCCGGCATGCCGGTCATGCCAACGATGTCGCAGCCGTCTCGCTCGAGCCGCGCAATCTCGGCCACTGTTTCCAGCCGGGGTCCCTGGGTGCAGGCATACACGCCGAAATCGCTGTGGGCGCAGCCTTCGGCCGCCAGCGCGGCAATCAGTCGGGCCCGCAATGGCGCGTTGTAGGGGAAGCTGAAATCGATGTGGGTCACGTGCTCCAGGTCATCGGCAAAGAACGTGTGCTCGCGGCCGCTGGTGTAGTCC
This sequence comes from Pseudomonas sp. HP_12, assembly GCF_055283955.1. Lineage (NCBI taxonomy): Bacteria > Pseudomonadati > Pseudomonadota > Gammaproteobacteria > Pseudomonadales > Pseudomonadaceae > Pseudomonas > Pseudomonas sp. HP_12. The sequence continues at coordinate 131,045 of NZ_JBTOQG010000004.1, forward strand.
ACCAGATCATGGGGCACGCAGAAATGACCGGTGCCCATGTCAGGGTGAATCCCGCCCACGGCGTTGACCGCCAGGATCGCTTCGGCGCCGGCCTGCTTCAGGGCCCAGATGTTGGCGCGGTAGTTGACCTTGTGCGGCGGAAAGCGGTGCGGGTGCCCGTGACGAGCCAGGAACATCACCTCGCGGCCGGCGTATTCGCCGAGATGGATATCGCCTGACGGCGCGCCGTATGGGGTATTCACTGACAGGGACTGACGGATCGTCAGTCCCTCGAGCTGGGTCAGGCCGGTGCCGCCGATAATCGCGTAAACAGTCATGGGAGTTCCTTATTCGATCAGTTGAGCGGCGCGCAGGGCGGTCAGCGCCGCCAGCCAGCGGGGATGCTGCCGGTATTCGGTGGACGCCATGCCCTGCCCGCGCATTCTGTGAAGCCGCGCCACCGGCGGCGAGACCTTCAAGCGCTGCGCCGCGCTCAACGCCAACTCAGCCGCCGCGCGGTCGTTGCACACCAGGCCCATGTCACAGCCGGCCGTAAGCGCCGCCTCAATGCGACTGGCGGCGTCACCCACGACATGGGCGCCAGCCATCGACAGGTCATCGCTGAAAATCACGCCATCGAAACCCAGCTCACCGCGCAGGATGTCCTGCAGCCAGCGACGGGAAAAACCCGCCGGCTGCGAATCGACCTGGGGGTAGATCACGTGGGCGGGCATGACCGCTGCGAGGTGTTTGCTCAAGCGCTGAAAAGGCACCAGGTCATTGGCACGGATCGTTTCAAGACTGCGCTCGTCATTGGGGATGGCCACGTGGGAGTCGGCCTCGGCCCAACCGTGCCCGGGGAAATGCTTGCCGGTCGCCGCCATGCCCGCCGCATTCATGCCACGGATAAAAGCGCCGGCCAGCAGCGCCGCCCGCTCGGGGTCGCCTTCGAACGACCGGGTGCCGACGACCGCGCTGCGCTGATAATCCAGATCCAGCACCGGCGCAAAGCTGAGGTCCAGCCCCACCGCCAGCACTTCGGTTGCCATCAGCCAGCCGCAATGCTCGGCGAGGCTTTCTGCATTCGGATGGCCGGCAATGGCGCGCATCGGCGGCAACCGCACAAAGCCTTGGCGCAGGCGCTGGACACGTCCACCCTCTTGATCGACGGCGAGCAGCAACTCGGGACGAATGGAGCGGATGGATGCGCAGAGCTCACGCACTTGCCGTGGGCTCTCAATGTTGCGCGCGAAAATAATCAGGCCGCCCACTTCGGGCTGACGCAGAAACTGACGGTCTTCGGAGGTCAGCCAGGTACCGGCGACGTCCACCATCAGGGAGCCTTGCAGGCCAGAACTCATAGGAAGATCCTTCAACAACCAATGCTCAGGCCGGCATGGTGCGGGATCGAAGGATGTGATGCAAATTACGCCACCGCCAGTCGGTGGCGCGCCTCAGACCTTGGCAGGTGCCGGTGTCGAGGTTTTGGTACGGGGCCGAAGTTGCGCGGTGAGCATGGCCGTGTCGGTGACGCCCGTTTCGGCGCGCATGCCGGCCGCCAGAAACGGCACCATCAGGCGCATGACCTGCTCGATAGACGTGTTGACCCCGAAATCGGTCTCCGCAATGGCGCGCAGCGCCTTGATGCCGGACATGCTGAAGGCTGCAGCACCCAACATGAAGTGGACCCGCCAGAACAGCTCGATAGGGGGAATGCGCGGCGCTGCTTCGTTGACCAGCAGCATGTAACGGCGGAACACCTTGCCGTACATGTCTTCGAGATAACGCCGCAAGTGGCCCTGGCTCTGACTGAACGCGAGGCCCAGCAGGCGCATGAAGATGGACAGGTCATTGTTGCTGCGCGGCTGAACCACCAGCGCCTGTTCGACGAGGATTTCAAGAAGCTCTTCAAGGGTCGGCTTGTGTTCAGGCTTGGCCTGGCGGCGCTCCAGCTCGCGGTCGAGACTGACGCAGAACGGCCCGAGGAAGCGGGAGAACACCGCCTGAATGAGGGCCTTCTTGGAACCGAAGTGGTAATTCACCGCTGCCAGATTGACTGACGCCTTGCTGGTGATCAGCCGCAACGAGGTTTCGGCAAAACCCTTCTCGGCAAATAGCTGCTCCGCTGCATCGAGAATTCGTTCAACTGTTTCCGACTGAGCCATGGTTCAACGCCTGACAAACACGTGTTTGAAACATACGTTTCATACACAGCACTGTCAACCCTGAGCGTCCGCTTTCTGTCCATGCGGTCACGGGCATTTAACCATACAAACCGGGGCCTGTAGCCACTCATGAAGGGGGCTCGCTGCAGGCGTGGCAAAAAGGACCATTGCCAAGACCCAAGCACTGTATATAATCCCAGTCACTGTATAAAAAGCCAGAGCGATGCACATGATCAAACTGACGTCACGCCAAGCCGAGATTCTGGACTTCATCAAGCGCTGCCTCGAAGACAACGGCTACCCGCCGACTCGCGCTGAAATCGCTCAGGAGCTGGGCTTCAAATCGCCCAATGCTGCCGAAGAACACTTGAAAGCACTCGCCCGCAAAGGCGCCATCGAAATGACTCCGGGCGCCTCCCGCGGCATTCGTATCCCCGGTTTCGAAGCCAAACCCGATGACAGCGGCCTGCCGATCATTGGTCGCGTCGCAGCCGGCGCGCCGATCCTGGCCCAGCAGCACATCGAAGAATCCCTCGCCATCAACCCGGCCTTCTTCCACCCCAGCGCGGATTACCTGCTGCGCGTCCACGGCATGAGTATGAAAGACGTCGGAATTCTCGACGGCGACCTGCTGGCCGTCCATACCACCCGCGAAGCACGCAACGGCCAGATCGTTGTGGCGCGAATCGGTGATGAAGTGACAGTTAAACGCTTCAAACGCGAAGGCAACAAGGTCTGGCTGCTGGCCGAAAACGCCGACTTCGCACCGATCGAAGTGAATCTCAAAGATCAGGATCTTGTCATTGAAGGCTTGAGCGTCGGCGTGATTCGTCGATAAGGAGAACGTAGATGCAGTTCCCACAGACACCGCAACAACATGCACAACTGCCCCTGTTCGAAGCATTCATGGCACCCGGCGTGCCCATGCTCGACGTTCCGCTGTTGCAGGTCCCGACCCTGGCAGAGATTGCCGAGTCGCCCTGGAGCAACGAACCGGAAGCCTTTAGTGAAGTGTCATTGCGCGGCGCTGCCGGGAACTGCCTCAACCTGTTGGCCCCGATCCTGCGTGAGTTGAGTGAGGACACCAACGACCGCTGGCTGACACTGGTTGCACCACCCGCCAGCGTGACTCAGGCGTGGCTGCGTGACGCGGGCCTGAATCGGGAACGCATTATTCTGATGCACCCGCGCGGGACGCAGAGTGCGCTGGAACTGACCCGTGAGGTGTTGCGCCTGGGCCGCAGTCATACGGTGGTCAGCTGGATCAATCCCATCTCAGGCAGTGCGCGCCAACAACTGGCCAGCGCAGCACGTATCGGCGATGCGCAGAGCCTCAACATTCGTCTGGGCTAAGCACGTCGGCAGAACGATTCAGGGTATTTGGAGCGTGTAGGCGCTTCTTGCGAATCGAGAAGCGGAACGGCGTGCGGGCGAGCTGCGAATCCTGAGGATCAGTGCAGCACGCGCGGCCCTTCTTCATCCTTGGTCAATTCGCCTTCGGCGAGACGGCCTGCCATCTGCACACCGACGCTGAGCATCGCCTTGGCGACTTCAACGTGCTGACCCTGCAAGAACGCCTTGGCGTCTTCCGAAAAATTCAGGGTGACCAGCGATCCTTCATCTTCGGCGCGGCGCAGCTCGATGCGACCGTCAGGCAGTTCAACAATTTCCAGAAACGAAGTTGGCATCAGGGCAGTTCTCCACGAAAGGCTCGCATTGTAACAGCCAGATGACTGAGTCCCTAGCCCATCGATCACTCCGACTCAGCACTCGCTCAGGCCTTCTCTGAACCGGATTGCGAGGCCTTTGAGCTGCTGACGCCAGCTTTCCATCTCCTCGCGCGTCAACGCCTGCTCGGGCTCTTCTTCCGCCCCCACTGCGATGATAAGTGGCTGAGTGACGTCACCCTTGGGTTTGCGCGGCGCCCTCGGCGGCATGAACAACGCCTGGTAGGAGGCCAGTAATTGCGCCAGCCACGTTTCGCGGTTGTGGGCGAGCTCGACCAATTCGCCCATTTCCGGGATGGCGATAGCTTCCAGCACCTTCGGCGACAGCAGATCCTCGGCACGCGGGGTGCTGGCCTGTGGCAGTCGGTAGAATCCGGCAATCTCGTGGCACAGCCCGAGCAACGCGCCATAGAGATGAAAGATCGCCGACTCACGCTCCGCCTGCTCAAGCCCTTGGGCGTTCATCGCGCGGCTGTCCCTGGCCTTCCCCATCGCCTCCAGTGCCAGGCCTGCGAAGAACAGCTTCTGGTTGGTGCGGGTATAAAGTTCGTGAGCCATAACGGTGGTCTCTGTAGAGATGAGTGAATCGCCAGTCTGACTGCCTGCACCCGTTCAGCCGCAGACAAAAAAATCCCTCGAAATGCGTAAGCACGTCGAGGGATTCTTTTAACGCAAAGCGTCGGGGCTGACCAGTCGGATCGTGATCAAACGATCAACGCTTGTCCTCGACCTTCCACTTGCCGCCGTCGTAGAACGCACGCCAGCCAGTCGGCTTGCCGTCCACTTCGGTCTGCACGTATTGCTCCTTGGACTTGCGACTGTAGCGGATCACCGCCGGGCGACCGTCGGGGTCCTTCTTCGGCGCTTCACACAGGAAGTGATACTTAGGATCGATCTCGTCCTTGTGCGGTGCAATCTCCATCACCAACGGTGCACGGGTCTCGCGGTTTTTCGGGAACTGGCTGGCCGCCAGGAACAACCCCGAAGCACCATCGCGCAGGATGTAGGTGTCGTCGACCTTCTCGCACTTGAGCTCCGGCATCTTCACCGGGTCCATCTTCGGCGGCGCCGCTTCGCCGCTTTTCAGCAGCTTGCGGGTGTTCTTGCAGTTAGTGCAGCCGAAGAACTTGCCGAAACGGCCGGTCTTGAGCTGCATTTCGCCGCCGCACTTGTCGCACTCGACGCTCGGGCCTTCATAGCCCTTGATGCGGTAGGTGCCCTCTTCGATCTCGTAACCCGAGCAATCCGGGTTGTTACCGCAGATGTGCAGCTTGTGCTTCTCATCCAGCAGGTAGGCATCCATCGCGGTGCTGCAGATCGGGCAACGGTGCTTGCCACGCAGCACGCGGGATTCGGACTCGCCCTCATCGTCGTCGGCAATTTCGTCGCCCGGCGTGAGGTTGACGGTGGCCTTGCAGCGCTCTTTCGGCGGCAGGCTGTAGCCCGAGCAGCCGAGGAACACGCCGGTGGACGCGGTACGAATCTGCATCGGGCGGCCGCAGACCTTGCACGGGATGTCAGTCATCACCGGCTGGTTGGCGCGCATGCCGCTGTCGGGTGCTTCGGCTACTTCGAGTTTCTTCTTGAAATCGCCATAGAACTCGTCGAGGACATTCTTCCAGTCGCGTTGGCCCTGGGCCACGTCGTCGAGGTTCTCTTCCATGCCGGCGGTGAAGCCGTAGTCCATGAGGTTCGAGAAGCTTTCGGACAAACGTTCAGTGACGATGTCGCCCATCTTTTCCGAATAGAAACGACGGTTGTGCAGGGCCACGTAGCCACGGTCCTGGATCGTCGAAATGATCGCGGCATAGGTCGATGGACGGCCGATGCCGCGTTTTTCCATCTCCTTGACCAGGCTGGCTTCCGAATAACGTGCAGGCGGCTTGGTGAAGTGCTGGCTCGGGTCGAGCTTGATCAGCTTCAGCTTGTCGCCCTGGGCCATGTCCGGCAGTACGTCGTCATCGCCCGGCTTGCTCATTTGCGGCAGCACACGGGTGTAGCCGTCGAACTTCAGGATGCGGCCCTTGGCGCGCAGTTCGAAATCACCGGCCGCGACGCTGACGGTGGTCGACAGGTATTGCGCAGGAGGCATCTGGCAGGCCACGAACTGGCGCCAGATCAGCTCGTACAGACGCTCGGCGTCACGCTCCATGCCGGTCAGCTTGCTCGGGTGCGTGTTGACGTCGGAGGGACGAATCGCTTCGTGAGCCTCTTGCGCGCCTTCCTTGCTGCTGTAGACGATCGGCGATTCCGGCAGGTACTTCTTGCCGAACTCGGTTTCGATGTAGGTGCGGGCCATGGCCACTGCGTCGGCCGACAGGTTGGTCGAGTCCGTACGCATGTAGGTGATGTAACCGGCTTCGTACAGACGCTGGGCCATCATCATGGTTTTCTTCACGCCGTAGCCCAGGCGATTGCTCGCGGCCTGTTGCAGCGTGGACGTGATGAAAGGTGCCGACGGTTTGCTGCTGGTCGGTTTGTCTTCACGCTTGCTGATGCTGTAGGCCGAGGCCTTGAGCTTCTCCAGCGCCGCCATGGCGGTCGCTTCGTTCAGCGGTTTGAAGGCTTCGCCTTTTTCCCGGGCAACTTCGAAGCGAACGTTGGCGCCCTTCGCAGTGCCGAGGTCCGCATGAATCTCCCAGTACTCTTCCGGGATGAACGCGCGGATTTCACGCTCGCGCTCCACCACCAGCTTCACGGCGACGGACTGCACACGGCCGGCCGAAAGACCGCGAGCGATCTTCTGCCACAGCAGCGGCGACACCATGTAGCCGACAACGCGGTCGAGGAACCGGCGTGCCTGCTGGGCATTCACGCGGTCGATGTCGAGCTCGCCCGGTTTGGAGAAGGCTTCCTGGATGGCTTTCTTGGTGATCTCGTTGAAGACCACGCGCTTGTAGCGCGCATCGTCGCCACCAATGGCTTCGCGCAGGTGCCAGGCAATGGCTTCCCCTTCGCGGTCCAAGTCCGTCGCGAGATAGATGGTGTCGGCGTCTTTGGCCAGGCGGCGCAACTCGTCGATCACCTTCTCTTTGCCGGGAAGGATTTCGTACTTGGCTTTCCAGCCGTGTTCCGGATCGACACCCATGCGCGCCACGAGCTGGCGCTTGGCCTTTTCCTTGGGCGACAGAGCGGGCGCTTCGGCCACGGCCTTGCCGCGCTTGGCAGCAGGCTCTTTGGAGGCGCTAGCCGAACCGCTGGTGGGCAGGTCTCGGATATGGCCGATACTCGACTTCACCACGTACTGGTTGCCCAGGTACTTGTTGATGGTCTTGGCCTTAGCCGGGGATTCCACAATGACCAGCGATTTGCCCATGGATCGGAAAATTCCTAATGCGAGAAAAAAGACGTCAGAGCCGTCGAGGCCCCGCTATATATAGTGGCTGAAAGGTGAGGTCAAGCAATGGCTGCTGCAACGTCATGCCTCAGGGCCGTGGAAAAAGATCCGGTTCGGCCTGAACCAAAGCAAAGCGCGGCACTTGCTCGCCGTCAACCTCAACTGACTGCAGAAACATGCTCAAAGGGCGTACCCACAGGCCGTATTCGCCGTACAGCGCTTGATAGCACACCACTTCTTCTTCGGTCTCCGAATGCCGCGCGACACCGATAACACGGTATTCGGGCCCTTTGTAGTGACGGTAGAGACCTGGTTGTAGCGGCATGCGGGGGACCTCGGGTGTGACAGGAAAAAAAGTGGCGAAAATACATTTTCGGAAAAAACAAAAGCCGGGGCACCAGGCCCCGGCTTGCACACTCACACCGTTTAGACGCGTTCGAATACGGTGGTAATGCCCTGACCCAGACCGATGCACATGGTGGCAACACCCAGGGTGCCGCCATTCTGCTTCATCACGTTGAGCAAGGTGCCGGAAATCCGCGCCCCCGAGCAACCGAACGGGTGACCCAAGGCGATGGCGCCGCCGTGCAGGTTAACCTTCTCGTCCATCTTGTCGAGCACTTTCAAATCTTTCAGCACCGGCAGGGCCTGTGCAGCGAAAGCTTCGTTGAGCTCGAAGTAGTCGATATCGGCGATGCTCAGCCCTGCACGCTTAAGCGCTTTCTGGGTCGCCGGAACCGGTCCGTAACCCATGATTGCAGGGTCGACACCGGCCACGGCCATGGAGCGGATCACCGCCAGGGGCTGGATGCCGAGGTCCATGGCGCGCTGACCGGACATGACGATCATGCACGAAGCACCGTCAGTGATCTGCGACGAGGTGCCGGCCGTGACCGTACCGCCTTTCGGGTTGAACGCAGGCTTGAGGGCAGCCAGGCTTTCCAGCGTCGTCTCCGGACGAATGGTCTCGTCGAAGTCGAACATCTTCAGGAAACCGTTCTCGTCGTAGCCCTGCATCGGGATGATTTCGTCCTTGAACTTCCCTTCCAGCGTGGCCTTCTGCGCAAGCCGATGGGAGCGCACACCGAACGCATCCTGCGCTTCACGGGTGATGCCGTGCATCTTGCCCAGCATTTCGGCGGTCAGGCCCATCATGCCGGAGGCTTTGGCGGCGTACAGCGACATGTGCGGGTTCGGATCGACACCGTGCATCATGCCAACGTGGCCCATGTGCTCGACACCGCCGATGACGAAGACGTCACCGTTGTTGCTCATGATCGCCTGAGCCGCCGTGTGCAACGCGCTCATCGACGATCCACACAGGCGGCTGACCGTCTGCGCGGCGGAGGTGTGCGGAATCTGGGTCATCAGCGACGCCATGCGCGCGATGTTCCAGCCCTGCTCCAGGGTCTGGTTGACGCAGCCCCAGATCACGTCCTCGACTTCGGCAGGGTCAACCTTGTCGTTGCGTTCCAGCAATTTGCTGATCAGGTGCGCCGACATGTCTTCGGCGCGGGTATTGCGGTGCATGCCACCCTTGGAGCGGCCCATCGGTGTGCGACCGAAGTCGACAATCACGACGTCTCTCGGATTCAAGCTCATATCTTCACCTGTTCGTTGGGCACTTAGCCGAAGAAGCGTTGGCCGGTCTTGGCCATTTCACGCAGCTTCGCAGTGGGGTGGTACAGAGCGCCCAGATCAGCGTATTGGTCAGCCAGGGCCACGAATTCAGCGACACCGATCGAGTCGATGTAGCGCAGCGCGCCACCGCGGAACGGAGGGAAGCCGATGCCGTATATCAGGCCCATGTCGGCTTCGGCAGCCGTGTCGACGATGCCGTCTTCCAGGCAACGCACGGTTTCGAGGCACAGCGGGATCATCATCCAGTTGATGATGTCTTCGTCGCTGACTTCACGCTGCTCGTAGATCACCGGCTTGAGCACTTCCAGCACGGAAGCGTCGACCACTTTCTTCGGTTTGCCCTGCTTGTCGGTCTCGTAGACGTAGAAGCCCTTGCCGTTCTTCTGGCCGAGGCGATTGGCGTCGTACAAGGCGTCAACGGCCGTGCGGCGATCGTCCTTCATGCGGTCCGGGAAGCCTTCGGCCATGACGTCGCGACCGTGGTGCCCGGTGTCGATGCCGACCACGTCCATCAGGTACGCCGGGCCCATTGGCCAGCCGAATTTTTCCATGACCTTGTCGATGCGCACGAAATCCACACCGGCGCTGACCAGCTTGGCGAAGCCGCCGAAGTACGGGAACAGGATGCGGTTGACCAGGAAGCCCGGGCAGTCGTTGACCACGATCGGGTTCTTGCCCATCTTCTTGGCGTAAGCCACGGTGGTCGCCACGGCGACTTCGCTGGACTTCTCGCCACGGATGACTTCAACCAGGGGCATCATGTGCACCGGGTTGAAGAAGTGCATGCCGACGAAGTTTTCCGGGCGCTTGAGGGCCTTGGCCAGCAAGCTGATGGAGATCGTCGAGGTGTTGGAAGCGAGAATGGTGTTTTCACCCACCTGCCCTTCCACTTCGGCCAATACGGCTTGTTTGACCTTCGGGTTCTCGACCACGGCTTCGACGACGAGGTCGACGGTGCCGAAATCGCCGTAGGACAGCGTAGGACGAATCGCATTGAGCGCTTCAGCCATCTTCGCGGTGGTCAGGCGGCCTTTTTCGACGCGCTTGCCCAGCAGCTTCGATGCTTCGCCCAGGCCCAGCGCGATGGCTTCTTCACGGATGTCCTTCATCAGGATCGGCGTGCCTTTGACAGCCGACTGATAGGCGATGCCGCCACCCATGATGCCGGCGCCCAATACAGCGGCCTGCTTCACGTCCTTGGCGACTTCGTCGTAGACCTTGGCCTTCTTTTTCAGCTCCTGATCGTTCAGGAACAGACCGATCAGGCTCGCAGCGGCCGAGGTCTTGGCCATCTTCACGAAACCGGCTGCTTCCACTTCCAGCGCTTTGTCGCGACCGAAATTGGCGGCTTTCTGAATGGTCTTGATCGCTTCGACCGGCGCCGGGTAGTTCGGGCCGGCCTGGCCTGCCACGAACCCCTTGGCGGTTTCGAAGGCCATCATCTGCTCGATGGCGTTGAGCTTGAGCTTGTCGAGCTTCGGCTGACGCTTCGCCTTGAAGTCGAACTCGCCGGAGATGGCGCGCTTGATCAGGTCCAGTGCGGCTTCCTGCAGTTTGCCTGGGGCCACGACAGCATCGACGGCGCCCACTTTCAGTGCGTCTTCAGCGCTGTTGTCTTTGCCGGACGCGATCCACTCGACTGCGTTGTCCACACCGATCAGGCGTGGCAGACGGACTGTGCCGCCGAAGCCCGGATAGATACCGAGTTTGACTTCAGGCAGGCCAACCTTGGCGGTGGCGGACATGACGCGGAAGTCAGCGGCCAGGCACATTTCCAGACCGCCGCCCAGGGCGATGCCGTTGATGGCAGCAAGGGTCGGTACGTTGAGGTCTTCAAAGGCGCTGAAGATTTTGTTGGCTTCAAGGTTGCCGGCGACGAGTTCAGCGTCCGGCAGCTTGAAGTTATCGACGAATTCGGTGATGTCGGCGCCGACGATGAACACGTCCTTGCCGCTGGTGACGATGACGCCCTTGATCGAGCTGTCGGCCTTGATGGCTTCGATGGCCTGACTGAGGTCGTTGAGGGTGAGGCGGTTGAACTTGTTGACGGACTCACCCTTGAGGTCGAACTGCAGTTCGACGATGCCACTTTCAAGAGCCTTAACCGTGATGGCTTTACCTTCGTAAATCATCAACTGATCTCCACGATATGGAAGCTGAACAATACGCATCAGACGCTGAGATCCGGCGCTATGCACGACGTTGCCGTCGAGGCGAAACACCAAACGCCAGTCACCCCGTCGACGCGATTCGAGCGTCTGTCAGAGCATTCCTACGGCAAACGCTCAATTCATACGCCCGTTTGATTTGGGTGCGGCTACCTTCTGCCATATTCCAGCAATTGTCAATTCAGCAGACAGCGGGCAAAACCGGCAAATCGCAGGTAAAACGTGCGCCTGATAGAAGGCTATTCAGGCGCATGATCGCGGGGGCATGAAACTGAAGAAGATGGGGCGTGGCGGCGGGCAGTGGCTCGGAATGCAGCATGAAATAAACGGTGAGGCAGCAGACAAACGCACCATTAAGGTCTACATTCAGCGCACTGCGCATCAAGACGGGTCATTTGAGCGTCGTCAGCAAGTGATGTGTGACCCGGCGAGCGGCATTGCACCGCACCGCACAAGAATTACGGCCTGCCTGGCCAACCCCGGCCCGATGTTGTTATCGGGCTTTTTAATGCCCGCGATTCGGGCATCAGGACGGCTTACGCCAAGGCCTTCAGCACCGCTGCAATGTGCTGCAATACTTCGGGCTCGCCGCGCTCGGCCCAATACAGGGCAATCAGCTGCTTGCCCGCCTCCACTTTGTAGACGTCCGCCGGCAGCGTCTTGAACGGCTCGAGCAGGCGCGGATCTTCACACGGCTCGCGCCACTGGTTGACCCACACGCCCGGCTCCATCTGCCAGTACACCCAGACATCGGGCGCCCGCGCGGTACGTGGCCGGTGATACTGCGGGCACGGACTCGGCGGCTCGGTCGGCAACCAATGCGGCCACTCCTGGGGGATCAGCTGCATCGCCAGCCCCATTCGCCGCGCCTGCATGCGCATGGCCATTCTGCCGCTCTGCGAGCGCGAGGGGCGCAGCCAGACCAGCGGACTTAAAACCACCGCAATGATTGACAGGATGATCCACACCGTCATATTTGTACGCCCCCCGCGGCGGCTAGCTGCTGGCGAACCACATCGGCGTGCCAGAGGCGCGTGAAAAGAGCCATAATCAAAACCATCGCAAACCTCAGAAGGAACACCCCATGTCCTATGAACACATCCTGGTAGCCGTGGACCTCACTGAAGAGTGCGATCCGGTTATCAAAAAAGCCATGGCGCTGGCGTTGGCCGGCCACTCCAAGCTTTCGCTGGTGCACATCGTCGAACCTATGGCCATGGCGTTCGGTGGCGATGTCCCGATGGACCTGTCGCAGCTGCAGCAACAGCAGTTCGATCAGGCCAAGGAAAAGCTGGAAGCGCTGAAACGCAAATACCCCGACGTAAAGACCGGCGACAGCCATTTGACCTACGGCCAGCCGCGTCAGGAAATCCACAACCTGGCGAAGGAACACCACGTTGATCTGATCGTTGTCGGCAGCCACGGCCGTCATGGCCTGTCCCTGCTGCTCGGTTCTACTGCCAACGACGTGCTGCACGGCGCGCCGTGTGACGTGCTGGCAGTGCGCCTGATCAAGCGCCCGGAGAAATAAGCGCGACAATGCAAAAGCCCGGCCCTTGAAGAAGGGCCGGGCTTTTTTATTGCCGCCTTTTACCGATCACTCGTCCAGCTCGGCCCAACGCTCAAGCAGTCCGTCCAGTTCGCCTTGCAGGCTTTCCAGCTGCGCCATCACGGCTGTGGTTTGCTCCGCAGGACGCTGATAGAAACCGGCCTCGGCCATCTCGGCACTGAGCGCAGCCATTTGCGCTTCTACAGCGTCAATTTGCGCAGGCAACGCTTCCAGCTCGCGTTGCAGTTTATAGCTGAGCTTCTTTTTGGCGACCGGCATTTCGGCCGCCGCGACGGGTGCTGCCTGAACCACGGCAGTGGCCAGCTCGGACTTGCCGGACTTGCTGTCGGTGACGCCCAGCAGACGCGGCGAGCCGCCCTGGCGAATCCAGTCCTGATAGCCACCGACGAATTCGCGGACCTTGCCCTCGCCTTCGAACACCAGGGTGCTGGTGACGACGTTGTCGAGGAATGCCCGGTCGTGGCTGACCATCAGCACGGTGCCCTTGAAGGTCAACAGCACTTCTTCAAGGAGCTCGAGGGTCTCGACGTCCAGATCGTTGGTCGGTTCGTCGAGGACCAGCAGGTTGGCCGGTTTGCTGAACAGTTTGGCGAGCAGCAGACGCGCGCGCTCACCGCCCGACAACGCCTTGACCGGCGTCCGCGCCCGCTGCGGGCTGAACAGGAAATCGCCCAGGTAGCTGAGGACGTGGCGGCTCTGACCGTCGATGTCGATGAAGTCGCGGCCTTCGGCCACGTTGTCGATCACGGTTTTTTCCAGATCGAGCTGGTGACGCAACTGGTCGAAGTAGGCGACGTCCAGACGGGTGCCGACTTCCACTTTGCCGCTGGTGGGCTGGAGGTTGTCGAGCATCAGCTTGAGCAGCGTCGTCTTGCCGGTACCGTTGGCGCCGAGCAGACCGATGCGGTCTTCGCGCTGCAGGACCATGGAGAAGTCCTTGATCAGCATCGGGCCACCCGGGTGAGCGAAGCTGACGTTGTCGAGCACCATCACCTGCTTGCCGGATTTGTCTGCCGTGTCGAGCTGGATGTTGGCCTTGCCGGTGCGTTCGCGACGGTCGCTGCGCTCAACGCGCAATGCCTTCAGGGCGCGTACGCGGCCTTCGTTACGAGTACGACGGGCCTTGATGCCCTGACGGATCCATACTTCTTCCTGGGCCAGGCGCTTGTCGAACAGCGCGTTGGCGGTTTCTTCCGCCGCGAGCATGGCTTCCTTGTGCACCAGGAAGCTGGCGTAGTCGCCGTCCCAGTCGATCAGGCCGCCACGGTCGAGTTCAAGAATGCGCGTGGCAAGGTTTTGCAGGAAGGACCGGTCGTGGGTGATGAACAACACCGCGCCCTGGAATTCCTTCAGTGCTTCTTCAAGCCAGGCGATCGCGCCGATGTCCAGGTGGTTGGTCGGTTCGTCGAGCATGAGCAGATCAGGCTCGGAGACCAGCGCCTGGGCCAGCAACACGCGACGACGCCAACCACCGGACAGTTCGGCGAGGGTCTTGTCGGCCGGCAGTTGCAGACGGCTGAGGGTGCTGTCCACCAACTGCTGCAGGCGCCAGCCGTCACGGGCTTCGAGGTCCGACTGCACGTGCATCAGCTTGTCGAGGTCTTCGGCGGTGACGATGTTCTGGCTGAGGTGGTGATACTGGGCGAGCAACTCGCCGACACCATCGAGGCCTTCGGCAACCACGTCAAATACGGTACGGCCGTCAGCGACCGGCAACTCCTGGGGCAGCTCGCCGATCTTAAGGCCCGGCGCGCGCCAGACATTGCCGTCGTCGGGCATCTGAATGCCCTTGACGAGCTTCAACATGCTGGACTTGCCGGTGCCGTTGCGGCCGATGATGCAGACCCGCTCACCACGGGCGATCTGCCAGGACACCTTGTCCAACAACGGCATGGCGCCGAACGCAAGGGACACATCGCTGAATTTGAGCAGGGTCATGAGCTTCTCCAAAAACCGGGCGCGCATTCTACCTGAGATAACCCGGCAGATGGGCGGCTAATCGATGACAGGACGTCGTCCGGACCCGGTGGTCGGCCGATTGCTGGCCGGGGTTTGTTTCTATCCATCACGACGGACGAGGCAGCGCTTCAACCCGCGCGGGCAACAGGCTAAGCTAGCCGCACTTTTCACGATGCATCTGCACGGAAGTCTCATGCGCAGTCGTTTCTTCAGCCTTTTGTCCTGCCTGCTTCTGTCGGCCACTGCTGCCCAGTCCGTCCAAGCGGTCGATCTCACCACCCAACGCCAGTATTACGATGAAGCCAAGCGGGCTTTGGCCAAGGGCGACGGCGGCCCTTATCGCACCTATGCCGCTGCGTTGGCGGATTACCCCCTCGAACCCTACCTGGCCTACGACGAACTCACCGCCCGCCTGAACAGCGCGAGCAACGAGGAAATCGAGAAGTTCTTCGCCGAGCACGGCGACCTGCCGCAAGCCAACTACATGAAGCTGCGCTGGCTGCGGCTGCTGGCTTCGCGCGGTGACTGGCAGCCCTTCGTCAAGTATTACGACCCCAAGCTGAATTTCGTAGAGCTCGACTGTTTGTATGGCTCGTATCAGCTCAGCCACAACCAGCGCTCGGAAGGCTATGCCAACGCCGAGAAGACCTGGATGACCGGCAAGACGCTGCCGGCAGCCTGCGATACGTTCTTCACCCAGTGGGCGGTCGAAGGTCAGTTGACCGAGCAGAAACGCTGGCAGCGCGCCAAGCTCGCCGCGCAAGTGCGCAACTACGCGCTGGCCAATCAACTGGTCAACAGCATGACCACCCTCGCGCCCCAGGGCCGTTTGCTGATTGCTGTCGCGCAGAAGCCGGAAATGGTCAACAACCAGGGCCAGTTCATGCCGGCCGACGAGGCGATGTCCGATGTGGTCGGGCTGGGGCTGCGTCGCCTGGCCAAGCAGGACCCGCAGCGGGCCATGGAGCTGCTCGACAGCTACGCGCCGGTGCTGCATTTCTCACACGAAGAACAGGTGCAGATCGCCAAGGAAATCGGCCTGACCCTGGCTCGCAGCTACGACGGTCGGGCCCTTGAGGTCATGACCAAGTACGACCCGGACCTGCGCGACAACACCGTCACCGAATGGCGCCTGCGCCTGTTGCTGCGGCTCGGTCGCTGGAGCGATGCGTACGAGCTGACCCGTCGCTTGCCGCAAGACCTCGCGACCACGAACCGCTGGCGTTACTGGCAGGCCCGCTCTCTCGAGCTTGCTCAGCCCAACAGCCCGTTGCTTCCGGGGCTGTACAAGGCGGTCGCTAAGGAGCGTGATTTCTACGGCTTCCTTGCCGCCGACCGCACCCAGACGCCGTACATGCTCAACAACAAGCCGCTGGTGATGAGCCAGGCGCTCATGACCAAGGTGCGCAACACACCGGGCGTGCGCCGCGCGCTGGAGTTCTATGATCGGGGGCAGATCGTCGACGGCCGCCGCGAGTGGTACCACGTCACCCGTCGTTTCAGCCGGGACGAAATGGTCGCCCAGGCCAAACTGGCGTACGACATGCACTGGTATTTCCCGGCCATTCGCACCATCAGTCAGGCGCAGTACTGGGACGATCTCGACATCCGCTTCCCGATGGCCCACCGCGACACCCTGGTGCGTGAAGCGCAGGTTCGCGGGCTGCATTCAAGCTGGGTGTTTGCGATCACCCGTCAGGAAAGCGCGTTCATGGATGACGCCCGCTCTGGCGTCGGTGCCGCAGGTCTGATGCAACTGATGCCTGCGACCGCCAAAGAGACCGCGCGCAAATTCAGCATTCCCCTGGCCTCGCCGGCCCAGGTGCTCGATCCGGACAAGAACATTCAGCTCGGCGCCGCTTATCTGAGTCAGGTCCATGCGCAGTTCAACGGCAACCGGGTACTGGCTTCGGCGGCGTACAACGCAGGTCCGGGACGTGTGCGTCAGTGGTTGAGGGGCGCCAACCATCTGGCCTTCGACGTCTGGGTCGAGAGCATTCCGTTCGACGAGACCCGCCAATACGTGCAGAACGTGCTGTCGTACGCGGTGATCTACGGCCAGAAGCTCAATTCCCCGCAGCCGCTGGTGGACTGGCATGAACGGTTCTTTGATGATTTGTGAGGGCCGGATCCGGTCGTCAGCTGTCAACGGTCTAGGCCGAATGGAGCGGTAGGATTCCCAGCATTCGTCTGGCAGTTATGATTTCGCGCAGCAATCACAACCCCTGTGGGAGTGAGCTTGCTCACGAAGACGGCATTCCAGCCGCTGGAAATTTAGCGGATGCAACGGCCTCTTCGCGAGCAAGCTCACTCCCACAATTCATCTGACGGCGGAAAAATCAGCGGCGGTTTCATTTTCAAGGGATCCGGGAAGACGTACTGGCAAGCGCCCGACTACTCGAGCACTTCAACCTCCATTCCGACCTCGACCAGCCCTGGGCCATCGCTCACCAGGTTCTGGCCAAACCAGATCTCCCCTTCCCGCTCTCGATAGGTCTTCAGTGTGGTCATCGGTTCGCGATCCGCGCTGCGCTCACCGGTTGCCGGGTCGACCGTCGTCAGGATGCACCGCGAGCACGGCTTTAGCACCCGCAGTTCAACGCCGCCAATCCGAATCCGCTTCCAGCCATCCTCCGCGAACGGCTCGGCGCCAGACACCACCAGATTCGGACGAAAGCGCAACATTTCCAGCGGGCGACCCACCTTCTGCGACAAATCGTCCAGTGAAGACTGCCCGATCAGCAACAGCGGAAAACCGTCAGCGAACCCGACCCTGTCTTCCACCGTCCCGTAGCCTGAAGGCAGCCAGCGAGCGCGCTCTTTCGGCACGTGCACCAGCCGCGTCGGCTTGCCCACCAAGGCGCTGACCCAACGCGCCGCGTCCTCGCCCGCGTCCGGCACCCGAAAAGTGTCGCGCCAGATCGTGATGCCGCGCAGATTGGCTTCTTCATCGACCGGCACCGGCACATCCAGACTGCCCAGGCCCGGCGCCGACAGCGTCACCCCATCGCCCTTCCACAGCACCGAGAGCTGCGACATCTGCGGCAGCGCGCGCTGGCTGTAAAAGCGCCCACTGGCTTCATCCACCAGCATCCAGCGACGATCGCCACTCATGCCCAACTCATCGAAACGGGCCTGCTGCAACGTCTCGGCCATGCAGGATTTGAGGGGGTACCGATACAGTGCGCTGAGGTGAAACATGTACGCGTCCTTATGCCAGAGCGGAAAGCCACCACTCTATACGAGACGCCGGAAAACCAAGCGGTACAGATGCAAAAAAGCCCCTCCATACAGCAAGGGGCTTGAAACAGAAACGGATCAGTTGTCGAGCATGAGCCGCTCGCGGACCACGTCGACCAGCTTGTCCGGCTGGAATTTGGAGAGGAAGTTATCGCATCCAACCTTCTTGACCATGGACTCGTTGAAGCTCCCGGACAGCGAGGTGTGCAGCACGACATAGAGGCCGCGCAAGCGTGGGTCGTTACGGATTTCCGTGGTCAGGCGGTAGCCGTCCATTTCCGGCATTTCGGCGTCGGTGAAGACCATCAACAGCTTGTCGGTCATGACTTCGCCGGTGTCCGCCCAGCCCTTGAGCATGTTCAGGGCTTTCAACCCGTCACGGGCAACGTGCATCTTCACGCCGAGCTGACCCAGGGTGTCACGCAACTGCGAGAGCGCCACATTGGAATCGTCTACCAACAGCACTTCGCGGCCAATGGCCCGGGCGAGGACCGGATCTTCCAGCTTGTCGCGGGAGACCTTGGCACTGTACGGCACGATCTCGGCGAGGACTTTCTCCACGTCGATGATCTCCACCAGCTGGTCATCGACCTTGCTGATGGCGGTCAGGTAATGCTGACGCCCGGCGCTGGTCGGTGGCGGCAGAATCGCCTCCCAGTTCATGTTGACGATACGGTCGACGCCGCCCACCAGAAACGCCTGAACCGAGCGGTTGTATTCGGTGACGATGATCGTGCTCGAAGGCCCTGGCACAAGCGGGCGCATGCCGATGGCCTGGGACAGGTCGATCACCGGCAGGGTCTGCCCGCGCAGGTTGACCACGCCGCACACGAACGGATGACGCTGGGGCATCAGTGTCAGCTTGGGCAATTGCAGGACTTCCTGCACCTTGAATACGTTGATCGCGAACAACTGTCGGCCGGCCAGGCGGAACATAAGGATTTCCAGGCGGTTCTCACCTACCAGCTGTGTACGTTGGTCTACTGTGTCGAGAATGCCAGCCATCTGTTGCTCCTGGAGCAGGGTTCAAGTAAGTCCGCCTACCCTGTATCGGCAGCCCCATGACAGACCTTAATCGGGATAGAAACGCGCGCCGCGCACTTGATATCACAATAACATCACCGCAACCCCATCGACAGACCCGAGCACTGGCAGAACGGCGAACGGCGCGGCTTTCAGATGCGCGGCCCGATGACCAGCCAGTGCAACCTGCCACCGCGAGTAGGGGTAACCCCTAAGGGCAATCGGGGCGAACCTGATATTCGGCTTTTCCAATAGTCATTACTGTGACGCCCTTCTCGTAAATGAATGGAGTCAGGCATGCGGTTGCGCTCGCGGAAGTTTCCCCACTACTCGCCGGAACCCTTGCGAAGGACCCTTCTCTTGAGGCCTGTGTACAGATGATCGTTTCACGCGCTCATGCTGATCACGCCACCCTGCCCGACCATTCGCAACAATCAGAAACGCCCTACAGACTTTCCAGTGCCCTCAACATTAACTTTGGGCCACTCGCCCCACGCGACCTGACGTCGCCATTTGTGAAGAGTGGAGATTGCACATGCTGAACGGCAATGAATGGCAGCAGTTGCACGCAGAGTTTCTCAGCGATACCCAGACACTCATGTGCCGCGCCGATGAATGCCTCAGTCATCTGGAATTGATCAGCGATGATGGTGACGCGATGGAATGCCTGCTCACCACATTGCACCACCTTGCCGGCAAGGCAGACACCCATCGCGTGGAAGCGGTCTGCGGTTTCGCCCGGCAGTTGCGTTATCTCCTTTACTTCGCCAGCGCGGGCGGCCACTTGCAGCCAGAGGCATTGCCCACGCTCAAGCGCTGCTTTGAGCTGATGGCCTGGCAGCTTGAACTCATCGACCCTCACACCGGATCGCTGACGCTGGACGACAGCGAGCAGCGCGGTTTGCTGGACGCATTCGCCAGCCAGTGCGGGGTGGGCAGCCCGGACAATAACGTCGCCGCCAATCCCGGCTGGTCGGTCAATCCCGGGCAGCGCGACGTGCTCGCCGCCAAGCACGCCGATCACAGTGAAACGCGATGAATGGCTGCTGATTTCCTGAACACGCACTCGACTTCCGGACTTGAAAGCTGACTGAACGGACAACCGGCTCTGTTGTTGATGTGAGTCGGGTTTCAACCTCAGCCCTTAATAACGCCGACAATTAAGGTACTATCGGCGCGCTCGAAAGAGCGCTTCAAGCAGCACTTTTTCTGTCCATTCGACGAGTCGTTCGAACACGCTGTACCCATACAGAGGAAGTACAGCACTGTGTTCTTCGCAATGCCCTTTCAAATGGCCTGGCAGATCCGTCAGGTGTAGACATCCATTATCGATGGCTTCATCCGCTATGCATGGCAGCAGCAAATTCCCTGGCTTTCTGCGAATGAACCCCGGCAGCACCATTCGCTGGGCAGCCCTGCTGTGCCTGGGGACCACGGGCTGCAATGTGATCGCGTACCTGGCGAGCGGCACCCTGCCGCTGGAGCTGGCCATCGTCAACGGGCTGGCATTTGCAGGCCTCTGTTACAGCATGACCCGCCCGAACCGGACCATTCAGTTCCAGCCCAAGGAACTCGCCGATCACATGCTGCAGGTTCAGGAAACCGAACGTCATCGCCTGAGCCGCGAGCTGCACGACGACATCGGCCAGATGCTCACGGCAGCAAAAATGCAGAGCGACTGGCTGCAGCGCCGCGCCCCGCAGGAGCTGCACGCGCAGTGCACGATGCTCATCAACACCCTTGATGAAACCCTGGCGAAGGTTCGCGACCTGTCCGCCATTCTCAACCCCCGACAGCTCACCAGCCTGGGACTGGAAGCCAGCCTGCGCGCGCATCTGCTGCGCACGCTGTCAGCCACTTCCGTGCAGTGGAGCCTGGAATGCCAGCAGCGCCTGGACGGTATTCCCGAAGAGATCGCGGTGGCGGCATTCCGCATTACCCAGGAAGCCGTGACCAATATGCTGCGCCACGCCCAGGCGCAAAACCTGCGCGTGCAACTGCAGCGCCGACCGGAAGGGTTGTGGCTGAACATTCGCGATGATGGTCAGGGATTCGCTCCTGCGCGGAGCCCCGCCGGTCAGGGGCAGCGCGGTATGGCGGGCATGGCCGAGCGCGCGAGCCTGTTGGGCGGTGAATTGAACGTCGCCAGCGAGCCCGGGCAAGGCACCTGCATTCAGGCGTTGTTTCCGTGGGCGCCGCGTGTCCGCGGACGCGCTGAAGGCAGCAAGCCGTGAGTGTCTGCAACGTACTGCTGGTGGATGATCACGCGCTGATCCGCGCCGGTGTCCGCGCGCTGGTGTCGGACATCCCGGGTTACGCTGTTATCGGCGAGGCCAGCAATGGCCATCAATTGCTGGAAATGAGCCTGCAGCTGGAACCCGACATCATTCTGCTCGACATCTCCATGGGCGACAGCGACGGGCTGGACGCCTTGCAACGCCTGCGTCAGACGCTGCCGGACAGCAAGGTGCTGATTCTGTCGATGCACACCGAGCCATGCCTGATCATGCGCGCGCTGGCGTGCGGCGCCCACGGTTACCTACTTAAAGATGCAACCGCCAGCGAGATCGAACACGCGCTGAACGCCCTGCGCGATGGCGAACGCTACCTGAGCCCGGCCGTCGCTCACACGGTGATCAGCCAGGCATTGGTCAGCAGCCAGATGACGCCCGTCGAACCTGCGGAAGGTCATAACCTCACCGCCCGCCAGCTGGAAATCCTGCGGCTGGTGGTAAGGGGCACCTCAACCCGCGAGATCGCCGGCGGCCTCGGTCTGAGCGTCAAAACGGTGGAAACCCATCGCGCGCAGATCATGAAACGGCTGCACATCTACGACGTGCCTGGGCTGGTGCTGTTCTGTGTGAGGGAGAGAATCATCAGCCTGGATGACTGATGGCGTCAGATGAGCGTGCGGTCGCGGCTCACCTGACGGTTGTTGATGCTCAGGCGAGTTGTCGCGTCTGCCCCAGCAAGGGCGAATGCGACGGCAGGTGCACGCGCAACGCGCCTGCTCGCGCCTCGAAACGGGTTGCTTCGCCGCTCAGCGGTTCGCCGTCGAGATTGATATTCAGCCCCTGCGCCGACTTGAGCTCGACCCATGGCAGCCGCGCGCGGACGAACATGTTATCGAGGCCCAGACCGCCTTCGAGCAGGCTCTTCAGCGTGCTCACCACCTCCTGGGGCGCTGGCAGAATACTGATGTCCAGCAGGCCGTCATCGGCGAGAGCTTCCGGGCACAACGGATGGCCGCCGCCCGCCTGACGACCGTTGCCGATCCCCAGCGCCAGCATCTCGCCCTTCCAGTGAAAGTCCGGGCCGGTGAATTCGCCGTAGGCCGCTTTCAACTCGCTGAAACGCGTAAGGCCGGTGAACAGATAGGCCGCACCACCGAGGATCTTTTTCAGGTCTTCGGAGGTGTTGGCGGTGACCTGGCTGCCAAACCCGCCGGTGGCCATGTTGAGGAACAGCTGACCGCCCACCGCACCCATATCAACCGCACGCGCCGGGACATCCAGCAGGTCGAGGGCCTGGTCGGGTTCCAGCGGCACACCCGCCGAACGGGCGAAATCATTGGCCGTGCCCAGGGGCATGATCACCAGACTGGCGTCGACTTCAGACAGCGCCAGCGCCTCCGCCACGTCGCGCAATGTGCCATCGCCGCCACCGGCGATGATCTGCCGATGACCGGCCTCCAGACCCTCACGTACCAGGCGCTGGGCATCGCCCGCTTCCCAGGTCACGCGCACGTCCAGGTCCCAGCCGTGTTTGCGCTTGCGCGCCACCGCCTCGCGGACATCCTCATTGAGCGCCTGCTTGCCGTGAAGAATCAGTAATGCCCTGCGCGCTGCCATGTCCCTTCCTTTTGCGTGTTCGAGTTGATGCGTGATGTGTTGACCGCGCGTGCTGCAAAAAAAGCCCGGTGGATGAAAAATCTTTT
The DNA here is from genome assembly GCF_055283955.1 of Pseudomonas sp. HP_12. Classification (NCBI taxonomy): domain Bacteria; kingdom Pseudomonadati; phylum Pseudomonadota; class Gammaproteobacteria; order Pseudomonadales; family Pseudomonadaceae; genus Pseudomonas; species Pseudomonas sp. HP_12. The sequence continues at coordinate 153,791 of NZ_JBTOQG010000004.1, forward strand.
AACCCGGCGTCCTCGACAGGAAACGCTTTGGCATTCATCCGGACACGGCTGAAGTTGGATGCCAGCCCGCTCAGTGATGGCAAAAAGCCTTAAATGGCAGAGACTTACGCGCGCCGGCCTTGCCACCGCTCTGGGTTCACCTACGGGCAACGCCGAGTTGCCGGGGGTTTACGCCCCGTAAATAGGGGACGAGAGGCGTTAATTCCGCGTTACAACCCCTTGAAATGCGCGGGCGGAAAGCGCCTAATCGACAAATAATTGGCTAATTCGCCCGAATGCTACGATAAAGTCATTAAATTGACTTTCTTCGGAATGATCGGGAGTGCAGCCCCAGTCATTGATTCATGGATCGAAGAGGCGAGAACCCCATGCAACTGATTCCCTGCATTATCGCTGGCGGCGCCGGCACCCGGCTGTGGCCTGTTTCACGGGAGGCAATGCCCAAACCCTTCATGCGCCTGCCGGACGGCGAAAGCCTGCTGCAGAAGACCTTCAATCGCGCTAGCCAGCTGGACGGCGTCGAAAGCGTCCTCACCGTCACCAATCGGGAAGTGTATTTCCGCACCGTCGATGACTACCGGCTGCTGAACAAGCACCAGTTGGCGCTCGAGTTTCTGCTCGAGCCGTTCGGCCGCAACACCGCACCGGCCATCGCCGCCGCGGCGCTGCACGTTCAGGAGCGCTATGGCGACGACGCGCAGCTGTTGATTCTGCCGGCGGACCAGTTGATCACTGACGTTGCCGCGTTCGAGGCCGCCGTGCAGAGCGCACGCAAACTGGCCGACGAGGGCTGGCTGGTGACGTTCGGTCTGATCCCCTCCCGCGCCGAAACCGGTTTTGGCTACATCGAGAAAGGCCAGGCCCTCAGCAGCGAGGCTTATCAGGTCGCGCGCTTCGTCGAGAAACCCGATGCCGTGACCGCCGAGGACTATCTCGCGGGCGGTCTGCATTTGTGGAACGCCGGGATGTTCTGCATGCGCGTCGATGTGCTGCTCGCAGAGCTGGAAGTTCACTCGCCCGACGTGCTGACCGCCGTGCGCCATTGCCTGGCGCAGTGCAACAGCAAGGAAGGCCGCAACGAGTTGCAGATCGAGCTGGACAGCACGACCTTCGCCCTGGCGCCGGACATTTCCATCGATTACGCATTGATGGAGCATTCGCAGAAGGTGGCGGTGGTGCCGTGCGAGATGGGCTGGAGCGACATCGGTTCGTGGCAGGCCATTCGCGAGCTGAGTCCGGCCGATGAACATGGCAACCGATGCAACGGCGAGGTGGTGCTGCACGACGTGACCAACTGCTACATCGACTCGAAGAAGCGGCTGGTGGGTGCGGTGGGTCTGGATAACCTGATCATCATCGACACGCCGGATGCGTTGCTGATTGCCGACGCCGATCGCAGTCAGGAGGTCAAGGTTATCGCGCAGGCGCTCAAGCGTCAGGGGCATCCGGCGTACTTGCTGCACAACACCGTGACCCGGCCGTGGGGGACTTACACGGTGCTGGAGGAAGGCAAGCGTTTCAAGATCAAGCGCATTGTGGTCAAGCCGCAGGCGTCGTTGTCGTTGCAGATGCATCACCACCGCAGCGAGCACTGGATTGTGGTCAGCGGCATGGCGAGGGTTACCAATGGGGAGAAGGAGTTCATGCTTGACACCAATGAATCGACCTTCATCCAGCCCGGGCACACTCATCGGCTGGTCAATCCGGGGGTGATTGATCTGGTGATGATCGAGGTGCAGAGCGGGGAGTATTTGGGAGAGGACGATATCGTGCGGTTTACGGATGTGTATGGGCGGGTGCCTGAAGCAGCCAAGATTTAGGCGTTTCGCAGGTCCACCGCTAGACCCCCGGTGTTGCGTACGAAGGTCAAAATCAAGAGCGTCTGCCTAGGGGCAGACTGTTTCGGCTTCGCCGAGTTACTTGGAAAAGCACCCCAAGTAACCAAGGGTGCTTGCTCCTGGTTTGGCCCCTCGTTCCTCGGGGTTCCTTCACTCCGGCCTCGCTCCGTGGGCCCGCCGCCATCCGCCATCCATGGCGGGGGGCGGCTCTCGCGGCATCCATGCCGCTCGGCCCACTCCACGAGACCTGCGTTCAGCCTGCACCCAAGTCGCGATTTGTGGTGTCTGGGCTTTTGCGTATGAAGAGCAAGAGCAGATCAGAAGCAGATCAGAAGCAGATCAGAAGCAGATCAGAAGCAGATCAGAAGCAGATCAGAAGCAGATCAAGAGCTTCCCGGCTAAAGCCGGTCCTACGAGTACCCGCCGTTTGATCGTTCCCACGCTCCGCGTGGGAATGCATCCCGTGACGCTCCGCGTCATTTCCCCAGGCCCGAATGCACGTCCTCTAAGGGACGCAGAGCGTCCGGCGCGTCGTTACCACGCGGAGCGTGGGAACGATCAGAAACAGCGGCGGCGACCTCGACTGTAGGACCGGCTTCAGCCGGGAAGCCTTTGCTTTTGCCCTCGATTTTGCTTTTGATCTTCTTGCGCAGATAGTTCAGACGACACAATCCGCGACTTGGGTGCAGGCTGAACGCAGGTCTCGCTGCGTGGGCCGAGCGGCATGGATGCCGCGAGAGCCGCCCCCCGCCATGGATGGCGGATGGCGGCGGGCCCACGGAGCGAGACCGGAGTGAAGGAACCCTGACGAAGGAAGGGCCTAACCAGGAGCAAGCACCCTTGGTTACTTGGGGTGCTTTTCCAAGTAACTCGCCGAAGGCGAAACAGTCTGCCCCCAGGCAGACGCCCTTGATCTTCTCTAAGCAGCACCGCGCAATCGGGCGAGATTGACTTTACGACGCGCCGGCAGCTTTGACGTACTCAACAAACCTGATCACCGCCGGGGCCTTTTCGTGGCGTCGGTGGATCAGCGACAACGACGAGCTCGGCTGGCAATCCTCAATCCGCCGATACACCACATTCGGCAGACGAATGTGATCCACCACCGACTCCGGCACCACCGCCACACCCTGACCGAGACTCACCAGCGCAATCACCGACACCAGCCCGCCCGGCTGCGGACCCAGGGTCGGCGCGAAACCGCCATGGGCGGCCACCTCCAGGGTGCCGGAAATCTGCTCAGGCAGGATGAACGTCTCGTTCTGCAGGTTCACCCCATGGATGACCTTCAGCTTGCACAGCCACGAACTGTCCGGCAGCGCCAGGGCAAAACCCTCCGTCAGCAACTGCACGGCGCTCAAGGAATCGGGCAACTGCATGGGAGAGCGGATGAAACCCACGTCCAGCCGCCCCTCCTCTATGAGCCGCGGCAGTGTCGGCATCAGGTGCTCGTTGATGCTGAATTCGACGTCAGCGTGGCGCTCACGAAACTGGCAGACGTGGCGCTGCAATACCCCGGAAAACACCGCTGAGGCGACGTAGCCCAACTCGATCCTGCCGGCCTCGCCACGGCCGGCGCGCTGGACGTTGTACTGCGCGGTTTCAAACTGACGCACCGCCAGTTCGGCCTCGATCTGCAGCGCGCGCCCCGCTTCCGTCAGCCTCACCTCCCGCTGCTCGCGCAGAAACAGTCGGGTGCCCAGCGCGTTCTCCAGGTCCTGAATCTGCCGTGTGAGCGTGGGCGGCGCGATGCCCAGTTGCTCGGCGGCGCGGGTGAAATGCCGATGGCGGGCAACGGCCAGAAAGTAGCGAAAGTGACGAATTTCCATGGAGCGTTACCTGAGAGGTAATGAAAAAGCGGGGAGCGGGTAACAGAGCATAAGGCATATCCCCTTACTCTGTTCAGGCGACGAACCCTTTAATAGCGACCTGCGTTAGTCAGCACCTAACAGCGTCCGGAGCCCCGCAAATGTCTCGACCCAGCCCCCGCATGACCCTGCTCACAGCCTGCGGCGTGTGCGCGCTGATTGTGCTCGACACCAACATTGTCGCCGTGACCCTGCCGAGCATCGCGCGTGATCTGGGCGTCGGTTTTGCCGACATCGAGTGGGTGGTCAGCGCCTACATGCTGGCCTTCGCCGCGCTGTTGCTGCCAGCGGGCAGCCTGGCCGATCGCTTTGGGCGCAAGCGCATGCTGATCACCGGGCTGGTGCTGTTCATCCTGGCATCGCTGGGTTGTGGCGCGGCGCCGGACATTCTTTTCCTTGACATTGCCCGGGCGATCAAAGGCGTCGGCGCGGCTTTGCTGCTGACCTCGGCGCTGGCGACCATCGGCCACGTTTTCCACGACGAAGCCGAGCGCGCCAAGGCCTGGGCGTTCTGGGGCGCGTGCATGGGTGTGGCCATGACCGCCGCCCCCACGATCGGCGGGTTGATTGCCGAGCTGATCGGCTGGCGCTGGATTTTCTACCTCAACCTGCCCGTGGGTCTTGGGCTATTGTTGATGGTCATGCGGAACATCCAAGAGTCACGCAACGAGCAGTCGGCGCGTCTCGATCCCTGGGGCAGTCTGTTTTTCAGCACCAGCCTGCTGAGCCTGATCTGGGGCCTGATAGAAGCCAACCGAATCGGCTGGGACCATCCGCTCACGTCCATGCGCCTGGCAGCGGGGGCGGTGCTGCTCGTGCTGTTCGTCATCGCCGAGCGCCTGCAACGCCGGCCGATGGTCGATTTGCAGCTGTTCAACTACCCGCGCTTCATCGGCGCCCTGCTCGGCATGTTCGCCTACGCCGGCTGCGCCCAGGTGATGATGACGTTGCTGCCGTTTTACCTGCAGAACGGCCTGGGCTTCAGCGCCATTGATTCGGGGCTGGGGATGCTGCCGTTCGCGATCACCATGCTGCTGTTGCCGCGCTTCGGGCCGACGCTGTCACGGCACCTGTCGCCGGCCGCCATGATGGCGCTGGGCCTGACCCTCGTGGGCGTCGGCAACCTGCTGTGCGCCTGGGCCACCGGGATTGGCGGCTACCCGGCGTTCGCCGCAGCGATGGCGGTGACCGGTGCGGGCGCGGGCTTGCTCAATGGTGACACGCAGAAAAACATCATGGCCTGCGTACCCCGCGAACGCACCGGCATGGCGTCGGGGATGAGCACGACCATGCGGTTCAGCGCGATCATGCTGGCGATCGGCGTCTATGGCGCGCTGCTCGCCAGCCATACGCTCGGATCGCTGAAGAACACACTGGCGACCGTCGCGCCCCACCTTCTCGATCAGGCCGAGCACATCGCCTCACGGGTGGTGGCCGGCGACATGGACGCTGCGCTGCAAACCGTCGACGCCAGCGCGCGGGGAATGATTCAGCCGCTGGCCCGGGACGCCTTTGTCTCGGGCTTCGGCTCGGTGTTGTGGGTTGCGGGCTTGATCGCCCTGTTGGCCGCGGTGCTGGTGGGCACCTTAATGCGCAGGCCCATTCCGCTGATGCACCTGAAGACCGCCTGATCGAGGCGACCGCTCAGTGAATCTTTAGCGGGCCGCGAGGGCCCACACCCGGGCGATATCCCGCGCGCGGTCATGGAGCAACGTCGCCGCGTTGGCGCAGGCGAACTCCAGCGTCATCGGCCCGCTGGTCACGGCGAAGGCGGCGCTGATGCCGTGGGCATACAGGTCGGCGTAGCCTTCCCCTAATGTCCCGGCCAGCACGATGACCGGCACGTTGTTGCGCTGAGCCATCCGGGCGACGCCGAAGGGGGTTTTGCCGCGCAGGGTCTGGGCGTCGAAACGGCCTTCGCCGGTGATCACCAGGTCGGCGCCATCCAGTGCGTCGGCCAGTCCGGTCAGGTCGGCGACCACCTCCACACCGGGGCGGAACGACGCGTTCAAATAGGCCTTGGCCGCGAAGCCCATGCCACCTGCCGCACCGCTGCCGGGGTATTCGCTGTCGTCGCGACCCAGTGCCTGAACCGAGTGCTTGGCGAAATGCCCGAGGGCTGCGTCCAGCGCCAGTACCTGCTCAGGGGAGGCGCCCTTCTGCGGGCCGAAGATGTGCGACGCGCCTTGCACCCCGCACAGGGGATTGTTGACGTCAGCGGCGACTTCGAACTGCACGCTATTCAAGCGCGGGTCGAGCCCGGTCAGGTCGATACGCGCCAGGTGCGCGAGGGCCAGGCCGCCGGGAGCGAGGGGTTTATCGTCGTGATCGAGAAAGCGCGCACCCAGCGCCGACAGCATGCCGGTGCCGGCATCATTGGTCGCGCTGCCGCCGATGGCCAGGATTACCCGCTCGGCGCCGGCATCCAGCGCGGCCTTGATCAGTTCGCCAGTGCCAAACGTGCTGGTGATGGTCGCGTCGCGCTGGTCCAGGCTTAACAGTTGCAGACCGCTGGCCATGGCCATTTCGATGATCGCCGTACGCGTGTCCGCCAGCCAGCCCCACTGCGCCTGCACGGGCTGCGCAAGCGGTCCGCTGACCTGATTGCTCATCCACTCACCGTCGCACGCCGCCAAGACCGCTTCGATGGTGCCCTCGCCGCCATCAGCCATCGGGCACTCGACCAGTTCGGCGTCAGGCCAGACGTCGATGAGCCCGGCAGCCATGGCGTGGGCGACACTTTGGGCGCTGAGGCTGTCTTTGAACGAGTCCGGGGCGATGACGATTTTCATGTTGTTCTCCTTGTCTGATGGCCGATCTTCGCACCCTGAAGCGACTTTACCGCCTTACGCTTGCACAACAGGCGGCTCGCTCGGTTGTTCATACGAACAACGCTGCGACAGCGCTTTACCTGACCACCATCTGCGCGCCGAGGTACAGGCGCAGCAGGTCTTCGGTCCGGTAGGGATCGCAGCCGGTCAGTTCGGTGATTTTTTCAAGGCGGTAGCGCAGGCTGTTGCGATGGATGCCCAGTGCGTCAGCGCAGGCCTGGCTCTCGCCGCTGTAGTCGAACCAGGCGCGCAGGGTGTCGAGCAATTGCGGGTTATCGAGCAGGCGTTTGATCGGCTCGGCGATGCCTTGGGCCAACCAGTCGTGGCGGTTGCGCCAGAACAGCAGCGCGACGCGATGGCTGGCCAGCCGCAGCAGTTTGACGGTCGGCCGCAAGTGGCGCGCGTAATCGAGCAGGTCGCGGGCGGCGGTGCAGGCGGCGCGCAGGGAGGCCAGGTCCGCCGAGGGTTCGACGGTCGCCATGCGTTGCACGGGCCAGCCCTGTTCGTTGAAAAGCTCCAGCAGCAAGGCGTCGTCGCGGTCCTTGCCCACCGCGCGGCACCAGTAGATCAAACCTGGCTCGCACGGCAGGCACCAACTGTTGGCGTAACGCCCCATCAGCCACGCACTCATCGCACCGGCATAGGTCGCGCCTTCAGGCAGTTCGAGCAACACGGCCTGGCGCGGCAACTGCGGCTGCAAACCCAGCTGTTCAGCTTCGGCGACCAGATGGGCAGCGCTGTCGCCGAGCAATATCCGCGACAGCAAATCTTCACTGCGCTGATGCCGCCATTGCTGATCGGCCTGCTGGCGTCGATGCTCCATGAGCATCTCGGCGGTCATTTTCACCAGCTCCGCGTAGACCCGCACGTCATCGGGCTCGCCGGTGATGCCGAGCACGCCGATCAGTTTCTGATCCAGCATGAGCGGCAGATTCACCCCCGGGCGCACGCCGTCGAGCTGTCGGGCGGTGTGCGAATCGATCTCCACCACGCGGCTATTGGCGAGGACCAGCTGCGCCCCTTCATGCCGGGTGTACAACCGCTCCGCCTCACCGCTGCCAATAATGATGCCCAGGTAATCCATGACGTTGACGTTGCACGGCAAAATCGCCATCGCCCGGTCGACGATGTCCTGGGCCAGGGCGTGGTCAAGGGCGAACATGAGGGGTGTCTGCGCAGCGAAGGGAATGAGGGTTCATACACATCAGGTCTTGTTTTTGTGGGTGGTGGGAGTCTGCCTGAATTTTCCCAAGACTTCTCGCGCCAGACCCGCTGCGTTGATATCCAGCAGAGGCAGGCCATGGCAGAGTGCGACCATACCTTTATGGCCATCTCGAGCAATGTCTACTTATGTTGAGAACCGCCGTCAAAAAGCTACACCGCCTCACCCTCCTCCTCTCCGCCCTGACCCTTCAGGCCTGCGCCTCCACCGAGGTGCCTCTGGGGCAGGTGAGTTTTGCCGAATATCGCCAGCAGACCATCGCCTGGATGGAGCAGAACCGGACCTTTCAGACGCCTGATCACCCTACCGAGATCGAGTGGAATGCACCTCGGGAATGGCGGCCCAAAGCGCCAGCCACGCGGGGGATTTTGTTGGTCCATGGCCTCGGCGACTCGCCGTGGTCGTTCAATGACGTCGGCGAGGCGCTCGCGGCGCAGGGGTTTCTGGTGCGCACGGTGTTGCTGCCGGGGCATGGCAGCAAGCCGGCGGACATGCTGGATGTGACGCTCAGTCAGTGGCAGCAGGTGGTGCGCGAGCAGACGCAGCTTCTTGAGCGGGAGGTGCCGACGGTGTATCTGGGCGGGTTTTCGACCGGTGCGAACCTGGTGCTGGATTACGCGTACGAGCACCCGAATATCGCCGGTCTGGTGCTGTTTTCGCCGGCCTTCAAACCGGCGAACACCTACGCCTGGGTCACCCAATACATCGGATGGTTTCGCCCCTGGCTGGCGAAACCGGATGATGGCGTGCGCCCGATGCAGACGCCGGTCCGCTACCTGAACGTGCCCACCAACGGTTTCGCCCAGTTCTACCGCAGCGCGCTGTTGGCCCAGAAGCACCTCGACAAAGGGTCCTACGACAAGCCGGTGTTCGTCGCCATCACCGAGCACGATTCGGTGCTCGATACCGGTTACGTGCTGGACACCTTCAACGCGCGCTTCACCCACCCGCTCAGCCGACTGATCTGGTACGGCAACGACCCGGCCGCGGCGCAGAAAAACCCGAAGGTGCTGGTGCGCAGCGATCTCTTGCCGGAATACCGCATCGCCCAGTTCTCGCACATGGGGCTGATGTTCTCCCCCGCAAACCCGTTGTACGGGGTGAATGGCCGTCAGCGGATCTGCTGGAACGGTCAGTCATCCGCCGACATGCAGAAATGCCTGAACGGCGAGCCGGTGTGGTATTCGGATTGGGGCCATCGTGAACCGGGCAAAGCCTTCGCGCGGCTGACGTTCAATCCGTATTTCGAGTGGCAGTCGGGGGTGATGATGGAGGTTCTGGCGTCCCCATAGTGGGACCGGCTTCAGCCGGGAAGAGGCCAGTGAGAGCAACACACATTTCGCGGTGTGACACCCGACGCCTTCCCGGCTAAAACCAGTCCTACAAGAAGACCGCGTTCAAATAGTGGGACCGGCTTCAGCCGGGAAGAGGCCCGTGAGAGCAACACACATTTCGCGGTGTGACGCCCGACGCCTTCCCGGCTAAAGCCGGTCCCACTATTGGCCGCAGTCACTCTCACTTACTGCATCCCCATCAACCGCGCGCCATCACTCAACCGGCGCCAGCCGCTCGCGACTATTGCTCAGGTGAGTCCACATCGCGGCGCGGGCGGCGTCGGGGTCCTGGCGGCGGATGGCGGCGAGGATGGCTTCGTGTTCGAGGTTGGCCAGATACGCACTGTGGGTGAGGCTCGCCCCGGCCCGTTCGCTGGTGGCGATGCGGCTGCGCGGGATAACGGCGATGCCGAGGTTCTGCAGGATCTCCACGAAATACGGATTGCCGGTGGCCTCGGCAATCAGCAGATGAAAGCGTCGGTCCGCTTCGACGCAACTGTCTTCCTTCGCCAGCAGGTCCTGATAATCATCCAGCGCGGCGCGCATCGCCGTTAGCTGTGATTGACTGCGGCGTTGCGCGGCCAGGGCGACGGCCTGGGTTTCCAGGCCCATGCGCAGTTCGATGATGTGCCGCACGCTGAACGCGGTTTCCACCTTCAGGTGCAGCCCGCTCTGCTCCGAACGTGCCAGCACGTAAGTGCCTTTGCCCTGATGGGTCTCGACCAGCCCGGACGCCTGCAATTTGGAAATCGCTTCGCGCACGACGGTGCGGCTCACGCCATGCTCGCGGACGATCTCGCTCTCCGACGGCAACTTCGCACCCGGCGCAATGGTGCCCATCAGGATCCGCTGACTCAGGTCGGTGACCAGGTCCGTCGCCAGGCTGTGTTGGCGACGCTTGGGTGACAAGGGTCCGGGGCTGTTCAAAGAAGTCGTCCTATAAGTACTGAAAAGAACGGCAGCCGCCGAGGCCTGCCATCCACTTGTATTTTCCTGACCACCCGCGCTCGTTGCACGCACTCAACCACTCGCCGGAAACTCATCGCGACACGGTCAGGACCCTTGAAAACAGAGCCAAACAGCAGCGCCCAGCAACTCATTCCACTTGTCAGACAGGCGAGCCTAGCCCGACGAAATACTTCTCGCAACCCCCGTAAATCCGGTTGCCAAGGTCATCATTACTTGTATGATGACTGGCAACAGGGCTTACACACCTTGTCACACACAACGTGCTTGACCACCCGCATAAAAATAATCAGTGGGAGTTACCAGAGTGAACACATCCTCAACACGGGCGGATGACGCCTCCGATTCCGTCCTGCAATCGGCGGTCTCGAAAGTCAAACGACACATCCTGCCGCTGTTCGTCATCATGTTCATCGTCAACTACATCGACCGGGTCAACATCGGCTTCGTGCGTAGTCACATGGAACATGACCTGGGTATCGGCGCGGCGGCCTACGGCTTCGGTGCCGGCCTGTTCTTCATCGCGTATGCGATGTTCGAAGTCCCCTCCAACATCCTCCTGCAGAAAGTCGGCGCGCGCATCTGGCTGACCCGCATCATGCTGACCTGGGGCATCGTCGCCGCCTGCATGGCGTTCATTCAGACCGAAACCCACTTCTACATCCTGCGCTTCCTGCTGGGCGTGGCCGAAGCCGGGTTCTTCCCGGGCGTGATCTACTACTTCACCCGCTGGTTGCCCGGCGTCGAGCGTGGCAAGGCCATCGCCATCTTCCTCAGCGGCTCGGCCTTCGCGTCGGTGATCTCCGGCCCGCTCTCCGGCCTGTTGCTGCAGATCGACGCGCTGGGCTACCACGGCTGGCAGTGGATGTACTTCATCGAAGGCATGTTCTCCGTCGGCCTGTGCTTCTTCGTCTGGTTCTGGCTCGACTCCAAACCCCACGACGCCAAATGGCTGACCGAGGCCGAGAAGGACGCGCTGGTCAACACCATCGACGCTGAACAGAAGGCTCGCGAAGCGGCCAACCCGGTCAAGCTGTCCATCGGCAAGCTGCTCAAGGACCCGCAGATCATCCTGTTCTGCCTGATGTACTTCTTCATCCAGCTGACCATCTACGCGGCGACGTTCTGGCTGCCGAGCATCATCAAGAAGATGGGCGACCTCACTGACTTCCAGGTTGGCCTGTTCAACTCGATCCCGTGGTTTATCGCCATCGTCTGCATGTACGGCTTCGCCTCGCTGTCGGCCAAGTGGAAGCACCAGCAAGCGTGGGTGGCCGTCGCGTTGTTGATCGCGGCAGCGGGGATGTTCATGTCGACCACGGGCGGTCCGGTGTTTGCCTTTGTTGCGATCTGCTTCGCGGCGATGGGCTTCAAATCGGCGTCATCGCTGTTCTGGCCTATCCCCCAGGGCTATCTGGATGCACGGATCGCCGCGGGGGTCATCGCGCTGATCAACTCCGTGGGCAACCTGGGCGGTTTCGTTGCACCGACCACCTTCGGCATCCTCGAACAGCAGACCGGTTCGATCCAGGGCGGCCTGTATGGCCTGACCGTCACCTCGATCATCGCCGCGATTCTGGTGTTCACCGTGCGCACGACGCCCAAGCCCGGCGCGGTGCCGGTGGCCAAGGTCGACGTGACGCCCAGCCACACCTGAGCCAGGCGCTCCAAGCGCTGAACTCGACGTTCTGAACCCTTTAAAGAAAGCGCCACGACGCGCCCGGTATTACCAAGGATTTAGCGATGAACACACAGACTTCCGGCAGCACCCCCGTCATCACCGACATGCAGGTCATTCCGGTGGCTGGCCACGATGACATGCTGCTCAACCTCAGCGGCGCCCACGGCCCGTATTTCACCCGCAACATCGTTATCCTCAAGGACAACGCCGGCCACACTGGCGTGGGTGAAATCCCCGGCGGCGAGAAAATCCGCCAGACCCTCGAAGACGCCCGGTCCCTGGTGGTCGGCAGCAGCATCGGCAACTACCAGAAGATCCTCAACGACGTGCGCCGCACCTTTGCCGAGCGCGATGCCGGCGGTCGCGGCCTGCAGACCTTCGACCTGCGCATCACCATCCACGCGGTGACCGGCATCGAAGCGGCGGTGCTGGATTTGCTCGGTCAGCACCTTGAAGTGCCGGTCGCCGCACTGCTCGGCGAAGGACAGCAGCGTGATGAAGTGAAGATGCTGGGCTACCTGTTTTACGTCGGCGACCAGACGAAAACCAACCTGCCCTATCGCACCGAAGCCGACGCGGACAACGAGTGGTTTCGCGTTCGTCACGAAGAAGCACTGACCCCGGAAGCAGTCGTGCGTCTGGCCGAGGCGGCGTATGCGCAATACGGTTTCGAGGACTTCAAGCTCAAGGGCGGCGTGCTCAGCGGCGATGCGGAAATCGAAGCCGTCACGGCACTGGCCGAACGCTTCCCGAAAGCGCGCATTACCCTCGACCCGAACGGCGCCTGGTCGCTGAAAGAAGCGGTGCGTCTGTGCCGCGATCAGCACAAGGTGCTGGCCTATGCCGAAGACCCCTGTGGCGCCGAGAACGGTTACTCGGGCCGCGAAGTCATGGCTGAATTCCGTCGCGCCACCGGCCTGCGCACCGCCACCAACATGATCGCCACCGACTGGCGCGAAATGGGTCATGCCATCCAGCTTCAATCGGTGGACATCCCCCTGGCCGACCCGCATTTCTGGACCATGCAGGGTTCGGTGCGCGTCGCGCAGATGTGCAACGAGTGGGGCCTGACCTGGGGTTCGCACTCCAATAACCACTTCGATATTTCCCTGGCGATGTTCACCCACGCCGCCGCCGCTGCGCCGGGCAACATCACCGCCATCGACACCCACTGGATCTGGCAGGACGGCCAGCGCCTGACCAAGGCACCGCTGCAGATCATCGGCGGCAATGTGCAGGTGCCGAAGAAGCCGGGACTGGGTGTTGAGATCGACATGGATCAGGTCGCCAAGGCCCACGAGCTCTACAAAGGCATGGGCCTCGGCGCGCGGGATGACAGCGTCGCGATGCAATTCCTGGTGCCGAACTGGACGTTCAACAACAAGCAGCCGTGTCTGGTGCGCTGATCGACTGACCCGAGCCGGTCCCACTGCGGCTGAACAGCGGCGACCGGACAGAATCACCTAAATTGCCAAATGGCGACCGGCGCGTAACCCCTTGCGCGCCGTTTTTCTTCATCATCTCCCATAGCGGCTGCGTGCTACTGTTCGCGCATCTCACTGCCGTGAAGTCCTCCATGTCCCGCCTTGCCAAGACCCACCCTCGCCTGACCATTGCCACCCTCGTCGGCGTCGCCGCCGGTATCGCCAGCGTGTTCGTCGCCCCGGATATTTCAGTGATCAGCAAATGCCTGATCGGCTGGAACGTCGCCGGCTGGCTGTACATGGCGATGATCATGCGCCGCACTTTCAAATCCAGCGCGGATGACGTGCGCCGGGTCGCGGAAATCGAGGACGAGAACGCCGGCGTGGTCCTGTTCGTCGTCTGCGTGGCGGCGATTGCCAGCCTGGCGGCGATCATCCTGGAGCTGGCCGGCATTCAGGACATGAAGGACGCCGACAAAGCGCTGCATTACGCCTTCACCGGCTTCACCATCCTTGGCTCATGGCTGCTGATCGGCGTGGTCTTCAGCCTGCACTACGCCCGGGTGTTCTACACCTGGCGGGGCGACAAGCCGGCGCTGCGCTTTGCCGATGGCGAGGAGAACCCGGACTACTGGGACTTTCTGTATTTCTCCTTCACCTTGAGCGTCGCCGTGCAGACTTCCGACGTCGGCGTCGCCACCCGCGGTCTGCGCAAAGTGGTACTGGCGCAGTCGCTGATCGGCTTTGTATTCAACACCTCGATTCTGGGTTTCTCGATCAACATCGCGGCCGGGTTGTTTAACTGACATTTAGCGCAGGTACTGGCATCTTCGCGAGCAAGCTCGCTCCCACAAAGAAGCCCATTCCAAGCGGTTTCGGGCTTCCAGAGCCGTGCAGGCAGGCGTACTGTGAGCGCCACAAAATCCAACATCGCTGCTGAACGAGGTCTCGCTCAATGACTCAGGATTCCGGGTTGAAGATTGCCGTACTCGACGACTGGCAATCGGTCGCTGAAAACGTTGTGGACTGGACCGTATTGAAGCCGATCGGCGAGGTCAGTTTTCTGCATGACTACCCGGCCGAAACTGACGCCATGGTCGCCCGCCTCAAAGACTTCCAGATCCTCTGCGTGATGCGCGAGCGCACGATTTTCGATGACGCCCTGCTCAGTCAACTGCCGCACCTGAAACTGCTGGTCACCGGCGGCATGCGCAACGCGGCGCTGGACCTGAAGGCCGCCGCACGCCTGGGCATCACTGTGGTCGGCACCGACAGCTACAAGTACGCGGCGCCGGAACTGACCTGGGCGCTGATCATGGGCGTGACCCGCAACCTGGTGGACGAAGCCAATTCCCTGCGCGCGGGCGACTGGCAGATCGGCATCGGCAGCGACCTGTACGGCAAGACCCTGGGCATCGTCGGCCTGGGCAGCATCGGCCAGAAGATCGCCCGCTACGGCAAGGCCTTCGACATGAAGGTCATTGCCTGGAGCGAGAACCTCACAGCCGAACGCGCCGCCGAGCATGGCGTGACGTACGTCAGCAAACAGGCACTGTTCGAGCAAGCGGACGTGGTGTCGGTGAATCTGGTGCTCAGCGAGCGCAGTCGCGGGCTGGTCGATGCCGATTCGCTGAAGCGCATGAAGTCAACGGCCTATCTGGTAAATACCGCGCGCGGGCCGATCGTCGACGAAGAAGCGCTGATTGAGGTGCTCAGGCAGAAGAAAATCGCCGGCGCCGCGCTGGACGTTTACAGCGTCGAGCCGTTGCCGGCCGATCATCCGTTCCGCACGCTGCCCAACGTGCTCGCCACGCCTCACGTGGGTTACGTGACCGAGAACAACTACCGGATGTTCTTCAGCCAGATGATCGAAGACATTCAGGCCTGGCACGCCGGCGCGCCGATCCGCGTGTTTGCCTGACCGCGATTTTCACTCATTGCCTCAAGACCCAGCCTCAAGACGCACTGCATCAAGGGCTCAGATGATGACCACGCCGCTTTCCCGCTTGCCCTCCGACTCCCGCGCCGCGTTGCTGGTGATCGACATGCAATACGACTTCATGCCCGGCGGCGCGCTGGCCGTGGCCGAAGGCGATGCGCTGGTGCCGCTGATCAACCGCCTCGGCGCGCAGTTTCGCAATGTGGTCATGGCCCAGGACTGGCACCCGCACGGGCATGTGTCGTTTGCGTCCAGCCATGCCGGGCGGGCGCCGTTCGACAGCATCACCCTGCCCTACGGCGCGCAGACGCTGTGGCCCGATCACTGCGTGCAAGGCAGCCACGGCGCTGCATTGCACGCGGACCTGAATATCACCCACGCGCAGTTGATCCTGCGCAAGGGCTGCAACGCCGGGATCGACAGCTATTCCGCGTTCGTCGAAGCCGACCGCACGACGCGCACCGGGCTGGCCGGGTATCTGAGCGAGCGTGGTATCGACAGCGTGTTCGTGGTCGGTCTGGCCCTGGATTTCTGCGTGGCCTGGACCGCGCTGGACGCCCGGGCGGCGGGTTTCAACACCTGGGTGATCGCCGACGCGTGCAAGGCCATCGACCTGAACGGCTCGCTGGACCAGGCCTGGAAAGACATGGCCCTGGCGGGCGTCAACCGGATCGACAGTGCAGAGCTCACTGAATAAACACACAGCCCCCTGTGGGAGTGAGGTTGTTCTCGAAGAGGCCGGGACATTCAGCCACTTTCTCTGGCGGCTGAAAGTCAGTCTTCGCGAGCAAGCTCGACTCCCACAGGATAGTGGTGCGCCTCGGAATCTCAGGTTGCTGCAGGACTTGTGGGAGTGAGCTTGCTCGCGGAGAGGCCGGGACGGTCAGCCAGTTTCTCCGGCGGCTGAAAGTCAGTCTTCGCGAGCAAGCTCGACTCCCACGGGATGGTGGTGCGCCTCGGAATCTCAGGTTGCTGCAGGACTTGTGGGAGTGAGCTTGCTCGCGAAGAGGCCGGGACATTCAGCCACTTTCTCCGGCGGCTGAAAGTCAGTCTTCGCGAGCAAGGTGGAGCGCCACCCCGGTCACTCCCACGGGATAGTGGACTGACTCTATATTTCGGCCAGTTCGTAGGACCTGTGGGTGTCCGCATCCGCAGGCAGCTCCTACAGCAATAGGCCTCAATCCTGCCCCAACGCAAAGCGTTTCAACCCTTCCCCCTCCATCCGGTAGCGCACCCACTCGTCCTGGGGCTCGGCGCCGATTGATTTGTAGAAGTCGATCGCCGGCTGGTTCCAGTCCAGCACGCTCCATTCAAGACGACCGCAGCCGCTGTCATGGGCGATCCGGGCCAGATGGCGCAGCAGTTTCTTGCCGGCACCGGCGCCCCGATGCGCAGCGGACACGTACAGATCCTCAAGGTACAGGCCCTTGCGGCCCAGCCAGGTGGAATAGCTCAGGAAGTACACTGCGAAACCAATGGGCTGGCCGTCCAGCAGGCAGATCAGCGCCTTGGCCGGCGAAGCTTCGTCGAACAGACTTTGCTCAATGTCAGCGACGCTGGCCTTGACCTCGTGCTCGGCTTTTTCGTAGATCGCAAGCTCGGTGATGAAGCCCAGGATGACGGCGGCGTCGTCACGGGTGGCATCGCGGATGTGAAGGCTCAAAGGGGGGGCTCCCGGGTCAGTGAAAAGGCTGGCGCCGTTGGCGAACGACGGGTGACGGATTGTGTCTCAAGCAGCAGCGCCGCGCAGCAAGCACGTGCACGCCAGCCGCCGCCTCCCTCGAACATCGAAAGCAGAATGCTCTGCCCAAGAGCACTGAATCATCCAAAGGATCGCCATGGAACACGAACCAGACGGCAAGACCCCCGGCCTCACGGCGGAAGAAGAACGCGACATCGATGAAAACCAGCCGCCCCGCGCCGCCGTCCTCCACGAAACGATCCGCATGCAGGGCGATCAGGAGCTGGAGCGCAACGTCGCGGCGCTGTTCTGGTCGGCCCTCGCGGCCGGGCTGACCATGGGCCTGTCGCTGATGGCGATGGGGCTGTTGAACTCTCGCCTGCCCGATGCCGAAGGCTTCAAAGTCATCGCCAGCTTCGGCTACTGCGCAGGCTTTCTGGCGGTGATCCTCGCCCGTCAGCAACTGTTCACCGAAAACACCCTGACCGCCGTGCTGCCGGTGATGAGCAAGCCGACGCTGAAAAACGTCGTCCGCCTGTTGCGGCTGTGGACCGTGGTGCTGGTAGGTAACCTGTGCGGCACGCTGCTGGTGGCCTACGTCATGCTGCACCTGCCGATCTTCGACACCAAGACCGACCAGGCTTTCCTCGAAATCGGCCGCAAGGTGATGGAGAACGACAGCGGGCAGATGTTCGCCAAAGGCATTATTTCCGGCTGGATGATCGCCACCATGGTGTGGATGATCCCGTCCATGGAATCGGCCAAGGTCGCCATCATCGTGATGATCACCTACCTGATGGCGCTGGGGGATTTCACCCACATCGTGGTCGGCTCGGCGGAAGTCTCGTATCTGGTGTTCGCCGGCGAGCTGCCATGGAAGGATTTCTGGCTGACATTCGCAGGCCCGACCCTGGGTGGCAACATCATCGGCGGCAGCTTCATCTTCGCGTTGATCAGCCATGCGCAGATCCGCAGCGAAGGCGAAACGCCGGACAAAAAAGGCCAGAAGAAAGCGCTGGACGAAAAGCTTAAGCAAGAGCTGCGTCAGCCCAAAGCTGAGTCCGATCGAAAAGGCGCTTGAAGCGGTAGGAAATGTGACAGTGACCATTGTGCCTAGGTCTGACACTGGTCATATGGGGGTGACCGGTGTACGTGAGTCTGACACAGGTCATGTGGGAGTGAGCTTGCTCACGAAGGCGTCGGACCTGACAGTCAAGGGTCGCCTGATACAACGCATTCGCGAGCAAGGTGGAGCGCCACCCCGGTCGCTCCCACACTGATCGCTGACCTGTCAGGAATCGAGCGCCTGCCCCCTCCCCCCGGCGCGCTTGCTAGCACCAAAAAGCCCCTCATGCCCTTCTTAAATTATTTTTAAGAAATCCGGACTACGTTTAAAGGCAAAATGCAGCCTTCTGTCCTCTCACGTGGCCCTGATCTCACATGACGCGAATTCTGACAATCGAAGACGATGCCGTCACCGCGAAGGAAATCGTTGCCGAACTGAGCAGCCATGGCCTGCAGGTGGACTGGGTCGACAACGGTCGCGAGGGCCTGGTCCGCGCGGTCAGCGGCGATTACGACCTGATCACCCTCGATCGCATGCTGCCGGAAGTCGACGGTCTGGCGATTGTTACCACCATGCGCGCCCTGGGTATCGCCACGCCGATTCTGATGATCAGCGCGCTGTCCGATGTAGATGAGCGCGTGCGCGGGTTGCGCGCGGGTGGGGATGATTACCTGTCCAAACCCTTCGCCTCCGACGAAATGGCCGCCCGGGTGGAAGTCTTGCTGCGCCGCAGCAATCCGGGAACCCAGGCCGAGACCATGCTCAAGGTCGCCGACCTCGAACTCAATCTGATCACCCGTGAAGCCAGCCGCGCCGGGCAGCCGCTGAACCTGCTGCCGACCGAATACAAGCTGCTGGAATTCCTGATGCGCAACAGCGGGCAGATCATCACCCGCATGATGATTTTCGAAGAAGTCTGGGGTTATCACTTCGACCCCGGCACCAACCTGATCGACGTGCACATCGGTCGCTTGCGCAAGAAAATCGATCCCCCTACCCTGACGCCGCTGATACGTACCGTTCGAGGCTCAGGTTATGTCATTGCCGAACCCGTCTAAGGGCTGGCGCTCCTCCAGCAGCCGGCTGCTGGCGCTGTACAGTTTCCTGTTTGTGGCCTGGAGCAGCATCCTCATGGGGGTGCTGTACTGGGAAGTCACCAGTTACCTCAACACCCTCGCCCGCCACTCGTTGATGCAGCGCCAGCAGTTGTTCTCGCGATTCGAAGGCGCACAGCTGGACGACGCGTTGCGCACCAGCGACAAATTCGACATGCGTTCAGTCGACGCCTACGGGCTGTTCGACAAGGACATGAACCCCATCAGCGGCCCGATCCAGAGCATTCCCGACGGCCTAAAGCTGACCGGGGAAATTCAGGAACTGGCCACCTGCATCGATTCCGATGACCCAGACCTGCCCAGCTCGGGCTGCGACGCTGTGGCGATCCATACGCTGGATGATCGCTGGCTGATTCTGGTGCGCGACAACGGTTCGCTGTTCGCCGTGACCACGCTGATTCTGCGCGCGCTGCTGTGGGGTATTTCGCTGACGATCATTCCGGGTATCGCTGGCTGGCACTTGCTGGGACGCCGGCCGCTGCAACGCATCCGGGCGATTCAGGCCAGCGCCGAGGCCATCGTCACCGGTGATCTGGCCCGCCGCCTGCCGGTGTCGGACCGCCGCGACGAGCTGGACATGCTCGCCGACATCGTCAACGCCATGCTCGACCGCATCGAGCGCCTGATGAACGAGGTCAAGGGCGTCTGCGACAACATCGCCCACGACCTGCGTACCCCGCTGACCCGGCTGCGCGCGCAGCTGTACCGGATTCAGCAGCAGTCCCCGGAAGATTCGGCGCTGGGCGAGCAAATGGCCCAGGTGATCGCCGACGCCGACACGCTGATGGCGCGCTTTCGCGGGCTGCTGCGGATTTCAGAGCTGGAAGATCACCAGCGGCGTTCGGCTTTCGGTCAGCTCGATCCGCAGCCGCTGTTGCAGGAGCTGCACGATTTCTACCTGCCGCTGGCCGAAGAAGGCCGCGTCTCCTTGCAGCTGAAAGTCGCCGAGCACCTGCCGCCGCTGGTGGGTGACCGCGCGCTGCTGTTCGAGGCGCTGTCGAACCTGCTGAGCAACTCGATCAAGTTCACCCCGCCGGGCGGGCAAGTCCTGCTCATCGCCCGCGCCGAAGGGGAAACCACCTTCATCGAAGTTCAGGACACAGGCCCCGGCATCCCCGATGCCGAACGCGAGGCTGTGTTCAAGCGCTTCTACCGCAGCGAAAACGGCAATCAGCAAAGCGGCTTCGGCCTGGGATTATCCATCGTCGCCGCGATCGTCAACCTGCACGGCTTCAAACTGCGCATCGGCAGCAGCCCGTCCGGGGGCGCGAGTCTGGTGCTGGAATGCCGACGGGTGCTGGCGTTGGGGTGAAGGGGTGGGGCTTTGGGCTGCAAGCTGCAAGCAAAATCGACAAAGCCGCCTCAAGGGCGGCTTTGTTATTGGGGGGCGTTACATTTTCCGGGCTTGCTCGATGATCTTTTCCTGCCGCGCCCAGGCTTTCTCCATGACCTCCAGATAAACCCGTTCCTTCTCCTCGAAGGTGGCGTTGCGGACGAAGTCGGAAAGGGTCCTTTTCAGTTTTGGTAAAGGCTTGTCAGGCGAACTCATTTCAATCCCTCGTGTGCATTCAGCATCCTGAGTAGTGACGCTGGATCGTAGTTTTCAGGGATGTGGTCGTCAACACGCTGAACATTTTCCTGATACAACCGAGTCCCGCCCTTGTCATTTTTAAGAAGCACATCAACGGTGACCGCATGACCGAACTCGCTTTTGAGGCGGTTTACTGCGTCCCTTGCGCTGAAGTATTGCCTGACAAATTCGCTTAGCGGGATGTTGCGCCCCTCGACTTGCTCTCTTGCGGTGACGAATCTCCAGGCCAGTGCAGGGTCCTGATACACGTAGATGATGAGCACAAATCTTCCGCGCCCAACGGACCTACGGATGTTTCGCGCGACAATATCGAAATTCGCTGACGTCCCATCCAGTAGAAATGACTGCTTTTGCTTCAGTGCCTGGTCGTGAAGTTTCTCGACCAGCACTGAAACCGCATGTTGAAAAAGGTAGGCATTTCCACCTGTATACGTCGGAATCTCTGCCCTCAGAAGATCAGGGTCGATCCGCACGGTAGAAGACTCGAATCTGTTCATGAATTCGATGGATGTCTCCGTCTTTCCTGCACCCGGGGATCCCGCCATGAAGATTGAGACGGGACAGTCATCAGGCACGTAAACCAATGGATCCGTCAGCCTCCTCGCAATCTCCTTCCTGTTCGCCTTGGCAAACACAACAGCCTCTTCTGATATCCGTCGATCATCCGTATCCACAGTCACCCATCCTTTTATGAAGTCGCGACAGTCCAGCGCCGCGCAGTATTCACGGGCGCTTCGACTGCGCCTATCCGACGTCACAAAACGAAACAGAACGCGCTGGTGAGCATTCACGGATGTGGATTCGTGCACACTGCCACGCAGGAAACACGAATCCTGTGGGAGCGAGCTTGCTCGCGAATAGGCCGGTACAGCCGCGCATTATCCGGCAGCCGGAATACCGTCTTCTTGAGCAAGCTCCCGCATGGATCAGGTGTGCCGCGTGACAGTGCGCGACATCACCCGAACCACAAAGCAGCCTTCCCTTCACCCCGGCATGCACGTGAAGTCCACGCTGTGCCCCAGCGACTTCCCTTTCGCATCTTCAAGTTTCACCCGGTATTCCTCGCCCAGACTGGATTCCACCAGTTTGTAATGCTCACCCGCCTGGAACTGGCCGTATTGGATGCCGGTCTCGCAGTTCATCTCTCCGTTGTCGCCGCTGCGCTCCACGATCAGGTTGACGTCGAGGGTATGGGCGCCGGGTTTGACTTCGAAGAAGCGCCCGTCATTCAGGCGCTTGCCGTCCAGGTCCTCGGCCATCAGCACGTCGGCGGGCTGTTCCTGCAAGCTGATCCACGCCTCGCTCGGGTCGGCTTTGGGCATGGGACCGGCGCAGGCGGACAGCACCGCGACCAGACTGAACATAGGAACCAGCAATAACGATTTGGCTTTCATGACACGACCTCGGCAGTTGAAAAAAACCCTGATGTGCAGGGTGGAATTTCGAGGGGCGCAGGGTGCGTTGGCCGCGGATGAACAACAAATGAATCCAGCATGAAAGCAACCTGCTCACCGCACTAACGTTTTGTTCATCTGGCTGAAAGCCGCGTGTTAGGTACGTCCACCAACACTGCGCCCATTCGAAATGGGAGGTTTACGGCATGCTCGGGCTGGTCAGGACTGCATTGCTAAAGCCGTACACGTTCATCGTGTTGGCGATTTTCATCTGTATTGTCGGGCCGATGGCGGCCCTTAAAACGCCCACCGATGTGTTTCCGGACATCGGCATTCCGGTGGTCGCGGTGGTCTGGCAATACGCCGGGCTGTCGCCGGACGCCATGGCCGGTCGGGTGATCTACACCTACGAGCGCTCGCTGAGCACCACGGTCAACGACATCCAACACATCGAGTCGCAGTCGCTGCCCGGCATGGGCATCGTCAAGATTTTCTTCCAGCCGGGCGTGGATATCCGCACCGCCAACGCGCAAGTGACCGCGGTCTCACAGACCGTGCTCAAGCAAATGCCGGCGGGCATCACACCGCCGCTGATCCTCAACTACAGCGCCTCGACCGTGCCGATCCTGCAGATGGCGTTTTCCAGCCCGACGCTGTCGGAAGCGAAGATTCGCGATCTGGTGCAGAACAGCGTCCGGCTGCCGCTGAGTGCGGTGCCGGGGCTGGCGATGCCGACGCCCATGGGCGGCAAGCAGCGGCAGATCACCCTGGACCTCGATCCCCAGGCGCTGGCCGCCAACGGCCTGTCGGCGCAAGACGTCGGCAACGCACTGGCCGCCGGTAACCAGATCATCCCGGTGGGCACGGCGAAGATGGGCGGCGACGAATACACCGTGCTGCTCAACAACAGCCCCAAGGCCATCGACGAACTCAATGACCTGCCGATCAAGACCGTCGACGGCGCGCTGATCACCATCGGCCAAGTGGCCCACGTGCGCGACGGTTCGCCGCCGCAGACCAACATCGTGCGCGTTGACGGCCGTCGCGCCGTGCTGATGCCGGCGCTGAAGAACGGCAACATCTCGACCCTGTCCATCGTCGACGACATCCGCAACATGCTGCCGCTGATCAACGAGACGCTGCCGCCAGCGCTGAAAACCTCGCTGCTGGGCGACGCCTCGGTGTTCGTCAAAGCGTCGGTGGGGAGTGTGGCCCGGGAAGGCATCATCGCCGCCTTGCTGACCAGCGTGATGATCCTGCTGTTCCTCGGCAGTTGGCGCTCGACGCTGATCATCGCCGCGTCGATTCCCCTGGCCGTGCTCTCGGCCATCGCCCTGCTTTCCGTGACCGGGCAAACCCTGAACGTGATGACCCTCGGCGGCTTGGCGCTGGCCGTGGGGATCCTGGTGGACGACGCAACGGTGACCATCGAGAACATCAACTGGCACCTGGAACAGGGCAAGGCGGTGAAGGACGCGATCATGGATGGCGCGCGACAGATCGTCGGCCCCGCGTTCGTGTCGCTGCTGTGCATCTGCATCGTCTTCGTGCCGATGTTCATGCTGCAAGGGATCGCCGGTTATTTGTTCCGGCCCATGGCGCTGGCGGTGATCTTCGCCATGGCCAGCTCGTTCCTGCTGTCGCGCACCCTGGTGCCGACCCTGGCGATGTTTCTGCTCAAACCCCACGTGCTGGAGACCGGCGCCGGGCATCACCCGGAAGACCCGTTCATCAATCACCACGAAGGCGATCAGCATGGCCGACAACGCAACCTGGTCCTGCGCGGCGCATTGAGGTTTCAGCAGGGTTTCGAGGCACGTTTCTCAGCGATTCGCGACACCTACCACGGCCTGCTGGGCCTGGCGCTGAAGCGGCGCAAGTCATTCCTCATCGGCTTTCTCGCCTGCGTGCTCGCCAGTTTTGCGCTGCTGCCGAGCCTGGGCGAAGACTTCTTCCCGGCCACCGACGCCGGCGCGCTGTCGATGCACGTGCGCCTGCCGCTGGGCACGCGGATCGAGGAAAGCGCGGCGGCGTTCGACCGCATCGAGCAGCGCATCCGCGAGATCATCCCGGCGGATGAGCTGGACACGGTGATCGACAACATCGGCATCCCCCTGAGCGGCATCGACATGGCCTACAGCAGCAGCGGCACCATCGGACCGCAGGATGGCGACATTCAGGTCACCCTCAAGGCCGATCACGCGCCAACCGCTGAGTACGTCAAACGCCTGCGCGAAGCCTTGCCGCAAAGCTTCCCCGGCAGCCAGTTCGCCTTCATGCCTGCCGACATCAGCAGCCAGATCCTCAACTTCGGCGCCCCGGCTCCGTTGGACCTGAAAATCTCCGGCCCCAACGGCGACGCCAACCGCGCCTACGCACTGGAACTGCAGCGCCGTTTGCAGCATGTGCCGGGCATCGCCGACCTGCGCATTCAGCAATCCACCGGTTACCCGTCGTTGCAGGTGAACGTTGATCGGCTGCGCGCCAAGCAACTGGGGATCACGGAAAAAGACGTGACCACCAGCCTCGGCGCGTCCCTGGCCGGCACCTCCCAGGTGGCGCCGACGTACTGGCTGAACCCGAAAAACGGCGTCTCGTATTCGGTGGTCGCCGCGACACCGCAATACCGTCTCGACAGCCTGCCGAGCCTCGAAGCCCTGCCGATTACCGGCAGCAACGGGCAGTCGCAGATTCTCGGCGGCCTGGCGACCATCCGCCGCGTCGACAGCCCGGCGGTGGTCACCCACTACAACATTCAGCCGACCCTGGACCTGTTCGCCAACGTGCAGGGCCGCGACCTCGGCGGGGTGGCGGCGGACATCCAGAAGGTCATCGACGACACCGCGCACCTGCGGCCCAAAGGCGCGACGGTCAGCCTGCACGGCCAGATCGACGCGTTGCATGAAGCCTTCAGCGGCCTGAGCCTGGGGCTGCTCGGCGCCGTGGTGCTGATCTACTTGCTGATCGTGGTCAACTTCCAATCGTGGATCGATCCGTTCGTGATCATCACCGCCCTCCCCGCCGCGCTGGCCGGCATCGTCTGGATGCTGTTTCTCAGCGGCACGTCGCTGTCGGTCCCGGCGCTGACCGGGGCGATCCTCTGCATGGGCGTGGCCACCGCCAACTCGATTCTGGTGGTGAGTTTCTGCCGCGAGCGCCTGGCCGAACACGGCGATGCCCTGCTCGCCGCGATGGAGGCTGGCTACACGCGCTTCCGCCCGGTGTGCATGACCGCGCTGGCGATGATCATCGGCATGCTGCCGCTGGCGATTTCCCAGGAACAGAACGCCCCGCTCGGCCGTGCGGTGATCGGCGGCCTGATCCTCGCCACTACCGCGACCCTGCTGTTCGTGCCGGTGGTCTTCAGCCTCGTCCACCGCCACTCAACACCCTTGCCTGCGAATGCCCCTGATGGAGAAACACCCCATGTCGTCTGAACACGCCCCTTCGCGCAAACACCTGATGTTGTTCGGCATTGGCGGCCTGACCCTGGCGGCGCTGCTGGTCGCCAATGGCCTGGCCGCACGCACCCGCGAGGCACACGCCGTCGACGCCTGGACCGAGCGGCAATCGGTGCCCGTTGTCAGCGTTGTCGTGCCGACCCAAAGCGCCCAAGGCAACACCTTGCGCCTGCCCGCGCGCCTTGAGGCCTGGAGCAATGCGGCGATCAACGCGCGGGTCAGCGGATACCTGAAAGACTGGGACGCCGACATCGGCAGCCATGTGCAGGCCGGTCAGGTACTGGCCCACATCGACAGCCCCGAGCTCGACCAGCAACTGGCTCAGGCCCGGGCGCGTCTGGCCCAGCAACACGCCAACGCGCGCATTGCCCAGACCACGGGGGCACGCTGGCAGCACCTGCTGACCACCCACTCGGTGTCGCAACAGGAAGTGGATGAAAAAGCCTCGACCGCCATTGCCGCCAATGCCGACGTGCAGGCGGCAGAGGCTGACTATCAACGGATCGTGGCGCTGGAGGAATACAAGACCATTCGCGCGCCATTCAGTGGCACTGTCACCGCGCGCAACACCGACATCGGTCAGTTGATCAAAGCCGATGACGGCGGCGCCCGCCCGCTGTTCAGCCTCGCCGACACCCATCGCCTGCGGCTGTACGTGCCGATCCCGCAGAACTACGCCAGCGTGGTCCGCCCCGGCATGCGGGTTCAGCTAAGCGTGCCCGAGCATCCGGGGCAGACCTACACGGCCACGTTGCTGGGTGACTCCACGGCGGTGGATCCGCGTTCCGGCACCCTGCTGGCCCAGTTCATCGCCGACAACCCGGACGGCGCGCTGATGCCCGGCGACTACGCCGACGCCACGCTGCCGGTAAACAGCGCCAGCGGCGGGCTGAGCATTCCGGCCAGCGCGCTGATCTTCCGCGCCAAAGGCACCCAGGTTGCCACCCTCGATGGCGCCGGCCATGTGCACCTGCGCGACATCCACATCGCGATGGATCTAGGGGACCGGCTGATCATCGATCAAGGCCTCAAACCGGCCGATCACGTCATCGATAACCCGCCCGATGCGCTGCGGGAGAACGATGCCGTGCAATTGGCGGACGCCGGAGGTGACCATGCGCACAAGGCTTGAAGCGCTGGCGCTGGCCATCGCCGTGACGCTGCAGGGCTGTTCGCTCGCACCGGTTTATCAGGCGCCGGCGGTTCAACTGCCCGCGCATTTCGCCGAGGACGCCGGTCCCTGGCATCCGGCGCAGCCTGCCGATACGGTGCAAGCCCAGTGGTGGGAAGCGTTCGAGGACGCGCAACTGAATGATCTGCAACAACGGCTGCTCAATGCCAACCCGGATTTGACCGCCGCGCTGGCGCATTACGACGCCGCGCTGGCGTATGCGGGTCAGTTGCACGCGGGCCTTATGCCTCAGGTCAACGCCAGCCTGAGCCCGGTTCGTCAGCGGCAGTCGGATCGCCGGCCATTGCGCGGTGGCACGCAACCCTCGGTCTACGACAGCGACACCGCCGGTTTCAGCCTGAATTTCGATCCGGACCTATGGGGCAAAATCCGCAATCAAGTAGCGGCTGGTGATGCCCAGGCCCAAGCCTCGGCGGACGATCTGGCGGTCGCGCGCCTGAGCCTGCAGCGCCAGTTGGCGACGCTGTATGTGCAGGTGCGCGGGCTGGACGCGCAGAGCCGCATCCTGCAGACCTCGCTGGACGATTACACCCAGGCCCTGCAACTGACCCGCGATCGCTACGAGGGCAAGATCGCGTCGGCACTGGACCTGACCCGTGCACAAAGCCAGCTCGCCGAAGCCCGTGCGCAACTCGATGACGTCAACGCCCAGCGCGACCTCAGCGAACACGCCATCGCCGAACTGGTGGGCGCGATGCCCGGAGATGTTCATCTGGCCCAGAACGCGCAACCGCTGAAACTGCCCGGCATCCCCCACGCCTTGCCCGGCAGCCTGCTGCAACAACGCCCCGACGTCGCCGCCGCAGAGCGTCGCGTGTTCGCCGCCAACGCCAACATCGGCGTGGCGAAAGCGGCGTGGTACCCGGACTTCAGCCTGACCGGCCTGCTCGGCGGGCAAACCCAGGGCAGCGGCAATCTGCTGGCGGCAGCCAATCGTTACTGGGCGCTGGGGCCGCTGGTCAACCTGCCGATTTTCGACGGCGGCCGCCGCAGCGCCAACGAGCGGCAAGCCAAGGCCGAGTTTGAAGAGGCCGCCGCGCAGTATCACAGCCAGGTGCTCAAGGCTGTGCGCGAGGTGGAAGACAATCTGGGTCAGCTGCGCGATCTGCAGCGCGAGTCCGATGACCAGCACGCCGCTGTCGACGCCGCGCAAAACGCCGAACAGATGGCGATGAGCAGCTACCAGGCCGGGGCCGCGAGTTACCTGGATGTAGTGACCGCGCAAACCGCGGCGCTTCAGGCACAACGGCGGTTGCAGGTGGTTGAGACCAATAGGTTGCAGGCCAGTGTCGGGCTGATGACGGCGTTGGGTGGGGGGTGGAAAAGCGGGTGAATCATCGCCTGTGTGGGAGTGACCAGGGTGGCGCTCTACCTTGCTCACGAGGCCGGTGAATGAGCCACGTTCTCTGGTGGCTGCAAGTAAGTCTTCGCGAGCAACCTCGACTCCCACGGGATGGTGGTTCGGCTCGGAATCTAAGGTTGCTGCAGGACTTGTGGGAGTGAGCTTGCTCACGAAGAGGCCGGTACATTGAGCCACCTTCTTTGGGCCTGAAAGTCAGTCTTCGCGAGCAAGCTCGACTCCCACGGGATGGTGATTCGGCTCGATATTTCGGCCAGTTCGTTGGACCTGTGGGAGTGAGCTTGCTCACGAAGGGGCCGGGGCATTCAACTATTTTCTCTGGTGCCTGGAAGTCAGTCTTCGCGAGCAAGCTCGACTCCCACCAGATAGTGGGCTGCCTCGACATTTCGGCCAGTTCGGGGGACTTGTGGGAGTGAGCTTGCTCACGAAGGGGCCGGGGCATTCAGCCACATTCTCTGGCGGCTGAAAGTGAGCCTTCGCGAGCAAGCTCGACTCCCACGGGATAGTGGGCTGATTCGAAATCTCCGGTTGCTGTAAAACTTGCTCACGAAGGGGCCGGGGCATTCAGCCACTCTCTCTGGTGGCTGAAAGTGGGCCTTCGCGAGCAAGCTCGACTCCCACGGGATGGTGGTTCGGCTCGATATTTCGGCTAGTTCGTTGGACCTGTGGGAGTGAGCTTGCTCACGAAGGGGCCGGGGCATTCAGCCACTTTTTCTGGTGACTGAAAGTAAGTCTTCGCGAGCAAGCTCGACTCCCACGGGATGGTGGTTCGGCTCGATATTTCGGCCAGTTCGTTGGACCTGTGGGAGTGAGCTTGCTCACGAAGGGGCCGGGGCATTCAGTCACTTTCTCGGGTGGCCGAAAGTGAGCCTTCGCGAGCAAGCTCGACTCCCACGGGATGGTGGGCTGATTCGAAATCTCCGGTTGCTGCAGGACTTGTGGGAGTGACCGGGGTGGCGCTCAATCCTGTTCACGAAGGGGCCGGGGCATTCAACCACTTTCTCTGCCGGCTGAAAGTAAGTCTTCGCGAGCAAGCTCGCTCGCACGTTCGGGTTTTTGCGGGTTTACAGGACATACCGCGCAATACACCCTCATCAGCGCAGTTCAGGAAGCAGCTAACGTGGTGTGTGCACCCGAAGCCGAGGTAAACATCATGACCACGAAAGCTCGTTCCCACAGCTTGCGCACGGGGCGGTATTCAGAGACAGGGAGGATCTATCTGGTCACCTCCCGGCTCGACTGTATGAGAAATGACTTCAGGGACTGGCGAGTGGGCCGGCTGCTCGTCAGGGAAATGAGAGATGTGCAGGAGTGCGGATTCGCAAAAACGCTGGCATGGGTTGTGATGCCTGACCACTTTCATTGGTTAGTGAAGCTTCAGCATGGCTCGCTTGCAAGCATTGTTCAGCGAGTCAAGTCAAAGACCGCCATTTCAGTGAACAGGGTCACCGGCAAACACGGACCACTCTGGCAGTCTGGGTATCACGATGCCGCTGCGCGCCATGAGGATGATCTCATTCACTTCGCCCGCTACATCGTGGCCAATCCCATGCGGGCAGGGTTGGTAAACCGCGTGGGAGATTATCCGCTGTGGGACGCCATTTGGTTGCCAGGTTCGGGGGTAGAGTTCGGAGAGTCTGTAAATGAACTGTTTGATGGGGTGCCAACACATAACAATAACCTGCCTGATTCATTGCCCATCAAGCAGCCTTCGTGAGCAAGCTCACTCCCACGGGATGGTGGCTTGGCCCGGGATTTCCGGTTGTTCCCGGATCTGTGGGAGTGAGCTTGCTCACGAAGAGGCCCGGACATTCAGCCAATTTCTCTGGCGGCTGAACGGACTCGAGCCCTCTCGCAAAAAATAACGCCTCCACAAGGGAGGCGTTGGTTATGACGCGCTGAAGGCTAAAAACACCTGACCTCAAGCAAGATCAAAGCGGTCCAGCTCCATCACTTTGGTCCACGCGGCGACGAAGTCCTGGATGAACCTCTCTTCCCCGTCAGCACTGGCGTAGACCTCCGCCACGGCCCGCAATTGAGCGTGTGAACTGAACACCAGGTCGACCCGGGTGCCGGTCCATTTGACGGCGCCGGTGTTGCGGTCGCGGGCTTCGAACAGCTGGTCGCCGCCCGACACGCCTTTCCACTCGACGCCCATGTCCAACAGGTGCTTGAAGAAGTCGTTGCTCAGCGTGCCCGGCCTTTCGGTCAGGACGCCGTGCTGGCTGTGCCCGGCATTGATATCCAGAACGCGCAATCCGCCGATCAGAACGGTCATCTGCGGTGCCGTCAGGTTCAGCAACTGCGCCTTGTCGACCAGCAGCTTCTCTGCCGAGACGCGGTAATGGCCCTTGAGGTAATTGCGGAAACCGTCGGCGATGGGTTCAAGGAAGCCGAACGACTCGACGTCGGTCTGCTCCTGGGAAGCATCCATACGGCCTGGGGTGAACGGCACAGTGACGTGATGACCGGCATTTTTCGCCGCCTGCTCGATACCCGCGCTGCCGCCGAGAACGATCAAATCAGCCAGCGAAATCTGCTTGCCGCCGGACTGGGCGCCGTTGAATTCGTCGCGAACGCGCTCCAGGGTTTGCAGCACGCCAGCCAGATTGGCCGGCTGGTTGACCGCCCAGTCTTTCTGCGGGGCCAGACGCAGACGGCCGCCGTTGGCACCGCCGCGTTTGTCAGAACCACGGAAGGTGGACGCCGCCGCCCAGGCCGTGCCGACCAGCTGCGAAACCGACAGCCCGGACGCCAGGATTTTTTCCTTCAGCGCAGCTACATCATTGGCGTCCACCAGCGGGTGGTTGACCTCGGGGATCGGGTCCTGCCACAGCAGCTCTTCGGCTGGCATTTCCGGGCCGAGGTAGCGGGCCAGCGGGCCCATGTCCCGGTGGGTCAGCTTGAACCAGGCGCGGGCGAAGGCATCGGCCAATTGGTCAGGGTTTTCCAGGAAGCGTCGGGAGACCTGCTCGTAAGCCGGGTCCACACGCAGCGCCAGATCGGACGTCAGCATGCGCGGTTCCTGGCGTTTGGCCGGGTCGAAGGCATGGGGGATTTTGCCCGCGCCCTCGCCATTCTTCGGTCTCCACTGATGGGCGCCGGCCGGGCTCTTGGTCAGCTCCCACTCGAAGCCGAACAGGTTTTCCAGGTACTCGTTGCTCCACTGGGTTGGGGTGGAGGTCCAGGTCACTTCAAGCCCGCTGGTGATGGCATCGCCGGCCTTGCCGGAGCCATAGGTGCTGCGCCAGCCCAGCCCTTGTGCTTCAAGGCCTGCAGCTTCCGGTTCAGGGCCGACGTTGTCAGCGGGACCGGCACCGTGGGTCTTGCCGAAGGCGTGGCCGCCAGCGATCAGGGCGACGGTTTCCTCATCGTTCATGGCCATGCGACCGAACGTCTCGCGGATGTCCCGAGCCGACGCCGCCGGATCAGGCACACCTTCCGGCCCTTCCGGGTTTACATAGATCAAGCCCATCTGCACGGCGGCCAATGGGTTCTCGAGGTTGCGCTCGCCGTTGGCGGTGCGGGTCTGTTCTTCGCTGTGGTGCTCCGGCTCCGCAACCAGCGTGCCCTCGCCCGGCTGTTGCATGTCCTTGTGCGCGCCGTAACGGTCTTCACCGCCCAGCCAGGTGGTTTCAGCGCCCCAGTAAACAGCTTCGTCCGGTTCCCAGACATCGGCACGCCCACCGGAAAAACCGAAGGTCTTGAAGCCCATGGACTCCAGCGCGACGTTGCCAGTGAGCACGATCAGGTCGGCCCAGGAAATCTTGCTGCCGTACTTTTGCTTCACCGGCCAGATCAGGCGGCGAGCCTTGTCGAGGTTGACGTTGTCCGGCCAGCTGTTGAGCGGTGCGAAGCGCTGCTGCCCGGCCCCTGCGCCGCCACGGCCGTCAGCGGTGCGGTAGGTCCCGGCGCTGTGCCAGGCCATGCGAATGAACAGCGGACCGTAGTGACCGAAGTCGGCCGGCCACCACTCCTGGGATTGAGTCATCACTTCCAGCAGGTCGCGTTTGACGGCTGCGAAATCGAGGCTCTTGAATTCTTTGGCGTAGTCGAAGCCCTCGCCCATCGGGTCAGTCAATGGCGAGTGCTGGTGCAGGATCTTGAGGTTCAGCTGGTTCGGCCACCAGTCACGGTTTGTGGTTCCGCCTCCGGCTGCGTGGTTGATCGGGCATTTCGATTCAGTCGACATGGTCTACTCACCTTCTTGTTTACTTTTTACTTTTTCGGCCATCAGCGAGACAGCCCAGGCTAGCACTCGCACAAGACTAGACGACTCTGGCCAGCCGTCTAATAGGCAAATGTTTGGGCGACGATAGAGCGGTTCTGTTGGCGGAGTATTTAACGGAGGTGCTTGTATTTTCTGGCGCTTGAGCTCAACTCTAACAACAGCATCAAGTGCAGAGCCGGCGTCGACCGGCGTCTTGATCACCGTGGCAATCTCCAGGAGATTCAGGCATGGCCACCACCGCTTCACTGGCCCCGTTGTTCCGGCAATCAGTGGGCTTTGATCGCTTCAACGATTTTTTTGAATCTGCCTTGCACAGCGAAATAAACGCCAGCGGCCCCCCTCACAACGTCGAACGATACGGCACGGATCATTACCGAATCGTGATCGCCACAGCCGGGCTTGCGGCCGCTGACCTCGACCTGACCCTGGAAAGAAACGTGCTCACCGTTTGCGGGGCTGAAGCCCAGACCGATGGCGGCGTGACGTACCTGCATCAGGGCATCGCCCATGGGCCGTTCCGGCTGGTCTTCCATCTGGCCGATCACATTGAGGTACAGGGCGCGACCTTCAAGAATGGTTTGCTGATCGTCTTCCTGCTGCGGGTCGAACCCCAAGGGGCCAAGGCCCGCCGGATCAGCATTCACAGCCCCGGCGACGATCCCGACCGGCCGCACATCAGCCGGCCCTGATCAACGGCGAGAAACGCGCGCCTGAAGCCGGATCAGGCCTCGGTCGGATCAGGCCTCGGTCGGCGGGAAATCAAACAGCACCTGAGGTGCGTCGATGAGCAACGAGCGCATCAATGGCGCGGAGCAGCCCAGCGCCTGCAGCTGCTCGACCACAGAGCTATAGCTGACACTGTTTTCATGCTGGGTATGGGGCCAATCACTGCCCCAGACCAGCCGCTGCTGACCGAAAGCGTCGACCAGCAACGACAGCGCGGCACGGGCGAAATCGAGGTTCTCTTGCGCGCTGCCCTCCAGCCGGTAAATGCCCGAGACTTTCATCCACAGTTGCCCGCTCCGGCCCAGCTCCAGCATCTGGGGAAAGCCCGGTTGATTGAGGCCCAGGCGGGCGTCGGGCCGACCAAAGTGATCAATCACGATCTTCATGCCGAACGGCATCAGCCCGGCCAGCAGCGCAGGCATATCGGCGACGTGGCGGTGCACTTCTACATGCCAGTCGAGCACGGCGATGTGCCCGAAGAACACCTGCCACTGCGGTTCGGAAAAGTCCGGCAGCGCCTTGGCCATCAGGTTCAGACGCACGCCAACGACGCCCAGCCGGTCCATCTCGTCCAACGCGGCACGGCTAATGTCGCGGTCGACCACCACCACGCCACGCAGTTGATCCGGCGCCTGTTGAAGGGCGTCGAGCAAGTAACGGTTATCGGTCCCGAGGAAACTCGGTTGCACCAGCACGCCATGGCTCAGGCCGTGCTGGTGAAGTTGATCCCGGTACATCGCCAGCGTGGCGTCGTATTCGGGTGAATAGCGTCGTGCCGATGTCAGGTCCAGCTCCCTGCTGAAGACGTGTGCGTGGCCGTCGATGCCAAGGATCGACGGGGGGGAGACGGAAAAGAGGTCGGACATGGATCTCATCTATCAAAAAATGCGCGACGCAACAGGCGCCGCGCGGAAGGGGAAATCAGGCGCGGGCGGTTTCGCTGCGAGTGTCTGCGACGGCGCCGGCAGTAGGGCTGGCTTCCAGGCTGCGACCGCGGGTTTCCGGCAGGCACAACGCGGCAATCACGGCGACGCCATAGGCGATCCCGGCGTCGATGCCGATGGCGGAACCCAGCGACATCGATTCGCTCATGTGGCCCACCAGGAACGGGAAGACCGAGGACAGCACACGGCCGAAGTTGTAGCAAAAGCCCACCCCTGCCCCGCGCACGTCAGCCGGATACAGCTCGTTGAACAGCGCGCCAAGGCTGGCCGGAATGCCGGCGGCGAAGAAGCCCAGCGGGAAACCGAGGAACAGCATTTGTGTGTTGGTCAGCGGCAGGAACACATAGCACTGCACAGTGACGACACAGCACAGGGCGAACAGCACGATGTTCAGTCGGCGGCCGATGCGGTCGATGAGAAAGCCGCTGGCAATGCAGCCGCACCAGAAGGCGACGATGATGACTGCCAGGTAACCGCCGGAGTTGAGCACCGACAGATTGCGTTCGGTTTTCAGGAACGTCGGCAGCCAGGTCATCACCGCGTGATAACCGCCGTGGGCGCCGAGGCCGAGCAAGCCGCCGAGCAGCGTCACGCGGATCAGTTCCGGGCGGAAGATGCCGGCCAGGGATTTGAAGAAGCTCTGCGGGATGGCGTTGTCTTTTTGCAGGCGCTGAAAGCTGTCCGGCTCCTCGACGTTGCGGCGCACCCAGATGATCAGCAGCGACGGCAGCAGGCCGACCAGAAACATCACCCGCCAGGCCATGTCTTGAGGCACGAACGAATAGATCAAGGTAAACACGCCGACGGCCAGGCCCCAGCCCACCGCCCACGCGCTCTGCACGGTGCCCATGACCTTGCCACGGTATTTCGGGTTGATAGTTTCGGCCATCAACACCGCGCCTGCGGCCCACTCGCCACCGATGCCGAAACCCTGCAGCCCCTTGACGATCAGCAGCGAGCTGAAGCCGGTGACGAACGCCGACAGAAAGGTGAAAAACGAGAACCAGAGGATCATCCACTGCAGCGTGCGCACCCGGCCGTAGCGGTCGGACAGCGTGCCACCGACCCAGCCGCCGAGGGCCGAGGTGATCAGCGTCACGCCACTGATCAGGCCGGCGTCACCCTTGGTCAACGCGAAGGCGGCGATCAGCGCCGGAATCGCCAGGCCGAACATCTGAACTTCCAGGGCGTCCAGCGACCATCCGCCGAAGCAGGCCCAAAACGTTTTGCGCTCCCGAGGAGTGACGTGGCGATACCAGTTGAACATGGTTTTTGTCCTTATAAGTGTGAAGCAGCAGGTGCTGTAGAGCCCGTTCTGAGTGACGGGCTTGGGTGCAGAATTCGGATTTCTCAGCGGCGCTTCAGCGGATGTCGACGCTGTAGCGGAAGTGGCTGGCATGGCCGCGCGAACGGCGCCATTCCAGCGGTTGTCCGGCGTAGTTGCGCGCCAGACGCTCGATCACCACCACCGGGCTGTTGACCGGCACCTGCAGCAAGCGGGCGTGGGTGTCGTTGATGGCTTCGGCGGTCAGGGTTTCTTCGGCGTAGGCCACGACCTGGCCGCATTGCTCTTCGTAGATCGGATAGAGCAGCGGGCCCTGGCGGCTGAGGTCGATTTCCAGCAGGGTCTGAAACTGCACCTGGGGCAACCAGATTTCTTCGGCGAGCACGGGCTGGGCGTCGAGCAATCGCAGGCGGATCAGGCGAATCACCGGCGCGTCCAGCGGCAGACCGAGGGCGTGGGAAACGGCCGAGGGCGCGGTGACGGCTTCGATGGAGAGGATGCGGCTTTCGGGCACCTGGCGTTCGCCGGAGACGCTTTGAAAGCGGAAGAAGCGGAACAGCGAGGACTGGAACTGCGGCCGGCGAATGAAGGTGCCGCGGCCCTGTTGGCGTTCGAGAATGTTTTCGTTGACCAGCATGTCGATGGCTTTGCGCACGGTGCCGGTGGACAGGCAGTACTCGCTGGACAGCGCAGCTTCGGTAGGAATGGCTTCGCCCGGGCGCCAGCGGTTGTTGGCGATCTGTTCGGCGAGCTGGTCTCGCAGGCGTTGGTAGAGCGGCAAGCGGACATCGCTGGAAAGTCGGTTCATGGAGGCGCTTCGCTGTTGTAGTTATGTAGTCATCTATATGAATCTGCGTTGAGTATTGTCCCGTTACAAATAGGCGTCAAGGGTGGGGATGGGGGTTGGCGGATGAATGGCGTTTGGGCGTTTGGGGGTTTGGGGGTTTGAGGTTTCACGTTTCTCAGGGGAATGCGGAAACGGCAGAGCGTGTGTCTGCCGTCAGGTTGCGGGGAGCGCGGAGGGTGTCAGGTCGGGATCAGGTCGGGGAGATTGTGGCTAGCGCGCCGATCATGAGGGTCAGGGCGAGAAAGCCGAACAGGAAGATGGCGAGCTTGGCCATGGGGTTCTCCTACGCAAGTATGAAGTACTAGGGGTTTCGGGCCGGGTGATGGGGACCGGTCGGGCGTGATCGGTCTGCCGGGAGTGAAGTGATCTTGGGGGTTGCCGCTGTTTCAGTACAGATTCAGGTAAGGCTTATAAATACGGATCAGATGGGTGGTGTCAGATGGCTAGATCAAGAGCATCTGCCTAACGGCAGACGTTTCGCCTTCGGCGAGTTACTTGGAAAAGCACCCCAAGTAACCAAGGGTGCTTGCTCCTGGTTGGGTTCCTCCTTCGTCGGAATACCCTCACTCCGACGACGCTCCGTGGGCCCGCGCCGAACGGACATCCATGTCCTGACG